>JABGPF010000510.1 GCA_018645065.1 Phycisphaerales bacterium
TGAGCGATCGCCACTCGTTGACGATGAGCATGACGCTGCTGGTGGTCGTGAACTCTGTCGGCAGTTCCGGCACGGCGGCTACTGCATTGCTCAACCAGCTGATTCGTTTAGCTCGCCGTGTGTTGCACAACGGCTTGAGGATACGGACGCAATCGGGGTTGGCGTAAAGCCGATCAAGGTCATCGAGCACCACGGGGCTGTCGCGGTGGCGCCACAGGCTTTGGTACAAGCCGAACGGCTGAGCGTGCCCCTCGACATACAACGCACCGCTCTTGTGATGATCGTCAATCCCCAGGGCCTGTTTGACTGCTTCGGTCTTTCCGGAGCCTGACCTACCCAGCAACAGCACCAAATCCAAGCTACCCTCGGCAAACTTGCTTAAATAGCGGCCAAGCTCGTAGTAATTCGTTACTGCGATAGCGTCGTCAGGCAATGGGATCGAATTGTTGCTCTTAACAGTCATAACTGGGGAGGCGCAGCACGCGAAAAAGGCCGTTTTTGAGACTTTTGCATGTAAATCCTTATAGTTACTGATCCGAAAGCAGTCTCACGCTTTCAGCCAGTAGCCTTCATGTCGACATAGTCCATGATCTTCTGAAACTCACCCAACATCGCGGGTTCCGCTTGTGACAGGAATCGCACCACCGCCGCATTGCCCAGAAGACTTCGCAGATATCCAACAACCACAACAAGATTCAACATATCCTGTCCATATTCCTCCTGGACCAAGGCAAACTCCCGTTCCATTTTTTGCATCTCACTCTGCAAGCGAGCGACATCGCGTTCTTCGATCCCGGAAATAGACACATTCTTGTCCGGTTCAAGCAACTGAGCGGACGAACTGGCCGCCACCAGGCACTTTGCGTAGGCGGCGGTGTAATTGTTGGAAGCAACCATCAACTCTGCCATTTCTATCTGGCGCATTGGCCTAACTCGCTTCATTTCGCGAATCGCACCCGCTGATGCCCGACGATTCCGCAAGAGCTCAACGGCCTCCGGACAAATGTCCGTCAAAAGGTCTCGCTTCTGCTTAATCGTGCCGACGTTCACGTTCAGCGTCTTGGCTATTCTCTCTTCGGACACGCCGTTTTCAATGGCGCGGAAAATCATAAAATGCTCCTGAATTGGCGACAGTTGGTTTACCTTGTGGTTGTAGGTGAACGCCTCGTCATCGGTGGCGACAAGGCAGAACAAGGTTTCAAATCCGAGGCGTTTAGCTATATCAAGACGCACATGGCCGTCGAGCATCATGTAGACTCCCTTGCCGCCTTTTTGGGGAAACACAATAGGCGGTTCGATGATGCCGACTTCCTGCATGGACGCCTCGATCCGAAGATACCGCCGGGATGAGCGAGTACTCTTGGTCAGACTTTTGAGCGATAGAATCTTGTCCAACGGCAATGTTACGCCTTTGGGTTTGAATGCAATCGATAGTTTAGCTGGCATACGTACACCTTCCTTAAAGAACCTCATCGGCCAGGTATTGCGGCAGGGAATCAAGCGCTTCAGCGCGTAGCAGGTTGATAAAGCTCTCATCAGTATCGCCTTCTTGTAGGAGGTAATCGCTTCGGTATAAGCGAACACCGTAGCGTGTTTAGTTTCCATGGTCCCCAATGCGTCGGCGAGCTTGTCGAAATCCCGATTGCTGTAGACCCGGGCCAGCGTCTTTTAGGAGTGTGCCAGATAGGCCTCGGACACTTCCAGCCTATCAATCCTGGGATGCATCAAGCTGTTTGGCGACTTTCATGGTCTCTTTGACTTCATCAAGGAGGTAGATTTCTGTGGTGTCGGTGCTGACGTGGCCGAGGATCAGCTTGGCGGCTTCCTTGCCGAGTTCCGACCTGATCCTAGTTGCGGCGCTTCGGCGAAGGTCGTAGGGAGTAAACCGCAGAACGCCCGCTCGCTTGCAGCCACGATTGACCGCGTTACGAAACGAGCCTATATTGTATTTCTCGC
>JABGPF010000511.1 GCA_018645065.1 Phycisphaerales bacterium
CCGAACTGTATGCACGCTGGGTGCAGTTTGCCGCGTTCAATTCGCTGATGCGGTGCCATGGTCGAGGGTGGGAGAATCGCCTTCCCTGGGCATGGGGCCAAAGCGAACCCGGCACAGGCGAAGGCAGCTACGCCCCGCCGAAGTCCGAACTGAACAACCCCGCGATTGAACCAATCGCCAAGAAGTATATCGAACTGCGGTATCAGCTGTTGCCCTATAACTACACGTTGACCTGGGAAGCCCGTGAAACCGGTATGCCCATGATGCGGTCGATGTGGCTGCACTACCCGAAGGACAGGAAAGCCAGTGCAATCCGGGACCAGTACCTATGGGGTTGCGACATGCTGATCGCCCCGGTCCATGAAAAGGGCGCGACGTCCAGAGAAGTCTATCTGCCTGCAGGCAAGTGGTATGACTGGTGGACCGGCGAAGGCATAGCCGGTGGCCGAACGGTTCAGCGTAGCGTTGATCTGGCCACCATGCCGATCTATGTCCGCGCAGGGGCGATCATTCCGTTTGACCCGGTCCGTCAGTACACGGGTCAGGAGGTAGAGGAACCGACGACGCTCAAGATCTACCAGGGCGCCGATGGGCAATTCACCTTGTATGACGACGACGGCGTCAGCCTCGATTACCTGAAGGGCTCTTCTGTTGAAACGCTTATTCAATGGGACGATGCCGCCCGGCGTTTGATCATTGAGCCACAAGCAGAGGAAAACCCTGCGCGGACATTCCTGGTTGAACTCATTCCGGACGGCACAACCAAAGAAATTCAATACACGGGTCAACGCGTCGAGCTGGAGTTCTGACAAGATATTGACGCCGATGCGTCCCTTCGAGGTCGTACGGCCCGTAATGTCCGCACAATCGTTTATGGCTGCGTCGGCATCAAAAGATATTGACGCCGATGCGTCCCTTCGAGGTCGTACGGCCCGTAATGTCCGCACAATCGTTTATGGCTGCGTCGGCATCAAAAGTAAGGAAACCAGAGCATGTTCATTCAACAACATATAGGAACCATCGCCGTCAGTCTGACGTTGTGCTTCGCCGTAACCGTTCTGTCGAGCGCAACGGCACACTGCGCCGAGCAGCAAGCAGAACTGGCGACTTCGGAACTGACCTGCGAGTACGCGACCAACCCGCTGGGCGTCGATACGCCCCAACCTCGGTTCGGCTGGCTGCTTGATTCAGACAAGTGGGCCCAAATGCAGTCGGCGTACCAAATTCTGGTGGCTAGCAGCGAGGAGAGGCTTCGCTCCAACACCGGTGACAAATGGGACAGCGGGAAGATTGCGTCCGCAGAGTCGGTAAACGTCGAATATCGAGGAAAACCGCTCTCAAGCAGTGAGAAGTGTTATTGGAAAGTCCAGGTCTGGGACAACCAGGGCCGGCCATCGATCTGGAGCCAGCCGGGCAGCTTCGAGATGGGGCTCATGGAACAAAGTGACTGGAAGGGCCAATGGATCGGAGTCACGCCTCCCAGCCCGCCTGTAGCGAACGCACCCGCACCGCTGTTGCGGAAGGAGTTCGCCGTGACCAAGGGCATCCGGCGAGCACGGGTCCGCTTCTCAGGGCTGGGCTGGAGTGTACTGTACATTAACGGCAAGAAGGTTTCGGACGATGTGCTTTCACCTGGCCTGACGGATTATTCCAAGGAGGTCCTGTATCGAACCTACGACGTCACGAGTTTCCTGAAGCCTGGCGAGAACGCGATCGGCATCATGCTGGGCAACGGCTGGTACAGCGCTGCGAGCATCTTGCCATGGGAAAAGGGTGGGCCCTGGGGATATGGTCCGCGAGCCATCCTGCAGATGACGGTTACCCATGAAGATGGAACCGAGACGCAATTGTTGACAGACAAAACCTGGAAGACCACCCGCGGAGCGATCGGAGCCAACCAACTCGTCGCCGGTGAAGAGTATGACGCGCGGCTCGAAAAGCCGCATTGGGACAAG
>JABGPF010000512.1 GCA_018645065.1 Phycisphaerales bacterium
CCCGCCGATGTCGAGGCCGCCATCGCCAAGCGCGACGCCACCGGCAAGATCGTCCTGGTCTCCTACAACCGGCGCTTCATCCCGGTCTACCAGGGGATCGTGAAGGCCCTGCGCGACGGCAAGATCGGTAAGGTCCACGGCGTCAGCCTGGTCCACACCGAGAACTGGTTCGAGCGCAATAGCACCACCTGGCGCACCGTCGAGAAGATGTCCGGCGGCGGGTTCATCCTGGACACCGGCGCGCACACCCTGGATTTCATCCACCACGCCATCGGCAAAGACACGGCGGTCATCTCGGCCCGGGTCGACCGCATGGGCTCCGAAGTCGATGTCGACGCGGCGGTCAGCTTCCAGTTCCAGGACGGCCCGATCGGCTCGGTGTTCACCACCGGACTCGGCCCCGCCGTCGCCGGCTATCTCTGGGAAGACATCAGTTTCTTCGGCGACAAGGGCGCCATCATGTTGCGATCGGTCGGCCCCGGCGCCTTCCTGCACCCGACCGTCTTCTGGAATGACTTCGAAACTGGCGAAACCACCGTCGAGGCGAGCCCGGACGGGATCATGGACGACTACTTCCCCGGCCCCGGCACGAACTTTGTCAACGCCGTCATGGGCCGTCCGACCGCCGAATACGCCACCCTCGAAGACGCCCTCCGCGTCCACAAGTTCGTCGACGCCGTTTATCGCTCGGCGGATGCCGGGGGTAATGAGGTCAGCGTTTAGGATCAGTTTGGATTCGATCCGCTCGCCAGGGGTCGCTGCGTAGAAATCGAGTCCAGCCTCGCGACATCACGATCACAAGGTCACGGCTTGATGGCGTCGGCGAGTTCGAGACATTCCGCGATAAGAACGAGAATCAGCAGCAGCCTGTACGCGTTAGTGCCGTTCCCATAGCGGTGAGCCGCCCCGTGGGCTATGGCGTGCCGATTCAATTCCCGGGGTTCACCCGGGCCCCCATAATCGTTCGGATCGAAACCCTTGTATAGCGAGCGTCCGGAGCCGGCGCCGAGGATCATTGTTTCCAATGTTGTTACGGCCAATCGAAGGCCGACTTCATCCAGCTTCGACATCTTGGCAACCGCTTCCCGTACCTTCCTTCCACGCTTTGGCCGACTGCCAGGAGGCCACATCGCGTCGACGAGAACCCCTTCAACCATGGGAAGCAATGTGCTCACAACGAGATACCACTCACGTCTTTGGATCGCGCGGAACGCTTGCCGCAGAGCAGGACGGCGTGGCTTGAAATGTTTGCTGTCGAGGAGCTTCTTCTGCACCAACGAGTAGGCCTGCGTCCTTGGGGCGAATATGGTCTTTATCGCCGTGGATACTTTGCTCGCGGATGGCTTCGAAATCGACGTAAGTCGAAGGAGAGGGTCGGAGGGGACGAAGATCGGCAGTGGCCATCCAAAGTCGGTCGCGACCCGCTCTGCCGCATCAAAAGCAGCCGTGGGGCTTCCGGAGTAATTGCTCAGCTGCGACCCAATTAGTTGGAATTGGGATTGCCAAACTTCCGGCAATTCATAGCGAGCTGAGAGGTATTCGCCGGCCTGCGCCAGCTCAGCCCGATTCGCGACCGCATTGACTTGAAGGAGGTCCGCCTGAAGCTTCGCAAAGCTCTCCAATCTGACCGGATCGGGGAATGTCCGAAGCTCAAATGCGGCGATGGTTCCTGCCGTGTCGGCGAACAAGCTGAGATCGGGAGCTGGGAGTTCGATCGTCGGTAGTTGCGCAAGCTCACTCAAGGCAGCAGCCATCTGCGCTCCAAATCCGTCAATTCGAGCGAGATCGAGTTGCTCAAGAGCCGACGTCAGTAGTTTGATATCGAGATCTCTTGATGCAGCGGCAAATTCGGCTGCTACACGCGCTCCAAAGTTGTCAGCTCGCAGACGCTCAAGAAGCTCGCTTGCCATCGCGAGCATTCTGCGATCTTGCCTTTGAAGGAGAGCG
>JABGPF010000168.1 GCA_018645065.1 Phycisphaerales bacterium
TCAGTAATCAGTAAAGGCAAAGCTGTTGCCGTTGTCGTTGTCGTTGTCGTTGCCGTGGTCGTTACTGATCACTGCCGTCACTGCTCACTGATTACTGATCACTATCCGTTAAAGGGTTCAGGTAGTTTTCGGCGATCCACGATATCGCCGGTACGCAAACCGCGTCGCCAAAGCCGAACAGGGCCTGGGTTATCGGGGCGTTCATATGAAAACTGCCCGCGCCCATGAGGCGGGCGCATTCGCGGGGGGTTACCAGTCTGGCTGCGTATTTACCGAAGCCCGCTTTGAACAGTATCTGACGCGCACTTCCGCCTTTGGGCGTTCGCAGGCAGCCGGCCAGGCCGTCGCATCGCAGTTCGGCCATCGATTTCTTCGTCCCGTCGCCTTGTGCCCGCACTCGTCTGAACACCGTACCGTATGACCATTCCTTCCGCGCCATCCAGCCGTTGGCGATCTCCTTGTGCTTGTCGCTCATTTGACTGTACAGATAGTCGGCCCGCTTTTTCGACCACCATTGCGGATCGTCGTCGGCCAGCGGTTCCAGGATATCGTCGAGTTGTTTTCGCGAGTAGTGCGGCGGGTCGGGCAGTTCGCGAATCGACCAGCGGATATCGGGATGGGCTGCGATGAATTCGCAAATCGCCGCCGGGCGAATCCGCGATGCGTTTTCCACCAGCGACCAGTCGTTGGGCGCTGGTGTTTCTGTTCGTGATCCGATGACGAACAGTCGCGGGCGGCTTTGCGGGACGAACCATTTTGCGTCCAGCACGAACGGGTCGACACTGTATCCCAGTTCGTTCAGTTGGAGCATAGCTTCGCGGAAGTCGGCTCCGCCGCGCGAACTGAGGAACCCGCACACGTTTTCGAGCATAATTACTTTAGGGCGTCGCTCGCCCATGTCGGCCAGTACGTTCACAAACCCGAAGAACGCCGAGGAATGCTCACCATCGAGCCCTTTTCGCCCGCCGGCCAGCGACAGGTCGGTGCACGGGAACGATGCGGTCGCCAGGTCGGCGTCAGGTATCAGATTCGCATCGAGCCAATGGATATCGCCAAGATTGAAATGCGACACCGCGTCGTCGAAATGCGTGTCGTGCATGGCTTGTTTTTGCTGATCGATATCGTTAGCCCAAACGGGCGTCCAACCGGCGGCTTCGAGCCCCATGCGGACCAGCCCTATCCCAGCGAAAAACTCCAGAAATGTCCGGCCGTCATTTTGTGTGTTGTCAGTCAAGGCGTTGGGCTCCATATATTATCAAGGTCGCATGATAACATAACGGCGCGGCAAGTGGCAACGGCGTGGCAATTGGCAATTGGCGAACGTCAACGGCAAACGGCGAACGACGAAAAACGACACGGCTACGGCTACGGCAACGGGCAGGGCAGCAGCGTGTGCGAGAAGTATCGTTCATCTTGACAGCGACTGGTTCGGTGTGTGATACTGGGTTTGGCTGGGTTATCCGGTTCTGCGAATTAGTGGGAATGTTGACTTAGGGAGATAATATGAAAGCGGTTCCAGTTACTATGCTAGTCCTGTTTCTCGCCGCCATCGCCGCACAGGGCGCCGAAAAGTCGAAATACACATTTACACTCAATGGCGACCCGGTCTACCCGGACATTATATCTCTCGACGGCGATGACGATAATCCCAAGGCCGGTGATCTTGTGAATATCGACGGTCATCTGTTGACGCTGGGTAAGCATAAGAAGTGTGATTTTATAAAAACCGATAGAAAGGACGGCCGTCTATGCCTGTTGGAGAATGGCAAGAAACGTGTAGTCGGCGTGCGTGTAGGGCGTTGGTTCGCTCCAGAGGGACGGGAATGGGGCACAAGCAATCCGCTGGCGAAACTCTCGGCTGCGGAGGTCAAGGGGCTTTGGGGTCTTGTAATCGAGGTCTGGCCCGAGGGTATTGAAAAGCGATTCAGCCAGATTGATCCGCTCCGCACTTGTGTGACGGTCAGGAAGCCCCCACCATTCAAGAGGGGTGATGTATATTCAAAGCTCCCGACGAAATTACGCTATCTTAACGTAAATTATAGTAGCACTGCTCTTTCGGAAATCGACTATACACCGCTTGGTCAGTTTGATTTGCGAGTACTCGTTCTGCGCACAAGCGGCAGTTTGGATACAAGGCTTATCTCGAAGAACAAGCATCTTCGACACCTCAATTTGAGTGGTGGAGGCCTTGCGAATACGAACGCACTGGCGTCGCTGACGGAACTGCGTGAACTGGACTTGTCTTTTTGCATGAAGCTGAAGAACATTGAGTTCGTGCGTGGGATGAAGCAACTGGAGTGGTTGGATCTATGGTATAGCGGTGTTACTGATCTTTCGCCGCTTGGCGGACTACCGAAATTGCAACGCGTGAATGCCTACATCACCCCGGTCAGTAAGCTTCCAATGCAGCGAATGCCTGCACTCTTAGAACTACAGGTTATGTGTACGAAACTGGACGCGAAAGCCGTTCAGGCATTTCGCAAGACGAATCCCAAGTGCAGGGTGAAACACAAATGGAATGAGGAATTGCAGGCGAATCTGAAGGGCGTTAACCGAATAAGCGTATCGCCCCAATCTCCAGACGATGGGGGCAAGGCTGAACAATACTTCACGATCACCGACGCAAAAGAGATCAAGGCGTTTCTGAGCAATTTGCGTTTGGTTGAACTCCCGTTTGGGGGGCGTTGTGAATGTAATCGCCGCGGGAACCCGATATTCTATTTCTACAAGGATAGTGAGTTCCTGGTGTCTAAGGATACTGAGTTGCTGATGTCTTTTGGTTTGGTTCACGATAGTACTTTGCGTTCGAACTATTTGCCCAGCGATGCGTTTTTTACCGAAGAGAGTTTGGATTATCTTCTAACGTGGCTGGCGGCCCATGGCGTGAAACGCCCTCTGCAGATCAGTCTGAAAAAAAAGAAGGAACGGGAACTGGAGAAGAAAAAATAATAGAATACCGCCATTATGAATCGTGTAATTATTACTTTATTGGCGTGTGGGTTCTTCTCGGGGTGCGCTAGTGTTGATCGGGCGTTTTATCATCCTGATGGTAAAGTCTACCGAACCCCTGCGCGTGATGGGTTGCGGTTTGAAGAGGTTCGGTTCCCCAGCCGCGACGGTACTGTGCTTTCGGGGTGGTTTGTGCCTTCTGTTACGCCGGCGGCCGGGACGCTTATTCATTTTCATGGTAACGCACAGAATATGACGTCGCATTATTCTTATGTCTCGTGGGTCCCGCAGAACGGATTCAATCTGTTCGTGTTCGACTATCGCGGTTATGGGGCGTCGGCCGGTTCACCGAGCCGGGCGGGACTGTATCAGGATTCGACGGCAGCGATAAAGTATGTGCAAGGCCGCGACGATGTCGATCGCACTAAGATTATCGTAATCGGCCAGAGCCTCGGTGGGGCCAATGCGATAACCGCCCTGGGGGGCAATAAGTTCGACGGGATCGTCGGCGTGGTTATCGACTCGGCGTTCTCGTCGTACGAGGAAGTTGGCAAGGATCACGTTGGCTCGTCGCTGAAACCGGTGGCTGGCTCGCTGCTGAGCGACGACTACAGCCCCATAAACGTAGTCGACAAAATTAGCCCGACACCGCTGATTATCATCCACGGGACAGCCGATCGCGTAGTCCCTTATTACCACGGGAAACTCCTGCACGAAAGGGCGAAAGCCCCGAAAGAGCTATGGACAATCGAAGGCGGCGTGCACACAGACGCCCTGACTCGCCACCGCGAAGAAATAGTCCCGCGACTGCTAAAGCGTTTCCGCGGGTGGGTGGCCGAGCCTGAAAAACGAGGCTCAAGGAGCGAAAAATGAAACGTGCAATAGTACTGGTTGCGGTTATGTTGCTGCTGTCTGCGGCGTGGGCGGCGCGGAAGGCGCCGAGTGATGGTTATCGTTTGGTGTGGTCTGATGAGTTTAATGTTGACGGGCGCCCCGATCCGAAAAAATGGACCTACGAGCACGGGTTCGTCCGCAATAATGAGCTTCAGTGGTACCAGAAGGAAAACGCTTTTTGCAAGGATGGGCGCCTCGTTATAGAGGGGCGTCGCGAGCGAAAGGCCAATCCGAACTACAAGAAGGGCGCGGGGGGCTGGAAGCAGTCCAGGAAGTTTATCGAGTATACTTCGTCCTGCCTGATCACCAAGGGCCTGGCCAGTTGGAAATACGGGCGATTCGAGATCAAAGCCCGCATCAAAACGCAAAACGGACTCTGGCCGGCGATATGGTTCCTCGGTGTTGAGGGCGAGTGGCCGAGCAATGGCGAGATCGATCTGATGGAATTTTACGGTGGGAAGATCCTCGCCAACGCCTGCTGGGGCACGAAGGCCCGCTGGAAAGCAAAGTGGGACGACTTCAAGAAACCCGTCAAGTCGTTCGGTGATCCGAAGTGGGATGAGAAGTTTCACGTCTGGCGGATGGACTGGGACGAGAAAAGCATAAAGCTCTACGTTGACGATCTGCTGCTGAACACGATCGACGTGACCAAAACGATCAACCCGACCGATCGCGGCCCGAAGAACCCGTTTCGCCAGAAGCATTACATGTTGATCAATCTGGCGATAGGCGGAAAGGCCGGCGGTGACCCGTCAAAAACAAAATTCCCCACACGCTACGAAATCGAATACGTGCGGGTCTACCAGAAGAAATGAACCAAAGGGGCGTTTGCATTAACATGACCAGGCTCACAACATTACTTATCGCTATTTTTGTAGTTGCGGTTACTGTTTCTTCGCTGGAGGCTCGTGAGTATACGGTTGCTCCGAAAGATACGCTGTCGAAGATCGCCAGCGAGCAGCTTGGCTCGGCTCGGCGGTGGAAAGAGATCGCTGATCTTAACGGTATTCAATCGCCATACGGTATCCGGGTTGGTCAGCGGTTGGTTTTGCCCGACGGAGGCTCCGAGACGCACCGGCCTGAGGATATTGACTTCGAAGCTATGCAACGGGACTATGACGAAGGTATGGCCAATCTGCGCGACCAGATTCAGACTGGCCGGTCGGAACCGAGGATTGTGCCGTTCGGGCATTTATGGGCGTGGTTCCTCGCTGCGATGCTGCTTTTTTGGGTGTTCTGCGCTTTGTGCCTGCGGTGGGGGGCCTGGTTCTCTCTTGTCGATACAACTTTCATGCGTTGCATGTACCTGTCGCTGATTTACGCTGGGTTGGAAATTTTGTTGCTGGTGATTCTGGCGACAATAGGCTCGTTTATGCAAGACAAGGAGCCCTCGCCGATCGCTTCGATGATCTTGATGTTTCTTCTTGTGCTGCTGAACTTCATTTTTGCGGCGTATTTCACCAAGCGTATTTTGGGCTGTCAGTGGCGCAGCGTTGTTACGGTGACGGTGATGGCCAGCCTGGTCGCCAATCTGATCGCAGTCGGTATTATTGTAATCGTCGGCCTGGTGTTCGGAGCCGCGAACTTTGATGCGATACGGGAGCATTTCGGGGTGCTGATGATGTCGCACGGGCACTAAGGCAGCGGGGACTTCGGACAGGATTGATGATTCCTCCGAATTCGTATCATACCGGCCCGTAGACATGGTAAATGTCGTTTGGCTACAGTTTATATTGCGGCACCTTCATCCATTGGCCGTCTTTCATCGCTGACTTGTGAGCTATCACTCCGGCCAGCGTCATGTTCAAGGCCTCAGTCACATCCACAATTGGCTTTTTATTCAGCAAGATCGATTCGATGAAGTTGTTTGTCAGGTGGCCGTGCGAGCCACCATGCCCGCCGCCGCCTACTCCGGGCGGTAGGGCGGGGCGTGCGCCGCTGATTTTCTTGTTGTGCGGCTTCTGTCCGTAGACGCGCCCTTGCTCGCCGTGGGCGTTTTTCATGTCCCAGCTCACAGCCATACGCGACATTCCGCCTTCACTCGTTCTGAACAGCGCCACTTCCGTGCCAAAGGCGTTCTTGTGAGCGTTCTTTCCGTTTTTGTACCCGGCGTAGTAGCTGGGCATGCCCAGGCACGAAACGTCAGTAAATCGACCGCCGCCGGTCACCGAAACGTAATAGGCTGTCGCGTGTGTCGGATACCACATCGGCGGCAGAGCTCGTCGCCAGCCATTGAGGTCGATCTTTCCATTTTTGGGGTTGTAGCTTCCAATCGTGCCGACATTGTCGTGATAATATTCGCCCTCTGAGTAAATGATCTTGCCCAGGGCGCCGGCTTGGTATTGCATTCGTTTTGAGTAGAGATCTGCATGGAACGTCGAGGTCTCGTTCATCATGTATTTCTTACCGCTCTTTTTGACGGCAGCAAATAATTTTTCCGCATCTCCCTCCGCTTCAAAACCAAACACAGCCGGAACCGCAGAAACCACGTGCTTGTCGTGATTCAGGCCCATGATCGCCAAACGTGCATGACTTGGTGCATCTGTGGCGATATAGATAGCTTCAATGCTCTTGTCCTTGATCATCTCTTCGCAAGAGGGGTATGTCTTCTTGGCTCCGACGGCTTTGGCCAGAGCCTTACAGCGGCCGGGGTCGAGATCGGTGGCCGCCACTACTTCAACATTGGGGTGATTTTGATAGAAGAAAGCGGCGCCGAAGCGGCAGAGTCCGTAACCTGCGATACCGACACGGATTTTGCGATCAGACTTCTTGACCCACTTTCCAGGCTTCTCGTTGGGTTTGTATGCCGTGTTCTTCCCGCCATCTTTCCCGAAACCGGGAATCACGTTGCCATTAGCATCCCGCGGCAGGTCATCAGCATTTAATGACGGCGCCATGGAGAGCATTCCTAATGCGGCCGCACCGGCTCCGAGGCCCTGAATGAAACTACGGCGACCAAGATCAAGTTTGTCATTACTATCCATTGTCCAAACACCTTTCATCTTTTTTTTATGGTTCAACCAAGCATTCTTTTGTCGCTCATTGTATCGGAATTGTTTCCACTCGGCAATCGACGGTCCTGCCGCGGAAACCCCCGCCTTGCCCCAGACGGTTCGATGCTTATAGTATATTCCCACCGGGCGGTAATGAACTAAGTGTTATTCAATAGCTATACATTCTGGACGTTCTTCGCGGTTGTGATACTTCTGTATCGCATATTACCGCACAAGCAGCAGAACTGGATGCTGCTTGGGGCCAGTTACGTCTTCTACGGATGGTGGGACTGGGCGTTCCTTTCGCTAATCCTTATCGTGACGGTGCTTAACTATTTGACGGCGCTGGGAGTGGCGGGCTCTGACGACATAAAGCGTCGCAAGTTGATGGTTGGGCTTTCGGTGGCTGTGAATTTGGGGATGCTGGGCACGTTCAAATATTTCGGTTTTTTCGCCGGTGAGTTTGTCAGCCTGCTCAGTTCGATCGGCTTGACGGTCTCGCTCCCGTCGGTTCAGATCGTGTTGCCGGTCGGCATATCGTTCTACACGTTCCAGGCGATGAGTTACACGATAGACGTTTACCGAGGCGACACCACGCCGACGCGCAACCTGCGCGACTTCGCGCTGTAGGTGGCGTTCTTCCCGCAGTTGGTGGCTGGGCCTATCGAACGCTCAAGCCGTCTCCTTCCGCAAGTTATCAACCCGCGCCCCAGGCGTTATGACGACTTCGCAGACGGGCTGTTCCTGGTGCTCATCGGACTGTTCAAAAAGGTTGTGATCGCCGATAACCTCGCCCTGATCGTTAACGGTATTTTCGCCGAGGACATCAACAATCTCTCCGGGGTCGACTGCCTGGTGGGCGTATATGCGTTCGCCTTCCAGATATACGGCGACTTTTCGGGATATTCGACCATCGCACGCGGCGTGGCCAAGTGGATGGGCTTCGACCTGATGACCAACTTCCGCATGCCGTACCTAGCCACCAGCCCGAGCGACTTCTGGCGACGATGGCATATTAGTCTGTCGACCTGGCTACGCGACTACTTGTACATACCGCTGGGCGGGAACCGCGGCGGACACTGGCGAACCTGCCGCAACCTGATGCTCACAATGCTGCTGGGCGGGCTCTGGCACGGTGCGGGGTGGACCTATATCGCCTGGGGACTCTTCCACGGACTAATACTCGTTGTATACTACCAATATTCCCGCAACCGCACGCCCAGGATCAAGCCGTACGCCTCGCGATGGAAGAGCATTTTGTCCGTGGCGGTAATGTTCCATCTGGCGTGTTTGGGTTGGTTGTTCTTCCGGGCTGAGTCGATGTCCCAAGCCGCGTCAATGCTCTCCAGAATGTTCACCAACTTCGAGACCAGCGGGTTCACCACATACTGCTTCACGTCGATCCTGTTCTACGCCGGACCGCTGATGCTGTTCGAGTTCTGGCAGGATCGGACCGGTGATCCGATGCGGTTGACGAAAGTCCATTGGGCCTGGCGGGCGGCTGCCTACAGTTATGCCGTACTCATGATAATCCTGTTGCGACCAACGGTGCCAAGTGAATTCATCTACTTCAAGTTTTAGAACAGAATGGAAAGTTCTCGCGGTCCTCGCCGCAGTACTCGCCTTGTGTGAGTGCGCTGCCCGTCTTGCCGCTGATTACCTGGACTACGACCGCGTGCATATCGCCCAGTTCACAAACATCTCACGCGATCTGCACGAGTCCGAAGGCACGCGCGTGCTGTTCTTCGGAAACTCCCTGACGATGCACGGGGTTGAACTGGACGAAGTGCGGGCTGAGCTGGCCCGCCTTGGGGCTGATGATTCGTGCGCGATCGATCGGTTCGTACCGGTGGGCACAGACGTTACCGACTGGATATACATCTACGAGCGGTTCTTCCGTAATGTCGATCAGGCCCCGGACATTGTGATAGTCGGTTTCGCCGGACATCACATGCGAGACCTCAAACCGCCCAAACGCTTGCGACGGCTTGGGGGGCGATTCCTGGATCTCCGCGACGTGCCGGAATGCTTCAGCACTGACGTTCTGCGTTTTGAAGACCAGGCTGAGGTGCTTATCTCGCGAGGGTCGTCAATGTTTGGTGATCAACTGATCTATCGCGAAGCGACCCTGTATGGACTGCTGCCGCAATTCCAGGCCTCAGAGAGAAGGCTCAATCATATCCTGGCCAGACGCAAAGACGCCCAAGCGGCTGGAAATCCCGAAAAACCAACGTTCACTCGGGCCAGGCGATTGGCGAAATTAATCAAAGACACCGGCGCCCGAGGCGTGTTCATCGCCATGCCGCTAACATACGTCTGGGACGCCGACCCGGAGGTCCAGCAGATCGTAGAAGAGATGGGAATGACCTACATAGACGCGCGAAAAATTGACGGTATTACTCCCGACGATTTCCCAGACGGATACCACATGGGCGAAAAAGCCAATGGCGTCTATAGTCGGTTCGTCGCAGCCAAACTGGCTGAGCAACTTAAAACAGTTGAGCGATGAATCATAAAACAGGCTTGTCGCGGGGCGGGAAGAAGCTACAATCTGTTCATTAATGCGAGATACTACAGTTATTTCGTCGGAAACGAACCTACAATGCGTTTTACAGGCAAGCTGGAAACAATGAAATGAAGACATACCAGGAAATTAACGATCGGATCGCCTCGGGCAAGGCTGTGGTGATGACGGCTGAGGAGATTATCGACTATGTCGACAGCAAGGGTCTCCAAGCCGCCGCCGCGGAGGTTGACGTTGTAACCACCGCCACCTTCGGGCCAATGTGCTCGTCGGGATGCACGCTGAACTTCGGGCACTCCAAGCCGAAAATCCGCATGACCGAAGCGTGGATCGAAGATGTGCTTGCGTATACCGGACTGGCTGCGGTGGACGTGTTTATGGGCGCCACACAGTTGCGTCACAACGATCCCGCGAACATGTACCCGCCCGGTGAGTTCCGCTACGGCGGGGGGCACGTTATCGCCGATCTCGTCGCGGGCAAGGAACTGCAACTGTTCGCGCTGAGCTACGGGACAGACGAATACCCGCTGCGCGAGATCAGAACGTACTTCACCATCGATGACCTGAACCAGGCCACGATGGTGAACCCGCGAAACTGCTACCAGAACTATAACGTTGCGATCAATCGCTCGGAAAAAACGCTCTGGACGTACATGGGCAAACTTGAGCCGAACGCCAAAAACGTTAACTACTGCTCAGCCGGTCAGCTCTCACCGCTGCTGAACGATCCGCTTTACGAGACAATCGGCGTGGGGTCCAGCGTCTGGCTGGCAGGCGCTCGCGGACACGTATATGCAGAAGGCACCCAGCACGCCGGCGACTGCGAACGTAACGAACACGATATTCCCACAGGCGGCGCGGGCACTCTGGCGCTTACCGGCGATATGAAACAGATGCTGCCTGAGTTCGTTCGCGGCGTGAGTCTGGTGGGATACGGCGTGTCGCTGGGCGTAGGCGTGGGCGTTCCGATCCCGATCTTGAACGAAGGCGTACTGAAACGATGCTGCATCCGCGATGAGCAGATCGTAGCCCCGATCACTGACTACAGCAGCGACTACCCCAACGCCACCGGTAACGTTCTGGGCCACGTGAACTACAAAGAACTCAAGAGCGGGCAGATAGATTTCGACGGCAGACAGATTCCCGCCGGTTCGCTCTCGTCGTACAGCAAGGCGATAAAGATCGCCGAACTACTCGCCGCGGAGATCCGCTCGGGCGATTTCCTGCTGTCGCAACCTTACGTTATGATGCCTGCCGACACGAACATGAAGCCGCTAAAAGTCAGGGACAAGACCACATGAGCGAACCGACCACAAGAAAACTGATGCTCTTCTTCCCGAAGTGCGAATGCGAAAAGCCGATCATCTATCTCCTGGTGAAGGATTACGATCTGGTGGTTAATATCTTCCGGGCCAAAGTGACGCCCGAAGAGGAAGGCTACCTCGTGCTGGACGTTACCGGTACGGAAGAAAATATCGATCGAGCGGTTGAGTTTATCAAGACGTTCAACGTTCAGGTAAACGAAACGGGCAAGGGGCTCACCTGGGACGAAAACGCCTGCACCGGATGCGGACACTGCGTAGTGCACTGCCCGACCTACGCGCTGCACATACCCGACCGGTCAACGATGGCTGTCGCGTTCGACGCCGAGAAGTGCATCGAATGCCTCGGCTGCATTCGCGTATGCCCGTACGGAGCATGCACCTCGGCGTTCTGATGGCTGCCCCCGAACCTTACCGCCGCTTCGCACACAAGGGGGCGAACTTTCGGATTCGGTGCGAGCGGTTCGACGCAGTGACCGCCGAAATTGTACGCCTTCGCGGCGTGCTGGAAGAGTATATCGCCCGCCACGCGGAGTTCGCCACATCGCTCACGCCGATCGATCTGCTGCCGGACGCTCCGGAAATCGCACGCCGAATGGCTCGCGCCGCTCGGGCCGTTGGCGTTGGCCCGATGGCTGCGGTGGCTGGGACGGTGTCGCAAATGTCGGCCCAAGCCGCCGGCGACACAGAGGCGATCGTAGAAAACGGAGGCGACATATTCCTTACCGCCAACCGCACAGTAAGCGTAGGCCTATACGCCGGCTCCGGACCGCTCAGTGATTCACTTGCATTATCGATCTCGCCCGAGCTCATGCCCCTTGCGGTATGTTCATCCTCGGGCGTAATGGGCCATTCGATGAGCCTGGGCAAATGCGACCTGGCGTGCGTAGTAAGCGCCAACGCATCTCTCGCAGACGCAGCAGCCACCCAGGCCGCCAACCTCGTCAAAACCCCAAAAGACATAGAACCCACCCTCGAACAAATCTCAGCAATCGAGGGCATAAGCGGCATATTGCTGGTGCAGGGCGATCAAATAGGAATAGCAGGCGACCTACCGCCCCTGGTCCGCAACAAAGACGCCGAACTAAACCAAAAAGTAACCCGCGACCCGAATAGCTAACGACCTGCAAAGTTTGGTTCATGGGATGGTAATGTGCCACAACGGCACCGCGGCGACACGCCACGGCTCCGCCCGAAAGTTACTGGACGCAATAGTGGCTTTATTAATCGGGTTACTTTTAATTTCAATTTAAACAATAAACTTTATCGTTACTGCGCGTCTGGACAGAGCCGCGGCGTG
>JABGPF010000169.1 GCA_018645065.1 Phycisphaerales bacterium
TTTTCAGCACTCTTACCGCGGCGATGGATGGCGACGGTAGCTCGGGCGTCAAGGCTTTGACGGTCGATTTCAATTTCACCGGCACTCTGGGCACGGATTACGTGCTGGCGTTCAATGACGTCGACAGCCTCGGCAATGATACCATCCACACCAACGGCGGCGCGATCAACGATTTGAGTTTCAATCAGGTCCCCGAACCGGCAACGATGAGCCTTCTGGCTTTGGGCGGACTGTCGCTTCTGCGTCGTCGCCGAAGGTCGTAAGCTGATCGAACGCTCCGGCTTTCGACAAACCCTGCACCCCCGAGCGCGGGCCTGCATAGCTCACAGAGCGACGCAGGCCCGCGCGGAATTATATTTCCGATAGTTAGGACCCATATTATGAATATTCGATTCACGGTAACCCTCGCGTTGCTCCTTGCACTGGCGACAGTCAGTCAGGCTACGATCATTGAGTTCGACGGTATGGCCGGGAACACCAACACCACCATTCCGACGACCTTCGGCAGTAATGTTTCCAGCAATATCGCAGGGGCGACCGTTTCCAACGGAGCCACCACGAACATCGCTCTGGCATGGGCTGGCGGCGGTCCTAAGGGCTGGGAGGTGTACGTCGGCGGAAGTTACTGGGCCGCGATGGAGGATTCCTCCGGAAAAATCGGCCAAATGGAGTATCCGACCGCTGCATCGCCCAACACCATCACGTTCACGGTGGGTGCAGATGCGACATTGAAACTGAACTCGGTGGACATCGGCATGGCCACCGACAAGCATGACACCTACTACTGGGACGTTACCATTTCGGAGGTCGGAGGTGCTGAAGTTTTCAGCACTCTTACCGCGGCGATGGATGGCGACGGTAGCTCGGGCGTCAAGGCCATGACGGTACCTCTGAATTACACAGGCACTCTGGGCACGGATTACGTGCTGGCGTTCAATGATGTCGATGGCCTCGGAAACGACACCATCGACACCAACGGCGGTGCGATCGATAATTTGAGTTTCAACCAAATTCCCGATCCTCCAGTAGATCCCGATCCTCCAGTAGATCCCGATCCTCCAGTAGATCCTGATCCTCCAGTAAATCCCAATCCCAAACCCGCAGGGATCGTGCTTGTCGAGGCGCATCGCGGAAACTCAAGGTTCGCACCGGAAAATACGGTTGCGTCAATCAATGCCGCAGCCGGTGTCGCCGACCTTACCGAATTCGATGTTCGCGTTTCCTCTGACGGTAAGTTGGTCTTGATGCACGATAGCTCCGTGAATCGGACAACTAATGGCTCGGGAAATGTCTCGTCAATGACGCTGGCCCAACTCCAAGCGCTCGACGCGGGCTCCTGGAAATCAGCTTCGTTCGTTGGCGAGCAGGTTCCAACCCTGACCGAGGCAATGGACGCGGCGATCGCGGCCAACATAGAACCACTCGTGGAACGAAAAGCTGGCAGCGCTGCCGCTTATCACGCTGAATTTGTGGCAGAGGGATTCAACCCGGCTGATTTTCGCGTTATTTCGTTCGATTCGAACTTCCTCAGGGACCTGAACGCTCTCGATTCGGCGTATCAGTTGGGTTACTTGGGAAGTGGCACAATCACCCAGACACTCATTGACAGCCTGCTTGCCAAAGGGATCGATTTCCTGGACTGGGGGCATGGGAGCATCAATCAGGCTGCCGTCGATCTGGTTTACGCAAACGGGATGGAATTGCACGCTTGGACGGTTAATAGTGAGGCCCGAATGCAGCAACTGATCGATTTCGGAATCGACGGAATCACGACCGATGACCCCGCACTGCTCCGAACGCTGGTACCCGTGCCGGAACCGGCAACGATGAGTCTTCTGGCTCTCGGCGGATTGAGCTTGCTGCGTCGACGACGAGCGGCATAGACGCACGAATAACAGCTTTTTAAAGTTGAAAATTGAAAACGCATCACGCCGGTGAGTCTGTTTGATCAGACTCACCGGCGTTCAGTTTGCGCCGAGCGTTATTGCCTCCCCTGATTTCATGAATAAAAGTTCCCCGCTCACACGAAAAACAGGGGACGCTATCCTACTGTTAAAGCAATACCGCACAAAACCAAAACTGTCAACAATTAATAGGGTAGCGTCCCCTATTTATGACTATTTAAAAAAGTGTTCTCGGGCACGTTTCCTGCCGATAAGTGTACTCGGGGTTCCGAAACAACAGGAAAGGCAACCAATGAAACTCGACAAAACAGCCAGCATATTAGTCAAACTTCTCGTCGTAACCGCTATAGCAGTCGGAGTGCGTTTCGCCTTCCGGGTCCAGGGCCTGCCTGCGGAGACTTGCGCGTGCGAGCCACACTGGCAGAGACTGTTTTCCATAATTGACATGAACGTGGAGGCTTCAGTCGATGCCAGATTATCGAATCTGACCACGAATCTACAGAGTATCCGTGCCCAGTTGGAACTTTACAGGCTGCACCACAACGGAAAGTATCCAACGGATATTACAGATGGATTGACAAGAAAGAGTAACTCTGAAGGGGAGATTGACCCCAGCGGCGTTTACGGTCCGTATATGTGTTCATTCCCGCCCAATCCGTTTATCGATGACGAAGAAAAGGCAACCAAGACCGATGGAGCCGATGGTGAGGGCTGGTCTTACAATCCAAAGACCGGCATGTTCTGCGCCAATTCGCCCGAACACAAAGATCTGTAATTTTCAATCAAATACAGCCAACAATTACAATTAATAGGGTAGCGTCCCCTATTTTCCCTATTTCGTAATCGCCCGGATAGACACGTTCACACCCCCTCGAAAATCGGGGTAGGTGTGAACATGCCCTATTCAAGCCCAAAACACCACACCCAACAGAACATATCACACGTATCACAATACCAGAAAACAACTTACAACCAATACACATCGCGGCAGGCTATGCGACATGTCCGATTATTTGGATTATATTGGCTCAAGGTATCAGTGTGATATCTGTGAACCTACTGTGAACTTCGGCGGCTTGGGGGTTTCGGAAACCTGAGCGGCGGGAAGGTCTCCCGGGGGATCAGACAGGGTTCCCACAAGACTGCCGAGGATCTCTTGGCCGCAACAATGCAGGGGCTCGTTAAGACTTGGGCGTGACGTCCGGTAGAGGCGGCATGCCTTCGTATTCGACGACGCATTCGGGCTTGCCGCAATAGACGAAACTGTTGTTCATGTGGTCGCGTTCGTCCAGACCGATTCGCCTGAAAACGTCGCCCCAGCTCTCGAACTCCATGTACTCGTTGGCGATTTCGCTATCGACTGGCTGATCGTCCAGGCCGGGGTTCTCATCCACAAACTGGGCGTATACGTGCTCGGCGTGATCCTCGAATTCGGCGTTAAACAGGAAGGCTCGGCGGATGTTAATAACGGCCATCATGCGGGTGATAATCGCGTAGCAGAGCACCATAATCCACGGGACCAGCGGGAACAGGTACCATGCGTCCTTGATCCCGTCCTGCTTCATTTTGTCGTTAATAACGCGCAGGTGCCAGTACTCGTTATCCTGTGCGTCACGGCCCCAGTTCATAACGCCGGTGGCGTGTTTCACCAGGTCGTCTTTGCGGTATCCGCGGGTCATACGTGCGTATTGGCGGATCTCCCAGGAGCGATATGGGATGCTGGCCAGGGTCTCGATGAGCTTGGCCTTTGCGGGCGTAACCTTCTTGCCCGTAATGACATCCATCATCCAGAAAAATATCTTCGCCAAAACCGAATACTTATATCTGGGTCGCTCTCTGGATGCGATTTGCTCTTTTTTTAGATCAATGCTCATGTTGCTTCCGTTCTCTGGTGAAATCTGGTGAAAATAAACGACCGCCCCGCAGCCGTACAGACCACTATAGGCGCTGATTCACGATTTTACAGAAACAACAACCCCGCCGAACGAGATATCACTCGCTTTTTTTCTTGGATTTCTTTTCCGAACGGACCTTATCTTTCTTCGAGGTGGATTTGCGTTTTTGGGGCAGTTTTTTCTTCTGATCTTCGGTCAGGACTTTCTCCGCAACTGCTTCTCGAACAACCGCATAGGATTTATATATACTTCCGCCAGAGCGAGCCCTTCTAGCTGTGTCGTACTCCTTGCGGAGCTTTTCGTAGCGGCTGGCGGCAAGGACACGGCCCTTAGTACTCTCGGCGCAAAGATCATTGATACGTAGCTTCTGATCATCGGTAAGCTCGTAGCGTGTGAAGCTGCGTAACATCATTTCATTCAGAGCTTTGGTTTCGGCGGCGTTACGCACTTCGGGCGTAAGGATCGCAGATGTCTCAGTTTGCAGCTTGATGCGTACAGCCCGGAGAGCGCTGTTGTCACTACTCTTATCAGTGGTGATAAGCTCCGCCGCCGCGGTTTGATATTTCTGATCCAGCGAGTCCTGAAGCTCCTTGGGCAGGTGCTTCCAGTACATAGTCGCCTCTCCGCCGCCCTTCAAATATCCAGCCAGACGTTTGAGTTTATTTTCTGCGGGAATCGTCTGGTCAAATTCGGCTTTGTGATCGAGCGCCAGCTCGCTGCGCACCTTTTTATATACGTCTTTTGACTTTTCCAGCTTGTCAATCTCGGCCTGTTTTGCTTTTTTGAACGCGGCGATTTCGTCCTGCAGCACTTTGATCTTCTCGTCGACGGCCTGTAGCCTGGTCCCGTAAACTTTGTTGTAGTCGGCGATATCCTTTTGCTGTGCGGTCAGGACTTTCAGCAAGGCAGCCTGCTGGTCTTCGGAGAGCTTGTATTCAAAGGCGTATCGTCGCATCTGTGATTCCAGCGTAGCTTCGGACTTGCTCGGTCGCTTCCGGCTGGACTTGTCGCGGTCTGAAGGGCCTCTGGCCTCGGCGATCATAAATGAACACACTAACGCCGCAAGCAAAACGACGACTGATACGGTAAAGTTTGTATTTTTCATAATTTTTCGCATAGTTTTTAGTCTCCTGCATTGAAAACGGCTACTCTCAGAGCATATTGCATCTTCTTCATGCTTCTTATAGTCACGGACATATTATCACCTGAGACCTGCTGAAAACAATGGATAATTCGGCGTCACGTTGATTGTTCCGCCCGCAAAACCTACAATGCGACAGTTATGACAGAAACAAAAAACGAATTCAGCGAACTGGAGCCCCAACTACAAGCCAAACTCGAGGCGTGCAGTGAGCATCTTCGCAAGCTGGGCCGAGTTGTGGTGGCCTATTCCGGCGGGGTGGACTCCACGCTGCTGCTAGCCCTGGCGGTGCGGGCGTTAGGCTCGGAAAACGTACTGGCGGCGGTTGGAATATCGCCAAGTCTACCGGACCGCGAACTCCAGGAAGGACGCAAACTGGCCGACAAAATCGGCGCCCAACTCGTGGAGATCCAGACCGCCGAACTCGACGATCCGAACTATGCAGCCAACCCCGAACGACGCTGCTTCTACTGCAAAAGCGAGCTGTTCACACTGCTGAAACAAGCCGCCGACCAGCGAGGGTTCGACGTGGTGGCAAGCGGCGCCAACTTCGACGACACAGGCGACTTCCGCCCCGGCCTGGAAGCCGGAGCCAAACTCGGGGTAGTCAACCCGCTAATGGACGCAGGACTCACCAAAACCGAAATCCGCACGATCTCCAAGGCTATCGGTCTGGCGACATGGGACAAACCCGCGATGGCGTGTCTCGCCAGCCGCATACCCTACGGGCAAGGCGTATCGTCAGAAAAACTCGCGAGAATCGAACACGCAGAATACGTGCTGAAGGACCTGGGCTTCGTTCAATGTCGCGTTCGCGATCACGATACAATCGCGAGAATCGAAGTGCCCGCCGACGATGTAATCAAAGCCGCAGAACTGCGTCAAACGCTGGTCGATCAACTTAAAGCACTCGGATACGCCTACGTAACGCTTGACCTGCAAGGCTTCCGCAGCGGTTCAATGAACGAAACTATCAGCCAGTAATCAGCGGTCACTAGTGGAACAACGGGAACTACAATGCAAAACATTAGAGGGCTGTTCATCGGTTTCACTTTCTTCGTACTGACCGGACAGATCGAAGCCGCGACGCCGCAGGACATAGTCAAGCCAAGCGAACCTCAGGGCGGTTTGCTTGTGCACCTCGCCGGCGGCGATAGCGACACCGACCCCCAATTCATCACCGGACTGCAAACGCAAACAGGCCCGCAGTTCGTCGTGCACGGACTATACCGCGATCGGGCGCAAATCGACAAGGCCCGCACGCACATCAAACAGAACCAAACATACGGCCCGAATTCGATCCAACATTGGCCCGCCGGCAAAAAGCATCTGCCCTATGCGGATAATATTGTGAACATACTGATCGCCAGCGCACCGGGCGAAATCGCCGATAGCGAGATCGTGCGTGTCCTGGCGCCGCGGGGTATGGCGCTGATCGGCTCGGGCAAAAGCTTTCGGAAGATCGTCAAACCGCTCCCCGACGACATCGACGAATGGACCCACTACCTGCACGGACCGGACAACAACGCCGTCGCCCGCGACAGTCGCGTCGGACTACCGAAACACGTGCAGTGGATCGGGTTCCCGAAATTCGCCCGAAGCCACGAGCAACTCGCCAGCGTCAGCGCGATGGTCACGTCCGGCGGGCGGGTGTTCTACCTGATCGACGAAGGCGTCCGGGCCGACATCCGCATGCCTCCACGATGGAAGCTCGTCGCGCGAGACGCCTTCAACGGCGTGGTCCTGTGGAAACGAACGATCGAAAAATGGAGCGATCACATGCGTGGTTTCCGCTCGGGACCGGCGGATTTAGCGTTCCGACTCGTCGCAGACGGCGACCGCCTCTACGCGACGCTCGGCATCGACCAACCGGTAACCGCACTGGACGCAGCCACCGGGAAAACCCTGTTGACCTACAAGGGTTCGGCTCGCACGCGACAGATAATGCACAGCGGCGAGACCCTGGTAATGCTGCTGGGCGGCACCCAGGAAACGATCCACCTGAAACTCCGCGGAAAGGCCAAATCCGCAAGCCGAATTATTCAGGCGTCCAACCGCAAAACCGGCGAGGTCATGTGGCGTAAGGAAGTGAGCATCGAAACGCTTGCCCCGCTGGTTGTCTCGGGCGACTGGCTTCTATATCAGACCGACGCGAACCTGGTCTGCCTGGAGCTGAAATCGGGCAAAGAAAAATGGAGCGTCTCTCACCCTTGCAAACTCGTGCGGAACGGAGGGGCCGGGTGGAAGTGGGCCGCTCCGACGCTGACTGCATGCAACGGTATCGTGTACATCGCCGACTTCAAAACACTCACAGCGTTTTCCGTAGCCGATGGTAAAAGCCTGTGGAACTCTTCGGCGACAGCCGGGTTCTGCAGCCCGCCTGACATTTTCGTAATCGACGGTTTGCTGTGGCGCGGCTACACTCGAAGCCGCGGCAGTGCGGATTTCGGACAAGGGCTCGACGCCAAAACCGGCGAACTGAAGAAAACGATTAACACGAAAAAGGCCTGGGATTTTGCGACGCTGGCGCACCATAGATGCTACCGGCCAAAAGCGACCAGCCGCTTCATAATGTCAAGCCGCTCCGGCGTTGAGTTTATCGATATCAAGTCGGGCAAGATCAGCCCGAACCACTGGGTGCGCGGAACGTGCCAATACGGCGTGATGCCCGCAAACGGACTGCTCTACGCCCCACCGCATTCGTGCGCCTGCAACATCAAAACGATGCTGAAGGGCCTGTTCGCCCTGGCGCCGTCACGCGACGAACCAAAAATCGACAAGACAACAGATGTGCGCCTTGAAACCGGCGAGGCGTTCGGGAAAATCCCCGCCCAAACCGCCGAAGCCCCCTGGCCGACTTTCCGCCACGACAATCAACGCAGCGGTCGGTGCGAAACCACCCTGCCAAAAGCCCTGAAACAAACCTGGCGAACAAAAATCGGCGGGCGAATATCGTCCCCGGTAATGGCCTGCGGTAAAATTTTCGTCGCCGAGATCGATGCTCATACAATCCACGCACTCGACGCAAACGCCGGAAAAACCGCCTGGACCTTCACCGCCAGCGGGCGAATCGACTCACCGCCAACAATCCACAATAACACCGTAATCTTCGGGTCCGCCGACGGATGGGTCTACTGCCTGCGCCAAAGCGACGGCGTGCTGGCGTGGCGTTTTCGCGCGGCCCCGACAGACCGACTAATACCCGTTCGCGGGCAGATCGAATCGGCCTGGCCGGTTCACGGCAGCACGCTGATACACGAAGGTAAACTCATCGTCGCCGCTGGGCGGTCGTCATACCTCGACGGTGGGATTTACGTTTACCGCCTCGACGCGGCGACTGGAAAGAAACTCTCCGAAACCGTCATCAACAGCACCGATCCGAAAACCGGACACCAGCGCGACGGTGGGGTCGATTTGCGCGGCGTGTTGAACGATGTGCTGTCAGCGTCGGGCGGATCGATCTACATGCGTCACCTGAAGATCGATTTCGAAACCGGCGGCGACCTGAAAACCGGCCCGCCCCACCTGTTCGCACCCACCGGATACCTCGACGACACATGGTGGCATCGCTCGTACTGGATATTCGGATCCGACGCGGTATGCATGCCGCCGGTTAACGAATCGGGATGGCAAATCTGGCCACGCGTTGGCAACATGCTCCCCTCGGGGCGGATCCTGGCGATGAACGCAGAGACCGTATTCGGCTACGGACGGGACAAGTACCCAGGCGGAATGTCCGGGCAAATCCGGGGCGGAGAAACCTACCGCATATTCGCCGCCGAGAAGAAGATGTCCCACCCGCTGCCCAGCTATCGCAAAGACCAGCACCTCCGCGGCGCCAGATCGGGAAACGCTCTCAAGCTGAAAACCACCAAACGGGACCGGCAGCACGGAGCCCCAAGTTTGCACAAATATCTCTGGACCAAACCGATGCCGATTTTCGTGCGTGCGTTAGTGTTAACCGATAAAACGTTAGCTGTCGCAGGTCCGCCCGAACCGTCGGAAGCCAGAACGTCCAACATGAAACTAAAAGCCCCGGAAAAGATCGAGTCCGCATTCGGCGGCGAGCAAGGCGCCGTCATTAGGCTGGTTTCCACCGCCGACGGAAAAACGCTATCAGAATACAAACTAGATTCATCACCAATATTCGACGGTATGATCGCAGCCGACAAGAAAATATACATAGCACTACAAGACGGTTCGATCGCATGTTTCGGTAAATGACCCCATAAGCTTCGGCAATTTGTTCTATTGAGCATACGCACCGTCCCGCGTGAGAATCGCCGGACCGCAGAAAGGATGTCGAATGAAGACCGTCTGCCAAATCACGGCTGCAATCGCGATGCTGGCTTTCGCCCTGCCGTTTGCCCAGGCCGCCAAGGCGCCGTCTCTGCGATTCGAACTCGCCGACGGGACCGTCATCTCCGGGACCCCTGACGTTAATGTGATCGGCATTCGCATCGCCAGCGACAACGTCCTGAAGATACCCGTGGCGGAACTGGCGGAGCTGAATGTGGGCCTCAACAATCTTGGCGAACTCGTCAAACGGACCAAAACGCTCCTCAAGGCACTGGACTCAAACAAGACACGCCAGGAAGCCGAGCGGGAACTTATCGCGATGGGGCCAGCGATCATGCTTATCGTCTCAGGCCATGCCCCCAGCGATGTCCCGGCCCAGCGTGCGGCGATTACCAGAGTGCTTAATTTCCACAAATCCCGGGCTGGCGATCAAGGCCCGGCGCCTGATCCGGCGACCCGGCCGATCAAACTGCGAAGCACGATCCAGGCCGACGTGAATACATTCGTCGGGCGGATCACCGTTAAACAGTTCAATATCTCCACCCCGTACGGACAGGTCGCCGTGAAACTCGAAGATATCCGACGGATTCGCCAGAGCCCCAAAGACGCTTCGGCCAAGATCGACAAGTGGTCGATCACACTGCGGGACAAGACGGATCTCAAGGGCGTCGTGCTCAACCCGACGATTCGCGTCAAAACGCCGTACGGAATAATACTCGTCCCGCCGGCCGACATATTAAAAGCGACGCTGGCCGACGACGCAAAGACCGTCGTTCTACAGACCCGGACATCCGCTCGAATCGTGGGTGTTATCGATCCGAAAACGACAATATCGCTCAAGATCGACACCGGCAAGAAGGACATCCCCGCAGCCAAGATCGCCTCACTGGCCGCACACGGCCTGCTCGTGCTGGATCTGGGCCAAAGCGTCACGCTGAAGCTCGTGCTGGTCCCGTCGGGGAAGTTCCTGATGGGCTCGTCGGCCAGCGAACCGGGACGCCGCGGAAACGAAGGTCCCCAGCGATGGGTCACGATCAGCAAGTCGTTTTACATGGGCGCCACGGAAGTAACACAGGCCCAGTACCAAATCCTCATGCACCGTAACCCAAGCCGGTTCAAAGGCGCTGCCAACCCCGTCGAGCAGGCGTCGTGGAAGGATGCGACCGTGTTCTGCAAGATTCTGTCGAAGAAGACCGGCAGGCAGGTCGCACTCCCCACAGAAGCCCAGTGGGAATACGCCTCCCGGGCCGGTGCGAACACCAGCTTCAGCTTCGGCGACGACTTCAAGAAGCTGGACGCCTACGGATGGTTCAGCACCAACAGCGGCGGAAAGCACCATCCGGTCGGCACGAAGAAACCCAACCCCTTCGGGCTGTACGACATGAACGGAAACGTATGGGAATGGTGCCGCGACTGGCACGACGATACGGCGTACGCAAAGGCGAAGAACGTGGACCCGGAGAACACCAAAGCGTCGAAATACCGCATTCAGCGCGGCGGCTCCTGGCGTAACAACGCGTCATCATGTCGCTCAGCCATGCGGGGCAGGAGCGCCGGCGGCGACCGCAATTACGATTTTGGTTTTCGAGTGGTTATACCGTCTGATTCGACCGACGACTAACGCGGCCTGGAGCGACAGCCCTCCAGCGACTGACCATGACCCCACAAGCTGTCTCTCGATTTCTTCGGCGGTTTTCTTGATCGCAGGGGCTGCTGTTTCGATCTTTACGACAGCATGGGCCACAGAACTTCCGCTTCCATATCCCAACGCGACGGCAACCTGATTGACTGGATACCCAAAACGCCGTCTGGCCAGATATGCCGCCAACGCACGGCTGACGTGGTTGACCCGCTTGCCCTCTCGCCAATCGGCCCGATCGCGTCCGAAGTGATCTGCGACCACAGAAACTATCAACTCCAACTCCGGTCGAGATTTCAAATGCGCCTTCATATTCTGCAACTGAGGCAAGGATGCATCGTCAGGCCGGTCCTGCAGCATCCGGCGTATTTTCTGCACAAACTCCGCAGACCCTACAAGCATTCCGCCGATTGGCTTGGCAAACGGTGAAGGCGGAGGAGCGTCGATTCCGGCCCGGACGAAGCGACCGTAGGCTCGTCGCGCCTCACCAGCGTCGCGTCCGAATTCAGCTAATACGCGATCGTAGCAAACCCACGCAACGGTCCGCCTGGCTTGGGCGTATCCGGCATAGCTACTCCACTGATAATCCTGCGGATTGGCGACGATTCCGGCCCGCACGGGATTCAGATGGATATAGCGGCTGACTTCCCGGAAGTATCCTTCAGTCTGGACCAGATGGGCCTTGAATCGCCCTTGAAAAAGGTGCCCGCTGCGTTTGTATCGCCAGTTGAAATAGCTGGTATAGCTGCCACCGAGATACTGCATACCGGCCGACAAATTCGGCTCGGGCGTCTCAACGAACAGGTGTTCGTGGTTCGTCATCAACGCGAACGCATGAAGCCGCCAACCGTATACCTCCACCGTCCGACGCAACCAGTCAACGCGTTTGGCCCGGTCGATATCGTCACGGACAATCGCCTGCTTCGCGTTTCCCCGCGACATAACATGATACAAAGCTCCCGGAAATTGGATTCGTAAAGGTCTAGCCATACAGGAGAAATAACACAACCGTACAAAAAGATCAATTGCTAATTGATATGGGGTCAGAGCCCCAATAGTGAATAAGGAATTCCTTATTCACTATTGGGGCTCTGACCCCA
>JABGPF010000513.1 GCA_018645065.1 Phycisphaerales bacterium
CAACAAGCTTCCCAAAAGCGCTAAGCCGCAAGCGGCACGACTTCACGTTAGTTCGGGTTTTATTGGGTTTGCCGCTTGCGGCTTAGCGCTTTTGGGAGGAGTTTTTTTGCAAATGTACTGTAGTCGCGAACTCCTTTCTGTGTAGGCATTAATGTCAGCGTTGCATAATCATCGGTCGGTTAGGGTTGGTGGGGCTTTTGGGGTGTCCCAGGCTGCTCTTCGGGCGATCCATTTTCGCCAGTTGAAACCGGTGTCGACGTTCGGGGTTTCCTGGGTTACTTTGAATTCAAATGGTCCGGCAGGGGCGCGGGTCCAGTCGATGCGGAACTGGGCGATTATTCCGCCGTCGTATTCTTTTTGCAACGGGCGATTCTTCATCGGCCCGGTAGCGTATTTCCAGGGCGGGCTCCAGTCCATGAAATCCCCGTAGATAAACCAGAGGCGAACTGATCCGTTGTCACCGCTGGGATGGAGCGTGAATGTATCGGACCGGGCGGAGTGAACTACATCGAAACGGCCTGCGTCTTTGGTGCCGGCTGCATGCCAATCGGCAGATACCAGCGGGCCAGGCGGTTCGGCGTCATCGCCAGCGGTGAGCTTTCGGATAAGTACGCCGCCGAAATCGTTATCGTTCCGGTGGCCGCGATCCCATCCGCCGTAACGTTCGAGGCGATCATATCCGTGGATTTTGAAAAGATACGCCAGATTCGGCCAGAGCCATTCTTGCTTCGATGCGTCGCGCCCTCGAACGTACGGCATCCAGCTTTGATACTGTTTGAACTCGGTCATGGTGTTCCAGTATTTTCGATCGGCGTTCTTCGCGTGCGTGCGGGTGATGATCAGGCCAACAGTAATTTTCGGATCGCCCGGTTGTGAGATATCGCTGGCAACGAGCAGTTGACCGGTTAGTAGGTTTCTTCGCGATCGGCTGCGGCGCCTGAGGCGGCCAAGCGGCCAGTTGATGTCAAACTCAACCGATCCGGAACCGGAGATTGCGATGGGCTCGGGAGTGTATTGGGGCGGTTGGGTTTTCCGCCTGACCGGGCGGATTGCAGCGATCGGCGGTGCTTTAGTTTCGGGCTGCTGAGGCGGTTTTTCTTTCTGTACCTGGCATCCGTGAAACGCCAGCAGAGCGATGAGACACGTTAGCGGCCGGTACAGTTTGTGACCACTGCGAGATGTAACGGGCCTTGCTTGTGCCATGCTACAAATAAGACGAACGCAGCGGTAGGATGATCAGTAGAAAATGAGAAATCCCAAATGCAATCGGTTGTACGGTGAATGGCGAAGCCGTCATACGGTTGAGATTCGAGGAGCCGTCGCCGTGGTGCTCCTGGTTTTAGGTCTATGTATTCGGGTCGATTGCCGCCTTGCTGTTTTTCATCCAGCGTTCGGCTCGCGACACGCGGGTTTTCAGGTGTTGGAGCATTGCTTCGGCGAGCATTGAAGTTGGCGTTTCTGGTTTGTGGGTCAGTAGCTTTCGAGCTAGTTTAGCGGTTTTGCTGGAGCCCTTGATTCCTTCCAGCGTGCCGCGTGCCTCGTCGGACAGAGGGGTTCCCAAGGCGGCTAGCAGCTCGATAAGCAGCGACAGGGCATGGTGTGCATCGCGGGGTAGCTGCTTCTGGGCGGTGAGCCAGCGTTGCAGAATACCGGCGACGACATGAGCGTGCATCGCCGAAAGTCTCGAAATTTCACCCAGAGCGTCGGCAAGGCGGTTGAGCTTTATCCAATCATCTCCGCCCAATCCTATAAGGGTATCGGTAATTAGGACGTGGTGGGCTCGTCCGTCCTGGATGGCTTCTGTCAGTACGTCAATTGCCTGGGCTTTGGCGTCGGCGTCTCGGCTGACCATGGCGACGCACAGGGCCAGTGCGCCCATTTCCGTTAGCGGTCTGTCCGGTTCGAACAGCGGTGAGAGGAAGGCGAAGTTTGGGTC
>JABGPF010000170.1 GCA_018645065.1 Phycisphaerales bacterium
ATATCCAGAGGGCTCAGCAGGCTTAAGCAAGTAAACACGGCGCCTATTAGCGCGATTGTAAGGCTTGATCGTCGATTATTCACGTGGGTTTTCCTCAGCGTCCTTTTATGAGCCTGGCGCCCAGATAGTCGTCCAGATCGGAGATCGCCTGAACTTTCTGCACTGTTTCATCGATGTTATACGGAACTCTGATGAACCGTATGACGCCGGATTCAACCAGTACGTATCCAGCGCGTGGGTCGCTGTCTCTGGGCTGTCCGACCGAACCGACGTTGATAATGGCTTTGCGTTTGGGATCAACTTCAAAAGCCCATTCCAGTTCGTCCGGGCTGTAGAAGTCTGGCGTGTCGAGAAATACTCCCGGGACATGAGTATGTCCGACGAAGCATATTTTCTCGATGCGGTCAAACAGACCGCGAATTTTGTTTGGATTGTTGTAAATAGCGTCAGGGAAAATGTATTCGTTGATCGGTCGTCTCGGGCTCCCGTGGACCAGTGCGATATTGCCCAGGTCCAGGTCTGAGGCGTCGTAGGTGGCTTTGACTGGAAGGTTTCCCAGGAACTCCCATCGAGCGGCGCGTTGCTCGTCGGAGTCTTCGCTGTTTTCCAGTGCGGAGCGTGTCCAGTAGCAAGCGCTTTCGGCGCCGACATTGAAGTTGCTCGGTTCGTAAGTCACCGCGCAGTCATGATTGCCCAGCACCGTTGTGCAGCACCGCTCCATGACCATATCGATGCATCCGCAGGGGTCAGGACCATAGCCCACAATGTCGCCAAGGCAAATTACACGCTCGACCTCCCGCTTTGTAATGTCGTCAAAAACAGCGGTTAGTGCAGCGGTGTTTGAATGAATGTCACTAATGATAGCAATCATAATACGCCGAATCTCAAAATTCCACGAAGCTCCAGCCTCCCCGGCGGGGCGGTAGACTGTAATATGCTACGCATTTGCGCCCCAAATGTCAATTGGTAACGGCGTGGCAAATGGCAAGTGGCAAATGGCAATTGGCGACGGCGAACGACAAAGGCAACGTCAAAGTCAAAGACAAAGGCAAAGACAAAGACAAAGGCAAAGACACGGTTCGCCGTTTGCCGTTTGCCGTTGCCTTTGACGTTCGCCATTTGCCAGTTGCCAGTTGCCAGTTGCCAGTTGCCATTTCCCCCCTATTTTGCTTTGGTTGTTGTTCTTGTGGTTCACAGGCCGGTGGTAAGTCGGTAGAATAGGTTGCAATGGAAACAACTGTATCATTAGCTATTGAAACATCGTGCCGTACTGGCGGGGCGGCATTGGGACGCGGTCGGGAGATTATTGGCTCGATCGACTTTCAGGCCTCGGCCCGTCATGCGGTGCAGCTTGTGCCCCGGATCGACGAACTTCTTAACGATGCGGGACTCAAGCCCAACGATGTCGACGAACTGTACGTTTCGGCCGGTCCGGGAAGCTTCACCGGTGTGCGAGTCGGACTCACCGTCGCGCGAACCATGGGCCAAATGCTGGACTCATTGCGCTGCGTCGCAGTTCCCACTCCGCTGGCGGTAGCCAATCAGGCCAGCGACATGCCCTGGGACCGCCTGGCTGTTGTGCTCGACGCTCGCGAATCATGCATACACGTCGGCACGTTTATCCGCAACGACGGGCAAATCGTCCAACAGGGACCGGCGCAACTGCTTGAAGTTGCTGAGTTCCTGGCTGGTATTGCAGCTCCGACAACCCTTACCGGTGAAGGCCTGCTGTATCACGACTGCACCGGGGAAAATATATCGATCGCGCCGCCGAAACTGTATTTCCCAACCGCCCAAGCCGTGTGGCAGGTCGGCAGGCAGATGGCCCGCGACGAGCAGTACACCGATTACAATGAGCTAACCCCGATCTACGCTCGCCCGCCGGAAGTCCTGCGGCTTGAAGAGTAACCAGTTGTCAGTTGTGGTAAGCGCAGGCGTATGAGCGTATAATTAAATGATACAATCGGACACGTTCAGAAAGGACGTCTTATGCATATAGAAACGCAGTTTTCGGTTTTTCTGGTTAACAAGCCCGGCGTATTGGCGGTTGTGACTGGCGCGCTGGCCAAGGCGAAGGTTAACGTTTCAGCCCTTACGCTTATGGATTCGGTGGAGCATGGTGTTCTGCGACTGGTCACCGACAACGCTGCCGGAGCCCGCAAAGTGCTTGGCACAAGTCACGATGAATGGGCGGAGTCTGACGTTCTGGTTATGGAACTGGGCAACAAGCCCGGCGCTTTCGCCGATGTGGTGAATGTGCTGGCTGACGCTCATATAAACATATCGTACGCATATTGCACAGGCGGAGCCGTTGGCGGTAAGACAACTGCGGTGTTCAAAGTGGCTGACATTAAAAAGGCCAAAAAGCTGCTGACTCCCAAAAACGCCAAGAAGACCAAGAAGGCTGCAACTGCTAGGAAGGCTCCGGCCCGGCGCAGCAAGCGGTAAAAACAGCGGTTAATCTTTGTCGGGCGTGATCAGTGGGATTTTTTCCGCCGGTGCCTTGATGCAGGCGTATCCTACGGCGTCCTGGAGGCGTCGATGTGGTGAGAGTTTCACCATCGGAAGCAGTGCGGTTGTAAGATTGGCGCCGGACGCGTCGTATATTTCACTATGCTCGGTTATTATATGTTGGCTGAATTGCCACAAGACCGGCGGGACCTGGATCTGCCTGGTGGGCACGTCGATTACAAAACGCTTCGAATCGTCGATGAATCCGTTGAAGCGTTCGTAGATGAGCGTTCCTGCATTAGTCGAGTCGAACGATTTGTCCGGTATCGCCGCCCTGAGTGGGTCTACCCCCGGTGCGCCGATGGCGGCTTGGAATCCGAAATCGTCGCGCAGCAGCTCGTCGATCAGGGCAAGGGTCATCGATCTACCGTCGATTGGGAAGGGCCTGCTGTTGAATGTTTTCACCGTGGGGCCGTCGTTGGTGATTATCCAGAACGGATCTTCGCCGATTTTTGTTTCGTCGGCCTTGATTCGTTCGTCACTGAATGTCAGCATTAATCTGAGAGACCAAGCCGCTCTTGCATTGTACCAATAGTTGAGTCTCGCGTGGTCGTTTGTGAACAGGGCTGGTTTTGTTTTGGGTCCAGCCAGTGTCATTAGCATTAATTGCCCTTCGAGCATTTTTGCGTTGTCGCGCAGTTTTTCCGGCAGTATTTCACCGTCGGGTTTAACTGCGGCTTTGAGAACTGCGTCCAGCCCGCTATAATCCACTTGAGCGGTTATGTTTTTTGTTTCGATGGTGATCGGGTTTAACGCCCGTGGGGTTAGTTTCGGGTTGCATCCGATGATCGAAGCTGCGGCTGCGAGAATGGTTACAGTAGTGCGTATATTGATCATGTTGTAGATTGTAGTTTTTTGATCCGGGGCGACAAGCTTCTTATTGGACGTTTAGTGAGCAAAAAGAAGAAGAGAAACTGGTTTGTCAGGTTATTGCGGGCGATTGTCGTCCTGTTAGTGTTGGTGTGGGTGTCGATTTGGGCTGCGAGTATCTGGGTGGTTCCGAATATTGCGCGTAATGCGGCGAGGGAATATCTGGCTGAGACCTGGTCCGGTGATGTTAGTATTAGTAGTGTTGAAGTTAACTTTTTCACACCGTCTTACCTTCGTGGTATTACGATTCGCGATGATTCAGGGCGGGTTTGGCTTGATATTCCTGTAGTGCGTCTCGATGTGGTGTGGGATGGATTTGTCCCGCGTTTGCACACCGTTCGGATCGACACCGCCGCTCTCACTCCCCAGTGCGTCAACGGGAAGTGCACTATTCCGTTTAAGACGACAACTTCGTCGGACGATCCACCCGATTGGGTGGCGATTGTAAATGATCTGACGGAAATCGAGCTGGACATAGGCGTTGTTAATCTTTACGCGGTGAATCATGCTTCGGGGCCTGTTTTGAAGGCTGGCGGCGTCCAGCTTCCGATGGCGGTGTCGCGCCGGCTTTCTGAGACGAACATCTCCTTCCCGCAAATTGCGTGGCGTGGTGGGAAGTTGAGCGTCGGCGAGGCGGTGGGCGATATCGGCACAGAGAAAATTGCATTGAATCTGAGCGGGGGCGTTCAGGCTGACAAGTCGATACGATTCGGTGGTAAAGCCAGGCAGTTGGCCCGGGAAAACGCCGCCATCGGCCAGGCCGAGCTCGTTTTTAAAACGGGCGGACTGGTGGGGTTCGATATCGCATACGACGGGACGGTCCAGGTCAAAGTTTCCGGTGACGCACATGGCGACGGCTCGTCGAATATGGTGATGGATGTTGCGGCGTCGAAAGTTATCCCCGAAGATTTTACATGGCTTGTCAGTTCAAATCGATACGCCTTGTCTTCGCTCAGGGGCGCAAACGTTAAAGTTCATCTTGAGCGAACGATTGACTCAAGCGAAGCGGGCAAAGTGACAGGCCAGTTGGCGCTGACCGGGGCGATCGGTAAGTTTGACGCCGAGCTCGCCGGGGCCTACGATTCCCAGGGGACCGGAAAGTTCACCGTTGGCGTTACAGGATCACTGTGCGGCGGGTCGCTCGAGGGTAGTGTTGTGACTGAATATCGCCCCGATCTGCCTCTGCGCGTTACGATTGACGCTTCGGTGGACAAGGCCACAATGGTTGATCTCACGCAGATACTCATTCCTGATAAAGTGATGAAGCAGGGGGTCGGTACGGGGAAAATTTATCTGGAAATCCCCTGCGCCAATCCCACGAGCACAAAGGGAAACGGTGTGTTATTCCTGGACGACGCATACCTGAGCAAGACGCCGATACTTGCGGATCTGTTTAACCACGTGAAAATCAAACTCGACAAGTCTGACCTGTACTGTGTGTTCGATCTGGCGGGGGATATGATGACGGTTAAAACCGGGCACTTGGCCACGCACGTCTGGGCGGTGAATTTCGAGCCGGGCGGTACTATCCAATATACCGGCGGGCCGGTCGACATGTACGCGATTTTTCTCCCTCTTAAGCGGGCTGGGGCGATCTTGTCGCTCCTCGATCCTCTGAAGCTTTTCGTCAAACAGGTGCTGCGACTGCACATCACAGGCACGGTGGGTGACACTAAGATAGTTGCGGCGCCATTCAGCGACCTGAAAAAAGTTCCGGCAGGGGCTCTGGAACTGCTGGCGGAAGTAGCCAAAACCGGCGGGCAACTCGGCGGGGGGATTATCAACGCAATTCTGAAGGGCGGGAAATAACTTCCGCCATATGTGACCACTGCGCTGTGCTGCTGCTTGAAACTGCGCGATCGAGTTACGATAATGAAGCTCCACAGGCCTGAGTTACCCGAACAGGAGAGTTTTATGCGAGTGTTTTTGTTATCGATGTTGCTGCTGGTTGTATCGGTGGGGTTTTCACAGGCCGCCGATACCGATCATGGCGCGGTGTGGGATAAGGCTTTGGCTGCGGAAGCTCAAAACGCCGCCGCCCAGGCTGCACTGGCGAAAACCGTTAAAGACGCCGGAGTCAAACTCGGGGACTGGTATGCAATCGGACCGTTCAAAGATGAAGCGTTCGGGAATATCGCAAAGAGTTTCCCATTCGTTTTCGCACCGGAAAAGGACGCACTGGCCGCGAAAAACGGTCAGGTCGATCTGACGAAAGTGTACCAGGCCAAAAAGTTCCCCGGCATGCTCGATACAAAACGCTCTTGGGTCAAGCAGTCAAAATGGTCAGACGGATATCGCAACATTCTCCCGCGCGGACCGGCGCCGTCACGCAACGAATCGGTTTACATCTACCGCACAATCATCGCCAAAAAAGCGATCCAGCTTGCCGGGCGGTTCCGTACGGAAGACTTCTGGCGCGTCTGGCTGAACGGAGCCCCGGTAGTAACCAGCGCAAAAGTCGCGAGATACCCCCGCGTGTCGGGCGTGAAAATCACGCTTAACGCAGGCGTGAATCATCTGCTGATAAAAACCACAAGCCGTTGGGCGGAACACGGCTTCTCGTTTGCTATCGCGGGCATGACGGCTGACTATTCCCCCAGACCGAAAACGCCCGTATCGGCAGCGAATCTTCCGTACGCCAGTTCCGATCGCGCCGCGGCTGCCCGTTACCCCAAAGATGCGAAATTCATGACCCTTTGCATCGATCGCCTCAAAGCGTTCCAGGGCGCCCCGACGCCGATACCGATGTACTCACCGGCGAGGTTCGAGATCGACGAATATCTCAACCGCCGCTACCCGGTCTCTGCTGAAATAGACGCATATTGCAAACAGCTCGCTGCGGTGCAGATCGACGTCCAGGCCGCTCTGGCCTCAGTCGGCACCGGCCACGCCGATGCGGCCAAACGCGTGATCGATGCATGCGCGAAAATCGATAAGGCCCACGTCGATCAGATTGCAAAATTACCGCCTGTGCTATTTATTCGCCGCCCGATGATGCGGGTAAACGCGATTGCACCATTCCAGTATTCAACTGTTAAATCGTCGAGCATTTGCGTGTTCGACCCGGCAAATCGCAACAAGCCGGTGCGGGTGGTTTTCGAAAAGACCGGGCTCAGCATATACGATATGGATTTGTCCTACGACGCCAAGACGGTTTACTTTTCGGCAAAGGATATTGGCGGCGGGCACATCTATTCGATCGGCGTAGACGGTAAGGGGCTGCGGCAGTTGACCAGCGGTGCGCACGATAATATCTCGCCAACGCAACTGCCCGACGGGCGGATAATGTTCGTCTCAACTCGTCTGGGAACTTACGTGCAATGCCAAACCCGCAAAGCCAGTAATCTGTTCTCGATGAACGCCGACGGAACCGACGTGCGACACTTGTCCGCCAATATTGATTCGGACCACACGCCGCGCGTAATGAACGACGGCAAGGTGCTCTTTACGCGTTGGGACTACGGGATCGAGAAGAACGTTTTCGCCCGCCACGCGTTGTGGGCGATGAACCCTGACGGTACGGCGTTGCAGTTGGTTTTCGGTAATACGATTGAAGACCCCGCCGCGTTTTGGAAGGCCCGTGCGATTCCAGGCCGCCCTGAGATTGTCTGCGTGCTCGGCCCGCATCACAACTACCAGGCCGGGATGATCGGCGTAGTGACTACTCATTTCGGACCCGAAGCCACACGCGGCAGCGGATTCCGCTGGATCACTCGCGAGATGCCCGTTTACGGCGATACTCGTTACGCAAACGGGTTCCAGGACCCGTTCCCGGTGAATTCCAAGCAGTTCCTGGTCTCCTACGGTGGCGACGCTGACAAGATTAATCGTTTGTATCTTCTGGACGATTGCGATAACCGCAAGTGCATTTACGAGGACGCCAAACTCGGCTGCTGGTACCCGATGCTGCTGGCTGAGCGAAAGACTCCGCCTGGGGTTCCATCTCAATCTAAGGAGCTTGGATTTGAGCTCAGGGACCCTGAGGTTCGCAATCGCACCCCTGACGCTAAGCGTTTTGGCACGCTGTTTGTGCAGGACGTTTACCAGGGTATATCGGCGCACGTGAAACGCGGACAGGCTAAGAGTTTGATGGTGATCGAGCAGGTGCAGAAGTCTCGCATGATGTCGGGCGGAGAGGCCTGGGGCCACACTCCGATTATCGGCCGCGGAACCGTTCACGTGCGACGCGTACTTGGCGTTGTGCCTGTAGAGAAGGACGGTTCAGCCCACTTTACCGCCCCGGCGCTGCGGAGCATTTCGCTGAACCTTCTGGACGCCGACGGTAAGCTGCTGATGCGTATGGGCTCTGACATGCACATAATGCCCGGTGAGCGGAGAAGCTGCGTCGGGTGCCACGAAATACGCGAGAAAGACATGGTCCCGCCAGTGACCGCGGGCAAGCGTCCGATCGCCGCGATGAGGCAGCCCAGCACGCCCAAACAACCGAACTGGGGCACCGACGGGCTTATCGATTACATTCGCGTAGTTCAGCCCGTGCTCGATAAATATTGCATAAGGTGCCACGCCGGCGCCACGCCCAAAGGCGGAGTGAACCTTACCAGCGATCGCACGCGATTCTTCTGCCAGTCGTACGATAACCTGGTTGATCGAGGGCTGGCGAATTTCGTTAACGTGTTCGCACAAGGACACGACGACGGCACGCCGGTTTCCGAAGGTTCCTACACGTCGAAAATCAACAAGTACATCGATACGAAGAAGCATTGCAAGAAAGAGATATCGTCCGAAGAGAAGCAGCGTATATACACCTGGATCGACGCGAACGTGCCGTACTACGGTAGCTATACTTACACAACGTTGCGAAGCCGTCGGCTCGGCGCACGCGATAGTTGGGGCGGAAAGGGCGGTGGTCCGTGGATGCGAAAAGATGTCGCCCCGGTGTTCAAAAAACGATGCTACAGTTGTCACGAGCGCAAGGCGTTTAACCCTGCATGGTATACCCCGGGCAATATCACGATCACCAGTAAGCTATGGACCGATCGGGGAATAATGGCCCACGGGTTCCCGTCACGTTATCCAATGAGCGGGCTGCTGGGGCCGGAGTTCCGCATTAATCTGACCAATCCGGACCACAGCACGCTGCTGACCGCACCGCTGGCCAAGAAAGCAGGCGGTATGGGCCTCTGCCGCGCAAAGGACGGGAAACCGTACATATTTAAGGATAAAACCGATCCTGATTACCAGACGATGCTGAAGGCGATCGGCGTTGGCGCTAAGGAGTTGAAGGATCATCCGCGGCAGGATATGTTGCCGGTCGGTGTGATTACCGGTAAGGGACGCCCCGAGGATTTTTATCCGCATTCTACAGTCCCTGTGGTGGAGAAACCCGTGAAGAAGGCGCCGGTTTTCGTTAAGACTAAGCTGAAGAACGTTGCGATGCTGCGCGGGATTGACAAGTCTGTGAAGAATCTCGCTACTGGCGCCGAAGCAAGCAGCCCGGACAAGATTCCGCCTCAGGGCCCGCGCCCGCCAGCTGCCGCTGTTGACGGTAACGCCAGCACGTATTGGGACGATGCCGACGGCGCCAAATTGTACGTGTTACGCGTGGAGTTTGACGAGCCTACGAATATTAACGCTATGTCACTGGTCGGATGGAAACATTACGACTTTGCGCCGCGAGATTTCCAAATCGTGTGCGATGGGAAGGTTATCGGGTCGGTGGTTGGTTTGAAGTACGTTAAAAATTACGCGGCGATGAACATTCCGCAAACCACGTGCAAGTCGTTCGAACTGCGGATAACCGGGAGTTACGGCGGCTCGCCGGGTGTCAGGGAGCTTGGAATATACAACGTGCAGTAACGCTCAGGATATGGGTGAATCAGCTAAATAACTCTTTTTCTGCTCTCAGTTTAGGTGCGTAGCGGTAAGGGGGGAATTACAGCTTTCGTGAGGCTTGCATTAACCAGCGTCGGCTCGGTAGTTCGGCGACTGACGAGACGCATCTATGCTTGCGGGGCTTTGTTTGCGGTGTTTTGTCATTGCCCGATTCAGCGGGCGATGTCTGCAGCAAATCCCAAGTCCACGAGGGGGCCGATAACGGGAATGTAGTGTCTTCTTGTGTCATTTTCCTGCTCCTTAAACGCAACGAGCCATTGCATACGGATTAACTGGCCTTATCGGGAAATATTGCACAGATAAGGGCGTCATTTGGCAAAATTTGCGTCTTCCGTAATGTAAGTGCGCACAAGAAGGGCGCCGGTAACGCGAAAAATGAGATTGATTGGCTACCAGGCGATAGGTTTCAGGGCTTTGGGTTCCGTAGGCAGATCGCGCACGCCGTCGGCTTGGAAACTCGCCAGATCGTTGTGCCATGCCTTGTCTGATACGAGAACTTTCTTGCTGGTCAGGCCCGGTGCGTTCCAGAACAGGTTCCTATCGCCGCTGTAGCCTTTGATCCCGCGCACGCCGTACATAGGCCCGGCGTGTCCGGTGACGAATACGTTGTTTTTTTGCCGTAACAAAAAAGAAGTTTGCCCTTGCCGTTCTCTGAACCTCTGAGCCTCTGTGTCGAAAAAAAAGTTATACGCCCAAATGCTCTTTCGACAAATATTCGTGCTGTGTCGGGAATCTAGTCGTACACATCGGCTTGCGATTTTGCGAAATGTTTGAACGTTTCGAGAGTATCTGAGATACTGCGTGGACTGTTGCGTTAGCCATTCAGGGTGTTACTCGAACGATTGGAGTAGGTATGAACATGCGACTGCATAGTAGACGTGGTTTTCTGAAGGCTGCCGGTATTGGAGCGGCCGCTTTGGCGTTGCCCGGGCGAGGCTTGCTGGCGGCGAAAACCGCACCAGATGATCGCCCTAATATTGTGCTGATACTCGCCGACGATATGGGCTGGTCGGACCTCGGTTGCTTTGGCAGCGAGATCAAGACACCGCATCTGGACAAACTCGCCGAAAACGGCGTGAAGTTTACGCAGTTCTACAATACCGCCAAATGCTTCCCGTCGCGTGCGTGTCTGCTCACCGGCGTTTACGCTCAGCAGTGCGGGATGGCTCGCGGATATTCCAAGATCACCAACGCCGTTACGCTCGGTGAAGTTCTCAGGCCGGCGGGTTATCGCACGCTGATGGCTGGGAAGCATCACTGCAATGAGAACCCGTATGATCGCGGGTTCGACCGCTACTTCGGTTTGCGTGATGGTGCGTGCAACTTCTTCAATCCGGGCAAGCAACGTGAAGGTGAGCCCAAGCCCGCACAGAAACGCAGCACCCGGGCATGGTGCATCGACGACAAAACCTACAAACCCTACACGCCGCCGGAAAAAGATTTCTACACCACCGACTACTTCGCCAAATACGCGATCAAGTATCTCGATCAGTACGCCAAGGAAACCAAACCTTTCTTGCTGTACCTGGCGTTCAACGCGCCGCACGATCCGATGATGGCCTGGCCCGAAGATATCGCCAAGTACCAGGGCAAATATATGTGCGGTTACGACGTGATAAGAAAAGCACGCTACAAACGCATGCTCAAGATGGGCCTGATTGATGAAAAAACATACGCTCTGTCGCCACGCGAGCAGCAAAGCTGGGACGCGCTCAGCGACGAGAAGAAGAAAATCGAAGATCGCCGAATGGCTGTTTATGCGGCGATGATCGATCGAATGGACCAGAACATCGGAAAAGTGCTGGCCAAGATCGAGGAGATCGGGAAGCGCAAAAATACGCTGGTGTTCTTCTGCAGTGATAATGGCGGGTCGGCTGAGGTTGTGCGAATCGGCAAGGGCGAGATCGGAAATGTCGATCGCTGGAGTTCGGTGAAGAGCGCCTGGGCCAACGTGTCGAATTCACCGTTCCGCAAGTTCAAGAACTACAGTCACGAGGGCGGAATATGCACCTCGATGATCGCAAACTGGCCTGCGGGGATCAAAAACCCCGGGCGAGTCAGCGGGCGAGTAGGGCACTTCATAGACTTCATGGCCACTTTCGCCGAAGTCGGTCGGGCCAAGTATCCTGCAACGTTCAACGGGCAAAAAATCACGCCGCTGGAAGGCGAGAGCATGCTGCCCGCGCTGCAGGACAAAGACGTCGAGCGGGAAAAACCGCTGTTCTGGCAGTGGTCGCGGGGTAAGGCGGTTCGCAAGGGCAAGTGGAAACTGGTCTGCTGGGGCTCCAAAGGCAAGACCCCCGCGTGGGAACTGTACGATATGGAAAAAGATCGCACCGAACTGAACGACCTGTCCAAAACGCGTCCGGAAACAGTTACCGAACTGGCTGGGCTGCATGCAAAGTGGGCCGCGTCGGTTAAGTCGACGCCGAAACCGAAGAAAACGAAAAAGAAGTGATTAAAGGATCGAAAATGAAGAATTGTGCAATGAAGGTGTCCGTTTTGTTCGCAGCGGTCCTGGCGGCCGTTTCGATAATGCAAGCTGCTCCGAAGAGGCCTGCGGTATCGAAGATTGATCCGATAACGCGGATGAATAATCGAACACCGGCTGAGCTGATGGACCTCACTGAAAAGACGCTGGCGTTTGTGGAAAAGGCGCGAAAGTCGCCGAAACTGGCCGCTGA
>JABGPF010000171.1 GCA_018645065.1 Phycisphaerales bacterium
GCGAGATCAGATAGCGATTGAAACGTACTTCGTAGTCGGTTGTTTTCAGCGGCCATGTTTTGTAATAGGCGTCGGCGAAACTGCTGAACCCTTTGCCCGCGCCCTCGATATTGAACCGTTCTCGCCAGGCGGGATTTGGGTGATCCATGCCGTCCCAGCGGAGGAAGATGTGGCTGTTGGTTGTGACAAGTTTTAACGGATAACCCAACCGCCGCCCGACCGCGACGTACATAACCGGCATGGATGTGCACGTTCCGCCGGGCGTTTCGTCGATAAACTTACCCCTACCGGGGATCATACCGTGAAGGAACGCGACACGCGAATCATTGAAGTCGAAGTTGGTCGCCGCCGACATGTCGTACTTAACGCCAAGGTCCTCCTGGAGCACCTGGAGCAGGAACGTGGCGCGGAGGTAGGCCTCACTATTGCGATAGTACTTTGCCCATTTTGGATCGCTCGCGCGATAAAGATGACGATCGGTTTCAGATTTCACCTGTTCGGCCCATTTATCGAGCGTGGCAAGACAGTGATCGATATCGATATTTCCAGCGCCTGGCAGGCCGGTGGCGCATAGGAGATTCATTTCGGCGATGTCGACTTCGGCGAGTTGTTCGGGCGTCATCGCCAGCAGTGCCGCCAGAGATTCAGCTTGCCGCGTGAATGTGTGATTGGTAATCGCTGGCGTTGTCGACGGCTTGCATATGGAGAAAGTAATGTAAGCAGTTAGCGCCACGCCCGCTATTACCGTCATCGATACGAGGATAAGAAACGGCCGTTTTCTGGGCGGCTTGACAGCCTTGCGTTCTGCGTGTTTCGGTTTGGATTTCTTTTTACGTCGCGACATTATGCACCTCGTATGAACCGATTAATTACCAGGATCGAATATAAGGCGCACTACCCCGAAAAAAGTAGTAACAAACTGGTAAAAGCACGCATTGGGCCAGTTCAGCGTGACTTGCCGGCAGGCGATCAAAACCGTAACACATTGCTAAATGTAGACATGCGCAACATTACACGGTGCGATTATAAAAGCATCCCCTGCCTGACTTTTCTCACTTTTTTGTTAAAAATGATCGTCTACAACAGATATGTCGATTAGAGATCGGTGAGATTGTCGCGGAGGGTTCTGTCGGCGATTTCCAGTTCCAGGGCTGGTAGGTCGCCGTTTAGTTCTTCTGCGCGTTTTAGTTGCCATGCCGATTCGTTCGGCGTGTCGAGCAGGCGGCGGGCTAGTTGGAAATATTTTTGTGAGCCCAGTTGCTCCGATGCTGGTTCGATGGTGTCGAACAGGCTGGCGAGATAGTCTCTTGCGCCTATGGTTTTTCCGGTGAATGGGTTGATCAGCACGGCTTCGAGTCCGTCGCGCATTGCCCGCCAGCGGTGCTGGTCGAGATAGTCGTCGTCCGGGGCGTCTGCAGGGCGGGCGGCTTGGAAGTCGTCGCGGAATGTGGCGACGGCGGCTTGGTAAACGGCTGTCAGGGCTCCGAGGCGGTGGACGTCTGTGGGCAAATCCAGCACGCGTAGTTCGACTGTGCCCAGGGGCGGTTGCGGGCGGATATTCCACCACAACTCGCCCGGGCGGGTCACATCGCCGGCGGCCAGCAGCGCTTGATAATGTGCGTGGAGTTCTTCCCAGGTTTCAAATCGCGGTGGCAGGTGCGTTCTGGGCATCGAGCCGAACAGGTGCATCCGCGTCGAATGCAGACCGGTGGCCAGACCCTCGAAAAACGGTGAGTTGGTCGACATCGCCATCAACGCATACACCCAGGGCCGCATCCGCAGCATCACGTAAACCGCCTCCTCCGCCGATCGCACGCCAACGTGAATGTGCAACCCGAACGACATCAACCGCCTGGCGATGTATCCGTAAGCGTCGATCACGCTGCGATAGTGTTCGTCGTCGGCAATTTTCAGGTCGCGCCATTGGCCAAACGGATGACACGCCCCCGCGGCTAGGCGCAGGTTGAGTTGCTCGGCGGCGTGGGCGAGTTTTCGGCGTCCGTCCAGCGACGAGGCGACCAGGTCGTCCACGGTGTCAAACACGCCGACGCGATTTTCGATAACGCACTCGAACAGTTCGCAGCATACGCTTTCCTGCATTTCCGGATCGAGCAGTGCGGTCAGATCCGCCCTTGCCGGCTTTAATTCGGCGGTCTGCGGATCGATAAGGTGAAACTCCTCTTCGATTCCGATGGTGGGTTTGTCATTTCGGGCAAATGGTATCATAGTTTCAAAATCGCTTTATTCTTCGGGCCATTGCCCAGCCGATGCTCGCAACGCCATTCCGGCCAGCAACGCCGCCCCGCTTCGCAGCGCCCCGTCTGCGAAGTCGAATCCACCGGTGTGCAACTCTCCGCTTTCTGCTCCGGTGCCTATCCGCACGAGCAGTCCGGGCACGTGGTCAAGGTAGCATGCGAAGTCTTCAGAGCCCATCGACATTCGGTCCATTTCGACCCATCCGTATGGTCCGAAGAGTTGGCCCGCGGTCTGGGCGAAAATTTGGTACAAGTGCGGATCGTTCAACACCGCCGGGCAGTACATGTGCGTATCGAACACCACCTGCAGGTCCCGCTTCAAAGCCACGTGGCGAGAAATTTTGCGTATCTCGGCGCAGAGTTCGTCTCGGATAGCGGCGTTGGGGGCTCTGATCGTGCCTTCGACCATCGCCTCGGTGGGTATCACATTGGCGCGGCTACCGGAGTGCACGCTCCCGACGCTGACCACGCGGGGCAGCTTGGAATCTTCGTCGCTTGTGGTCAGTTCGCTGATCCGATATACGAGCTCCGCGACGCCGAGAATCGGGCTTCGGGCCAGGTGGGGCCTTGCCCCGTGCCCTCCGATACCGGTGACGGTAAGCGTGAACAGATCGTTTGACGCGGTCATGTGCCCCGGCAGCGATCCGACGATCCCTACGGGCAATCCGGGCCAGGCGTGCAGCGCGAATATCGAGTCGGGTTTCGGGTCGCCAAGCGCTCCGGCTTCGATCATGGTGCGAGCCCCGGCGCCTACTTCTTCTGCCGGTTGAAACAGCAGGCGGACCTGCCCAGCCAGTTCGTCTTTCAACGCAGCCAGCACCAGACCAGCGCCAACGAGCATGGCTACGTGCCCGTCGTGTCCGCATGCGTGGGCCAGTCCGAGATGCTTGGAGGCGTACGCCTTGCCCGTTGTTTCGGTGATAGGGAGAGCGTCCATATCGGCGCGTAAGGCGGCGATTTTCCCAGGTCGCGGGCCTGTGAGAGTTGCGACAACCCCGGTGCCCGCCACGCCGGATTGAATGTCCCACCCGGCGTTTTGTAGTATTTCGGCGGCTCGGGACGCGGTTAACTGCTCGGAGAAACCGGCCTCTGGAGAAGCGTGGATCGCGCGACGGAGAGATTTCATCTCCGCAGCCACCCGCGTTGTCTCCTGGGCGATGCGTTCTGTAAGTTCCGTTAATTCGTTAATCATGTCACTTGCATTATAGCGCCATGATCGCGGATATCCGCAATTGTTGAAGTTACTTGCGCGTGTTGGTCAGTTTGAACACAGTCAGCGAGTTGTTCCAGATCATCGGGACGTACAGGAAACCTCGTTTCGCGTCGATACCGAAATCGGCGGGCCCGCCCTTTACTTTCACCAGCGTGCGAATGCTTTTGCGATCGGCGCCGATCAGCGCCAGGCGATTCTGCTTCTGGTCGGAGACAATGAATGTTCCGTCGCTCAGGACCTCAACACCGTCGAGCCCTTCGAATTTATCGGCCAGACCGAACGGTTTAGGGGGCACGATGCAGTCCATATCCACTTCGTAAATTTCATGCTCAGCCCAGCTAACCACTATCATCTTCCCGTTTTCGAACGCTATCCCGTTGGGGTTGTTCGGCGCCGGGATGTCGGTAACCTTCATACCGTCGAGACGATGGATTTTATTGGTGTTCGAATCGGAAACGTAGACGTACTCCCCGTCGGTGGCTGCGTCGTTAAGGAACTGGGCGTCGCGAATGTAGATCGGTTCGAGCGCCTGTCCGGTTTTTATCGACATGCGACGCACGTGGTCAACATCGCAGGCGTAAATAACGCCCTTGAGCACACACAAGCCCTTTATCGAATGGATGGGCGCGTTGACCTCGGACTTGACCCACTGGCCGGCAATTAACGCGCCGCCGGGTTTCAGGCGAGTAATGAAGCCCTGGTTATCTTCAGTATTGTATCGGTTATCAGGACCTTCTTTCGGCGCGTCGATGTTGGAGATAAACACATCGCCGCCATCGGGGCAGACCGCGGCGCATTCGGGCACTGCAAGGTTGGAGACTTCCGTAACCTTCTCCACAATCCAACCGTCGGTGGCCGACGTGGGGTTAGAGATAGCATTAGGACCGGGGGCGGCGCAACCCGACAACATCGCTCCAGCCAGAATAACCGTAATAAAACCCATTCGCATATCGTTGCTCCTTTCGGACGGCGACCTGAACGCAGGACCCGACCAGCTAACGTGTAATATCATACTCGCCCAACGGTTTGCGTCAAGCTTCTGACTATTGTCACCGGGCGATTGTGTGCGACATAAAAAGTGGGCAAGAGGCAACGGCAACGGCTTTTGCCACAGAGATCACAGAGAACGGCAACGGCAAACGGCAATATTTTGTTACGGCAACGGCACACGGCGAGAACACAGAGAACGGCAACGGCAAGGGCCAGCGGCTAAGATATGGGTGGTCCTGCTGACCTAATGGCATCACGACAGTGGTATCTGTAATGTATTTCGATATTTTTATTAGTTTGATAGCACGAAGTAGACCGTATCGTAGAGGCGGTCTAAGTTAACGCCCTTGCCGCTGGCCCTTGCCGCTGGCCCTTGCCGCTGGCCGTTGCCGTCTCTGTGATCTCGCCGTAGTCGTTGCCGTTGCCGTAACAATATTTGCGCCGTTTGCCGTTCTCTGTGATCTCTGTGGCAAATGCCGTTCGCTGTCGCCGTTGCTTGTTGCCCCTTTTTAATGTCGCACACCGGGCGATTGGTCGGGTAAGATGCCTTCTAATGAAAAGGAGCCCCAAGTGAATAAACGATCAATTATCGTGGCGATAACGTTGATACTGACCTCCGGCCTGACAGCTTTCGGCCAGGCGAAAACAAAACTCCCAGCCCGCGAAAAATATCTCGTGCTCGACAGTCGCCTCATCGCAGCTACGGATAATGCGTCTCTAACTGTGGGCAAAGTCACAAAACATCCATCCAACCCCCTGTTTGTCGAAGACAAGCCATGGGAGATGCGATACGACAATCTCTACGGGAACGTTATCTACGACGAGCAGGAGAAAATCTACAAATGCTGGTACAGCCCCTTCATCGTCGACGCTGACTGGTCCAAAAACTGGCCCCTCGAGCGGCGCGACAAAATACGCTACCGGCCCGGTCGAGGGCGGGAGATGGGCATCTGCTACGCCACCTCGAAAGACGGACTGACCTGGGTGAAACCCGAACTTGGCCTGGCCAGCTACGATCCGAAAAATCGCACGAAACGCGACTCGGGCGATAAGAAAAACAACATCATCCTGCGCGGCCCGCATGGAGCCGGAGTGTTCAAGGACACTCGCGAGCCCGACCCAAAACGACGCTACAAAACGATATTTCAAGGCCTGAAGACAAGCGTTTCGCCCGACGGGCTGCATTGGTCCAAACCGAAGAAATGCAAAGGCGTTACCGTCGCCGGTGATACGCACAACAACGCGTTCTGGGCCCCGACGCTCGGTAAATATGTCGGCATCACGCGAACCTGGGGCCGCAAGGGCAGAGAAGTCGCCCGGATCGAAAGCGACGATTTCGTCAACTGGACCAAGGAAGTTGTGGTGCTCGAGGGGATCGACAAGAAACAGCAGCCCTACGCCATGCCGGTGTTCTTCCGCCACGGAGTGTATATCGGGCTGGTCGCCATTTTCGACATCCCGTCAAATCGCGTCTGGACCGAGCTGGCCTGGAGCCCCGACACGAAGAAATGGAACCGCATCTCGCCCGGCACGCCGCTGATACCGGGCGCAGAGAAGAAGTTGGACTACGATTACGGCTGCGTTTATCCGTGCGCGTATCCGGTGTTCCAGAAGGACAAAATAATGCTCTACTACGGTGGTAGCGATTACCTGCACAACGGATGGCGCACCGGCTCGCTATGCCTGGCCACGCTCCGGCCCGACGGGTTTGCAGGCTACGAATCCAGCGACAAGAAAAAGCCCGCAACGATCACGACCAAGCCGGTGGTTTTCTCAGGCGAATCGCTGAAAATATCGGCCGACGCCAAAGGCGGTTCGGTCGAAATTGAACTGCTCGACGCAAAAGGCTCCGTAATCGCAACAGCGACAAAGATCAGCGAGAACGTAACCGACGCAACGGTGAAATTCACAAACGACACAAAACTAACCGGCAAGCAAGTAACCCTGCGATTCAAACTAACCGGCGCAAAACTCTACGCGTTTTCGTTCGGGAAATAACGCCTGCGTTATTTCGACGTTAGTTTGATTTCGCCCCAGAAGGCGGTTTCAAACATCCAGCCGTTGGGCTGATTTACCAGTTCAATGTTTACGCTCTTGCCCGCGTAAGGCGACAGGTCCACATTCACTGTCATCCATCCGGCTTTATTGACCGTCGTGCGGGTCAATTCCTTCTTGTCTGCTCGGACGATAAGCATCCAATCGCCTCTGGGATGGCGTCCGACGAGCAGATTAAGAGCGGTCTTTTTTCCGGATGGGACGGTGATTTTGCGATTCAAAACCGCCCCGGTAGTTTTGTTCAACGGGTGAGTAACCAGAACATTCTTCCTGCCGCCCCAACTCGGCCTTAAACCGGGATTCTCAATATTTCCGCATTGAGACAGCTTCCACCCGGGCGCGAATTGTTCGACGGCTTTGTTGAGGCTGATCGGTTTTGATTTCACCGGTGCGCGGCGTCGGCCTCGCCCTCGGGTCGACCATTTATCCTTTGGATAAAGCTTGAGGATCTGTGCTTCGTTCTGTTTCATTTCCGGCGTATCGGCGCTCGGTGTCGGGGGGCGTTTCCCGCCTTTGAACAGGTCAATGCCTGCGGGGCTTTCGGGGTCCATATCGACCAGCGGCCAGACTACCTTGCCCGCTCGCTGAGCAACTTCATCGTAGTAGGCGCCCAGTTCGTTCGAGTTCGAGTCGATATACAGCGTAACGCGGTTGATCTCCGCCATAGTCAGCGCTTCGCGATGATGCTTCTTGAGCATAATTTTCGCCAGGCCGCTCTCGATGGCTCCGAATCGCCCGGCTATCGAACGATATCCGCCGTGTTTGGCCTGCACGCCGCTGTGCCCGCCGGTCCCATGATAGTAGAACGCGTACTTTTTCAAGTTCGGGGCGGGCTTCTTTTTCTTCGTGTGACAGGGGATGCATTTGCTCTTGAGCACCGGTTCGACCAGGCGTGCGTAAGTCATCGGGCACGAACCGTCTTCGAGATTCGGCGTGAGTTTCGACGGAGCCCGTTTCATCGCAACGGGCACCTTGCCCGGCTTGCGGACCTGCAGTTTCTGCTCGTGGCATCCGACACAGCTCAAATTCTCGCCCGGATGCACATACGTGCACGACCGCATCGACTGGACAGCCATCCCGTGCTCGTTGAGCGCCTGGAAGTAAATCGCCTTTCCAACCGGGGCCTCGAAGTATGCGCTTCCGTCTTCCTCGACAGGCACAACACCGAGCACCGCTCGTGTCGAGACGCCCGAACCGGGACCTACTCGCGGTTGGTCCTGCCACGGGCTATGCCACGGATACGGGAAAATTTGCATGACGCGGATCGATTTGATTTTCGTTTTCGCCGGCCATTCGAAATCGGCTTCGTAAACGTTCATGACGCTTATCGTCGCGCGCTTGTGGCCCGGAGCCTTGTAACGCTCGCCCTGGTATGTCATCGTAGGAATCGCCGGAGGCGTCTTGCGCGCCCGCAGCGGGATCGGGCCGCGAATATCGCTTATCCCGTTGCACGCCTCCCTCGTCGCCGAGAACAGAATCTCGCGATTACCAAACTTATCGATCAACCAAACATCGCTCCCCTGAGCGGCGAGCATGTAATCTTCGCTGAGCGCCCACGGGTCGATATAACCGGGCGACGATTTCAAACCCTTGTCCATGTCACCGTGATAACCTTTGGATTCGTCCATCATGGCGTAGTCGCCAAACCGCGTGACCTGCGACATCTTATTGTCGTCTTCCACACCCAAATCGATCAGGATAATCTCACCGCGCGGGGTCGATATATGGTGTTTTCCGGCGATGGCGACATAGCGTCGCGAACCGGGGATCGGCTTGATGCCGTACTCGGCCCAGGGGCGGTCGGCGCGTCCGTCTTTCCACTTCTTCCCGTCAAGCGTGTGGTGCGGGTAGGCGTAGTTCCCATGCGGGGCGCGAGGGTCGCGCCCGTCGGGGTAGCATATCCAGAAGTTGTGAGCCGCTGAGAAATCGCGGTCCACGTAGTCCCAACGCGTGTAGACTAACATGCCGTTATTGTCGACCGCGGGGAAAAGTTCGGTCGTCTCGTGGTAGCTTATCTGGATCAGATCGCTTCCGTCGGCTTTGATCGAGTGCATGGTGCCGCACGGCTGGGAGAACTCTCCGAAGGCCCGGCCGGTCTGGCAGCGGTCCATAATGTTTCGGCGGTCGGATACGAACACGATCCGCCCGTTGGGCAGAAACGCGGGGTGGTAATCGTTGCGTCGCCCGTCGGTGAGCTGGACGAGGTTCGACCCGTCAGCCCCGACTTTGAACAGGTGGAAGCATGTCTCGTTGGTGAACGCCTCGAACACGTCGCGAGGCCAGTTTATCCGCATCCCGCAATTCTCGACGAACGAAAACGCCACAGTCTTCCCGTCGTAACTCAGAGCGGGCATATTGAACGCCCCGCCGGTGAGCTTCTTACCCTTGAGTCGCCCGCCGGGCACAACCGCGTCGCTCAGCATATCCTTGATCACGGGCTTACCGGACTTCAGACCGCTAACCTTGTACAACCCGCCGCCCTTACCAACGCCATACCCGTACTCCCAGCATTGCAGCACGCCTTCGCGATTGCCCCGCCTGGTAACGAACACCATCGAGTCGAAGTCAAGCAGCGGATTTGACATGACCACCGCACGCCGCAGCTTGCAGACCTCAAGGTAAATATTCTTGTCGGAACCGCCACCGGAGAGCTTCTTCTTCAGTGCGTCGAGCCTGGTTTGGAAGTCATTGGCTCCCGCAGCGCCGGGCAGGGTTTTCAGGTGCGCGATAAGCGCCGCAGTTCGCCGAATCACGATGCCAGCGGGCGACTTATCGGCGGGGGTTATTCGACTGTTGGCGTTCAGCAACGCAGAAGCGTCCGGATTAGGAACCTTCAGGCACCCCTTGATGCCTTGAGACAGTTCCTGGTATTCCCGATCCCAAGCGCCGGTGACCTGCCCGGGATAATCCGCAGCCGCCACCGAACCAATGGTCAAAAATGCAAACACAACAAATACTTGCGATCTGTTCATAACGCTTCTCCCAACAGTCAGATTTTATCGTTCTTATAGCTCTTTGATGCGTATATTGCGGAAGTAGATCGGCGCCCCGCCGTGCTTGCCCTGGAAACCGATGTGCCCTTTCAGGGGCAGGCCAGCTTTGGGCTTGTTCAACCAACCGGGGATCTTATCGCCAGCCGGATTGACCTTCGCCGACGTCCACTTGCTCATGTCCATCTCGGTGACTTTCTCACCGTTCAACACAACCGTGATGATCTTGCCCTTGCAGGTTATCGTGTAGCGATTCCACTTGCCGACCTTCTTGACCAGTCGCTTACTGGCGGCGAGGTGCCCGAAAATCGCGCCGCACTGCCAGGTCTTGGGCGACTTGGCCCACTTGGCCGCATAATCATCGGCGATCTGGATCTCAACGGAGTTGGGAATCCACTTCTTGGTATCGCTGCAGTGAACTATCACGCCGCTATTAGCAGCCGGTCCGTTCTTGAACTCAAGGTCGATCACGAAATCGTTATACTGCTTCTTCGTCCAGAGATTGATATCCTTCGTGGCGGTCATCACTCCGTCGCTAACCGACCAGACGCCCTTGCTGTAAATCGCGTTGGACAGGTCCGGCTTGAGCAGGTCCGACCAGCCTTCGCCCTTGGTGTCGGGATGTCCCTTCGTCGCGACTGTATCAGGCCCCTCGATCAGCGAGAGCATCGCCTTGGCCATTCCATCACCGATCAGAAAATACGTAAGAGCGTTCGAGTTCCAGTGATAAGACTGTCTCGACGGAGATTCTTCCGGCGAGCGGTAGAAATCTTTGGTGCCCACAAACGCAACGTTGCCCTTGAACTCAGGGTGCTTGGCGACGGCGGCTTGGGCTTTCATAAGCGACAGAGCCCGCGGGTGCTTTTCTTCATGCCCTGACATGCCGGTCTCTGCGATCACAAACGGGAGATTCTTCACGCCGAGGTCCTTGCGAACGTCGCGGATGAAGTTGGCCATATTCTTTTCGTATGCGTCGTTGGCGGCCTGGTTTACCCGGTCGTTCCAGCCCTGGTGCCACCCGAACCCGACGAGTTCATAACCCTTACCGTCATACGCCGGAAAGTGCTTTTTAATGTTGCCGAGCACATCCTTAATGTGTTTGAGCATCAAGGTGTAATACGGACCGACCTCCCCGCCGCTGCTGGGCGGGCGGAATTCTGTCATCAGACTTTTCCCGCCCCAGGCGGTCTTGATCAGGAGCACTTGCTCGTCATACGCCTGGCCAACTGCGTGTCCGAACTGAAACTCCGGACCGATAGTAGTTTCCTTGGCGCCATAACCAGCGGTCAGACAGCCCTTACGGTCGAGATACCAAATCCACACATCGTCGCGCACGATCCACTTACCGTTACGATCGATCGTGTGGCGGGTCATCTCGGCGGTTTTCGTATCTCGCACGATATATTCAAGCGAGCCTTTACCCTTGTTACGCTTGGGATTAGCCTTGATCTGCCCGGCGCCTTCCATATTCGACTGCCCGGCGAGGATAAACACCTTCAACGGGCTTTTGCCCTTCGGTGCGGCGAGAACCGGCGAGGCGAACACACCTGCGACGATTGATAATACGATAAGCCCAGCGATAAATTTTGCCTTTGTAATCATTCTATAAACGTCCTGTATTGAGGGTTCATTCAAGCCTGTAGTTTACCATGGAACAACGCCCAATATCCAATACCGAAGTTAAACGATCAGGGCAAATACAGACCCAGACCCACGAATGTGCGTAGGGTTGGGGAGATGCCCTAATGGCAAAGCGAAGCGTAGCGAAGCGACGCTTTTGGGATCGTGTACCCAGACCCGTGGATCGGGAGTTATATCTAGATTCAATAAACCCTTGACGCCGAAGCTTGGACTGATACAATAATGGATGAGCTATGTAGTCCGCGTCAATTCCGGGATTTAGAACGTACCGAAAGAATCAGGAGGACTCATGAAGGCCTGTACATGTACACTCGTTTGTATTCTCGTTAGTTTCTCTTCTTCAGTAACATCCGCCGGAGTGATCTTCCAGTGGGAGTCGCCAAGTTCCGGAAACTGGAATGCCCCCGCAGCATGGTCGCCCGACGGAGTTCCCGGCACGAGCGCCAACGACACGGCCAGAATTCTTGCTGCAGGATCCCCCTACACGGTCACGCTAAACGTGAATCCCGGCAACGCGTTGGACGAATTCGAGCTGGACGGTAAAGATTCCACGTTCGTCGCCAATGGCAAAACACTCACCGTCGATGGTCCGTCGCTGCTGACCGACGCGGCGGTTACCTGGCTAGGTTCCACCTGGACCGGCTCGGGCACACTGACCAACAATGCCGCGATGACCATCCTCGGCAGTTCTACGATCAGCACGACTGGTTTCGCCCAGAACGGCTC
>JABGPF010000172.1 GCA_018645065.1 Phycisphaerales bacterium
GCTACACTTTTACGGCGCCCGCCACACGCTACATTTTTCCGGCGCCATTTACATAGCATACAAGATCCTGTAAAAGCTTGGAAATTGAAGAAGAACCATAAGTACACATTGTTCGGTGCTAAGTACACTTACGAATTGGAACGTTTCTGCATTGAGAACAAGCTTGGGCATTCAAATAATAGAGGCCTGGCTGTGTCAAGAGATGTGGGCTTCATGTACATGACGATCCTTGCGCACGCGATAGGTAACGCCCAGAGTATCTCGCCGATAACTGATCGTGCTGGCTCGGACAGATTCACCGTATTAACCAACAAACCAACTGAAGCCTTTGGCGGCCAAACGAGGATTGCACAAGCGGTAATTGAATTGCAGTTACCAAGCAATTTGTCAGAGATACCCCTGGAGCAAGTTATAGCGTTTCGCGCACGCCACGGGTTCAAAGAGAGAATGGGGGCATTTCACGAAGAACTTGAGGGTTGGATCCGAAGCGTAGAAAAAGGAAAAGCAACAGGAGATTTCTTTCAAACAAGGGGAAGTGCTCTGAAGGATTTTTCCGATGAAATTGCCAGCATTAGCTCCAATGTTGCGATGGCTGGGCTTGGCGTATGGGCCCTGGTGAATTCCCTTTCTCCCGAAGCAATGGGATACATGCAGGAATCACTTGCCGCCGTGGGCGTCTCCGTAGGGTCTATCATTACTGTGCGGAAGGCATGGGAAGCAACAAAGCCACGCAGATTGACTAGAAAATACTTAGTGAAACTTAAAAAGCTCCGGCCTATTCGTTAACGCTGACCTGAATTCAGGCAATGGAAATCTTGAACATGTGACCCATTTTTATCACACGCCATTCAGATTCTTCACTTTCGCTTGTTGATTCCTGCATGGGCGTAATGTACACTTTGGAAATCTTTTATGTTTTGGAGCGTATTTTGCCGTTGTATCGTATAGTACGGTATATGATTGGGTAGTAAGGGAATGTAACATGTGTGTTCAGATAGACTCTCGGTGTGTGCTTCTTAATATCCTACAGGTCCACGAAAGCACTGACCTGTCGGATCTCTTAGGATTTGCTGTAGCCCTCAAAAAGAAAGTTCATGATGCATACGTGGATATCTCGGATGCATCGGTATTCAGTGTTCTTGAGAACAATGCGGATATTATTCAGTTGAATGACAGGACTGTCACCCGAACGACCAAATTCGCCAACTTTGAAGATAGAGCATTTTTGGACGATACGGTCAACCGACATTTGCCGTCTAGCGTCCGGGAATCATTGCACATGTGTGCAGAAGGCATGAGACTCTAAGCGTACTCCAGGGAGATACGGGGCTGTTATTGGGCAAATCAAAAAAATTCCGTGATCCTGTCCACGGGTATATCGCCATACCCGAAGATTTCTGTGCTTACATCATCGATACTCCTGTTTTCCAGCGGCTCAGAGAAATCGAACAAACCGGAATGCGAGTACTGTACCCAGGTGCCAGACATTGCCGATTCTCGCATTCCCTGGGAACCTACCACTTGGGCACTCGAGCCTTTCGCCATTTCCGAGAAAATGCCAAAGCTTCCTTTGAAAATGTTTCGCCGGGGCAATGGGACAGTTACGGAAAAACATTCTCCATTGCCTGCCTCCTGCACGATTGCGCACACGCTCCCTTTTCACATACATTTGAGCATTACTACGACTATGTGAATGGCCCTGTGCTCTCACGATTGGAATCGCCGCTTTTAGCCGCTGCAGATGATAAGGATTTCCAAAACGATTTCACTGACCCAACAGCCAGTAAACCATCGGCTCATGAAAAGGCAAGCGCAATTCTGCTCCTTACCTATTTTTCAAAGCCCGTCAGCAGGCTAGACGGAAATCCCCTGCTCGCCGCCCGGATGATCCTCGGCTGCAAACATCTAGACCCCAAATCAAACAACCAGAAACTCGAGAACTGCCTTATCTCTTTCCTCAATGGCAGCGTTGACGTTGACAAATTAGATTACATCCTCCGTGATACATGGGCGTCAGGGGTCGACAATGTATCCATCGACATAGACCGTTTACTGTCGTCAATCAGCTATGACCCCGCAAAAAAACGAGCTGTTTTTCGCAAAAGCGCCCTGAGCGTACTCCAGAGCGTTGTTGACGGAAGAAACTACCTGTATCGCTGGATTTTCGCACACCACAAGATCGTATACAATCAATATTTAATCAAGACGGCTGTAAAAAAATTGGCGTCTCTGATCTCACCGGAAAACAGCGATTTATTCTTGTCTAACTTCTTCTCTTGTGATGCGTTGGTGAAAGATGTTGATATTGGTGGCGGCATATCGGTTCACCTGCCAACAGACCAAGATCTAACCGTTCTGCTCAAGAACCATCGAAAAGACATTCCCGAAGCGGAAGAGTACTTATTCCGCACCCATCGATGCAAGCCCCTCTGGAAAACATCCGTCGAATTCTCCCGCCTATTCCGGGAGCACTCTTCGCCGCAACTGGACTATATTGTGGCCCACGCCAAAGACGCCCTTGCCGCAATGCTGGGAAAAACGCCTGAAGATAGCGGAATTATTGTCGAGCCAATCCCAGAAAAAACAGTATCCATTCGCACAGGTGATATATTCATCCAACTCGATAAAGAATCGCATTCGTACAATCACATTCTCGACGTAAAAAACTCATCCGAACCCAAAAATGCATTCTATGTTTTTGTTCCAAACGCAGTCATAGAACGCAAGCAAGAGCTTATAGAAAAACTCCAAACCATGGGCCCCTCTTAACCACGCCACTCACAAAAATTGAATTCCGAGGATGCCTTACTTAATCATACCTACTGTTTGAACGGAGTCTGATAATTACGTATGGTTGGCCTGGGATGAGATTAATTGTGGAATCGGATTATAAAAAAACAGGAAACACCTAACGGTGGAGTCTTCGGGAATTTCATTAGTAAATGTGAGACTTTCGGGCCGCTGGCGGCTGTTAAGCGGTCGTATATCATCATATTCGTTATTGTGTGGAATGTGCTCTGCGGGATCGGCGTGCTGTTGAACGGAGGGACCGGTGAGATCACGAAACCGGGAGGTATGTTCATGCTGGCGCTAGCTGGGGCGTATGCTGCATTCTGCGAATTTGCCCCAATGTCCAACCAACGCATTCGCACGCGCTGGTGCAAAAAAGACGCCGACTTCAATGCCGTTCGATCCGGGCTGAGAGGTTCACAGTCAACCGGACTGTGAACCTCCGATATCAACCAGAGACGGGTTGATCGGCGAGTGAAGCTGCGGCAAGGCCAGAGATAAACTCTTTACCGAACACCATTTACATTAGCATTACCCATGGCCCGGATAAGTAGTACCACTTTTCCATATTCAAAGTACACACGCGAAAAGTGTGAAGCAATTGTGAAGCTATTGTAAACGTGTAGTAATCGCCTAGCCGACGCATAACGGGGGTGTGGGCAAACGGACGGGCGACGTCTCGGGCGGTTGAAAACTGACATTTCAGCTTGTCGTGAGAGGTGGAAAAATTGCGCTTGCCGGACGCCTTGGCGGTCAGGAACCGAGGGTCAGCGGGAGTTCGTAGATGTGGGTCAGGATGTAGTAGATACCGGCAAGTATGAATACGACTCCGGTGACCAACCGCACCCATCGCTCAATCTGCGTCAGGCGGTTGAACGCCTTGCCGACGTACTGGCTGGCGAAGGTGATGATGAAGGCGAAGACGATTACCGGAACGGCAGTGCCGATCCCGAACAGCATCGGCAGGAGCACCGGGGAGGAATGCTGGGTCGACAGGCCGATCAGTCCGCCGAAGAACAGGCTGGCCGACACCGGGCAAAACGACAGCGCAAAGAGCACCCCTAACGGGAACGCCCAGAAGGCCCCGCCCTTGGCTACGCGGTCCTGCAGGGCCTTACCGCTGAGGTTCAGCGACGCGGTGAAGTTCAACATTCCCAGCAGCATCATGCCCACGACCACCAGCACCGGGCCTAGCAAAATGGGTACATAACGTTGGAGGAATCGCGACAGAACCGCCGCCGCGCCGGACGACTCGCCCGCGGCAGAGGCGCTCTGGAGGCCCCACAGTATCAGCACGCCCAGGCCGACATAAACTACCGTCCTGCCCAGCACGTACAGCAGGCCGGAGAGCAGCACGCGGCGGGTGTCGCCGACCGATCGCCCGAGGAACGATATCGCCGCCACATTAGTCGCCAACGGACACGGGCTTATCGATGTGAGGAACCCAAGCCAAAACGCCGAACCTAGTACAAGCCATAGTGTCATTTCAGGCTCTCCAGCATCTCGCTGACGCCACCGCGGACGTAGCTCATGTACTCATTCCGCTTGTTGGCCAGCTCCATCACGCGGTCAAGACGCTTGTGAGCGACCTCCCTGCCGCCCTGGAATTTGGCGACGATTATCATATTACCGCCCACTTTATAGCGTGCGGCGAGCTTCTCGTTCTTCTGAAAATTTACGTCCCGCCATTCGAGTCGCCCGGCCTGGACGTCGTCGGCGAATCCGGTATTGACCAGTTCCTGGCCCATCGATTCGACGAGGTTGCACGTCACGCATCGGAAAGTCGCGTGCATGTAGTAGACCACGACCTTGTCCTTGTCAGCGGCTACGGGCGGCGCCGGCGGCTCGGCTTCGGCGAGCATCCGGGCGCGTGTGGTCTCCTTACCGATCGCAAAACCAATGCTGATCAGCACGAATCCCAGCAGCAGCCGGCCTATGATCTTCTTAGATTTCATACCCCAACTCCTTCCACTTGGCCAGGATCTCATCCTTGCCCATGAAGCCCTCGTGGCGCCAGAGTTCGGCGCCCTTTGCGTCGAGAAATATCTGCGTTGGGATCAGTTTGATCTTGTACGCTTCGGCTCGCGGCAGGTTGTCCTGGATGCTGACATCGATAAACTCGACGCTGAATTTATCGGTGTAATCCGTGGCCAGCTCCTCCAGGATCGGGGCCATTTTCTTGCATGGTATGCAGGTTTTGGCGCCCAGGTCTACGAGCTTCGGTAGCGTAGCTTGGGTTGTCGGTTGCGTCGTGGGGGTTGGTTGGGTCGTGGGCTTCTCGGGCTTTTCGGGATCAACGCACTGCACGCCGATCACACCGACCAGAGCGCCGGAGATCAGTATTGCCAGGCTGAGTTTCGCCAGTTTATTCATGGTTGTTGCTCCTTGATTCCAGGTCGCCCTGGTCCATCTAACCGTTCGCCACAGCATAATCGCCAGCACCAGGCCAACCAGCACAGCCATCTCGCTCACGCGCCCGGTCGGGCCATCACACCGGCCGCCGCTGCACGGACAGCCCGCCGCCAGCATCCATAAACTGATCACGCCAGCATGCCCTTAATCGTGTCCGGATCGGGCACTTTACCGACCACCTTCACCTCACCGTCAACCGCCAGCGCGGGGGTCATCATCACTCCAAACGCCATGATATCGTTGATATCGGTCACCTTGATCAGTTCGTATTCGAGCCCGGCCGCCTGGGCGGCTAGGTCGGCGTTTGCCGCCAGTTGAGCACATTTCGGGCAGCCCGTGCCTAGTATTTGAATCTTCTTCATCGTGCGTATTCCTTAAGTTTCTGAGAGGGTTTCAGCGTAATTTTCAAATTCTAAAATAACGATCCGTACAGTATCCCGGAAATCGTAGCCATGGTGACCACCAGCGTCACAAACGTTATCGTCTTGCGTACGCCGATCACGCTGGCGATCACAAGCATGTTCGGCAGCGACAGCGCGGGACCTGCAAGCAGCAGCGCCAGCGCCGGTCCCTTGCCCATCCCGGCGCCTATCAGGCCCTGCAGAATCGGCACCTCAGTAAGCGTCGCGAAGTACATGAACGCTCCGAAGATGCTGGCGAAAAAGTTCGTCCATACCGGCCAGACCCATCGCGCGAAGTCCTCGAACGCCCCGCCCGACCAACCGGTCATATCGAGCATTTGGTTGGGGCTGTCGCCAACGAGCATCGCGACATATTTGCTCGGGATTATCCCCTCATGCCCCGGGCGTCCCAGCAGAAAGCCGGCAATCAGAACCCCGAAAAACAGTAGCGGAAGGATCTGCTTGGCGAACCCCCAACTCGTTTCAAACCAGTAACCGCCCTCGCCCTTGTCGGAGTTCAAAACCACCGACAGCCCCACCACCGCGGCGGTAAACGGAACCAACACCCACAAGCCGTCCGACGGTAAAACAAACGCCAAAACCGCCGGCGGAACACCGGCCAAAACAACCTTCCACCACTTCAGCGAGAACCAGAATATAAGCACCAGCGAGAACAACCCCGCAAAGCCTACCGTGATCAACCACTTGTTCCGCCAGATCGTTGTCCACACCCCTTCCACCGGTGTGCGGGAGACAATCTCCGATACCGCCAGATCAATCTCACTGCCCGCATCGACGCCCTCGGAGAGCTTAACGCGATAGACCGCCCCGACCGCTGAGGCGTCTTCGGGCGCTTTGGTGATAACCGCGCGAGTTTCCGTACCGTCGCTCAGGCTGAACCGCCAGTCGTTGGGCGCACCCCAGTTGGCGAACACCAGCACGCCGATCATAACGAAGAAGAACGCCCCGTTCTGCCACAGTGGGCGAGTCACCTCGGGCTCCGGCATGGACGCCTGCACCTGAGCCTTGGCCAACTCCTCCTTGCGATATATAAAGTGCATCGCCAAACCGATAACCACGCTGAACACAATCGCCCCCACCGCGCGGGCGACGCCCAATTCCGGACCCAGTATCCGAGCGGTCAGAATTATCGCCAGCACATTAATCGCAGGCCCGGAATACAGGAACGCAGTCGCCGGTCCCAGCCCGGCTCCCATTCGGTAAATACCGGCGAAAAGCGGCAAGACCGTGCACGAGCATATCGCCAAAATTGTGCCCGAAACGCTGGCCACCCCGTAGGCCAACGCCTTGTTGGCGCCCGCGCCGAGATACTTCATAACCGACGCCTGACTCACAAATACGCCGATGGCGCCAGCGATAAAAAACGCCGGAACCAAACACAGCAGCACGTGCTCACGCGCATACCATTTCGCCAGATGCAACGCTTCCATTATCCCGCCGGTGAAGCGTCCTGAGTCCATCGGCAACCAGAAGAACAACGCGAACACCGCGACGATGCCGCCCAGCTTCTTCCATTCTTTTTTCCAAGCGATCATCCACTTCTCCAATCAACCAGCGCCCAATTCGACAGCGTCTACAGCATCTCCAGCAGCACCGCAGCCTCTTTGGCCCGGACCTGCAACACGCCTTCGACGCACTTCATAAAGTTCAAAATGCACGGCGTGCTCAGCGAGTAGATCATCTTCAATCCGTCCTTGCGCTGCTTAACCACTCCGGCGTTCAGCAGCACGCCCAGATGACGAGAGACGTTGGAACGCTGAGCATCGACATGATCGGCAATATCGCAGACGCATTGCTCACCATCGCCCAGGAAGTCAATTATCGCCAGGCGAATCGGATGACCAGCAGCCGAGAGCACCTCGGCTTTGAGTTTGTAGATCCTTTTGTCTTCTGCGTTCATGTTCCAATCTCCAACACTATGTTACTAATCACTCACATAGTAGTAACAAGCGCACGTTAATGCAACAGGATCTGAAATATGTAGAAAAGCCCGGGCCTTCAACCAGAGTCAGCGGGGTTATTGCTGGGGCGTTTTTTCAATAGTTTGGTTCGCAAAATCTGTCACGCGATTCCTGGCTTTCCCCACGCCCTCCAGGGTGCACGGTCCGCCCACGCATCCGCCTTCGCAACTCATTACCTCCAGGAAATTCCCAGGACATTTCCCTTTTGCATAGGCCTGCAGTAGCTTAATCTTCTTTCGGTCCAACCCGTCAATCTGCACCGGTTTTATCTCGGTGGTCTCATCGAGGTGTTCTCTGACGGCTTTGGTGACGCCTCCGCTAAAGGCGAATGTGCGTCCCTCGCTACTGGCGGGGGGTTCAAAGATCGCTTCGGGGCAATCGTTAATTTCTATTTCTGCGGCCACTAACATCGCCCCGAGTTCTTCGGTAGTCAGTACGTAATTAATGGTTGGATCTGCTATCGCCTCCTGTCGTTTGGCGACGCATGGGCTGATGAAAACGGTGATGGCGTCTGGATCATCGTTCTTTACTAACTGTCCGGTATAGTGCATTGGTGTTGGCGTGTCGGAAACATAGGGGAGCATCTCCGGTACATGTTTGTTGACCGCTTCGATATAGGCCGGGCAGCAACTGGTGGTCACCAGAGCAGTCCCTTCAGAGAGTTTTTCCGCCACTTCCTTCGACTCATTCTGCGCGGTGAGCTCGGCGCCCAGAGCCACTTCAACAACATCATCGAAGCCAAGGCGTTTAACAGCACTGGTGAGTTTTTTCATACCTCCGGGGAACTGTCCCGCCATCGCTGGCGCCAGCATAGCAACGGTTTTCTTGTCACCGTTGATACGCCCAATAACATCTACTATGCTCGAGCGTTCCATGATGGCGCCAAACGGACACGCTCCCATACATTTCCCACAGTTTATGCATTTCTCGTTGTCAATGTGCTCTCGCCCAGTTTCGTCCTTGACGATAGCGTCGACCGGACACACCTCCTCGCACGGAACCGGAACGTATACGATTGCATGGTACGGGCAGACTTTGACGCATAGACCGCAATTGATGCATTTTTCCTGAACGATATTCGCACGTTTGTTAGTCACCTCTATAGCGTCACGGCGGCAGTTGACTGTGCACGGCCGGGCCACGCAACTGCGGCATGCGTCAGTAACGTAATGGCTTCCTCTTTGGCAGGCGCTGCAGGCCTGGTCGATAACCGTCAGTACGGGCGTGGCGGGCTCTTGACGGTCTAACGCCTCACGAGCATATTGCGACAAGAGCTTTAATTCGTCAGTTTCGTTTTCGACGCGATGGCCCAGTATCGCCATTAATCTGTACTTCGTGATCGCTCGGTCTTTGTATATACAGCATCGCACAGCGTCACTTCTCTGCGGATACATTGTCAGAGGCATCCGGTCAATATCTTCAAACAGATTACCGTCCATCACCAATTTGGCGATATCGATTAACAGGTTTCTGCGAAGTCGGATTGCATTGTTGTCGTAAATCATTTTTTCGCACCTCTACATAGGGCCGGTATGTGAGCTAATCGGTCTCAGCAGCTTGGCGGATTGCCTCTTTGACTTTTTCGATCGTGGCTTCAGGGATCACCGTATTGTTGACTTGTACGAACGGCGCCTTGCCATGCTGACCGTTCTTGCAAAAATCCAGACAATTGGCGCCCTCGACTAAGACTCTGGAAGCCAAGCCTTCGGGTAAAAGCTGGGGTAGCGACAGCAATTGCGAAGCGCCCATCACGTAGCACGTTGTTCCGGTGCAAATTTTCACAGTTATGTTTGTCATAGTGTCTCTCGCAAAAAAAGATTAGATGTATTCAATCGAAGCTTTTTTCAGGTGCTTCTGTTCCAGAAGGCGAACGATTCGTTTGATAAGATTGCGGCGAATATCCAGTTCAACCGGGAGGTTCGGGTCCTGGTGTGCGTCGTTAATTTTTGTACCCACCAGGAATCGAATAATATCGCTGTCCAACCAGTGCTTCAGCAGCATAGTCGCTGCATTGGGCTCGGCGGCCTCTGGGTCGACATTCTTTTCCAGCAGTTCCGCCCCCGCCGACAGCGTCAGGGTGCCTTCGGTGACTAAATCAACGCCTTTCATGCTCGACGGAGGAGGAACATTCATATCCCTGGTGCTCAGGTCAATCGTGATCTCTCGTTTCAATTCCCGAGAAATTATATTCGCGGTTGTACCACCGCAAATTACAGTTTTACCGTCGAACTTTCGTACTGTGTTTGCCAGTGCGACGTCTTTCGCTGGATTAATGGGCGGACCTGTCGCTATCAGCGCCGCTCTGGGGCGACGTAAGTAAACAACAGCGCAACTGGTGTCGTCGCTGGGTTTACGATGGTCATTGAGATTCGCCCGCAACACCACAGCCCTTGACAAGTCACGTGCCGAAATGCCCGGATCTCGACTGACCAGGTCGGAGACGAACTGCCCTGCCGCCGAGTCTGTCCATCCCAAAGGCATCTCTTTGCGGCCCATGCCCGATTGAGTCACGCCGTCAGAGCAGACGACAATCCGGTCCTCGGGTTCCAGTTGGAATCGGCTGTAGTAGAGATTCCGCTGGCCTGTCGATTGTGACTGAATTGCGAACTGCTCTTTTTGGACCGCTGTTTTCGGGTTCTTCGCCAACAGCATGAAAGGCGGATTGTCGTGCTCGATCACCTGTACGGACCCATCGGCGCGGGTGTCGATAATCGTGAAGGTGGAATAGGCGATTTTTCGTTGGCGACAGACCGGGAGCGTGGCCATTATGATTTCTGCAGCCCTTCGCACGTCGATATCGGCCGCCACGAATCGCCTGGCCATGGTTGCGGTCAAAGTCGCCAGAACGCACGCTTTGACACCACTGCCCAAACCATCGGCAAGAATGGTGATCGTCCTGCCTTCGTCACCAGAGCGCTCAGACACGAAGACGTCTCCGGCTACAGGTTGTCCAAACTTGCTGTGCTGGTGGCTCCCGACCTCGATGAAATATTCATTAGGTTTCATCGCTACCCTCCTGATCGGTGATATTGGATGTGAAGGAGTTTATTATGCGATTCAAAATGACTTCACCATCGGCGGCGTTTTCACCAAGCAGACAGGCAATCTGCTGTACAGTCTCCATATTGCGGGTTATGACCTCTTGTGCCTGGGCTACAATCCGCTCCTTTTGAATCGCCGGTTCAGTGATGTCCTGGGCGATCCCGCCCACCAGGGTGTGGGGCTCAATTGTGAAAACAGTCAGGTGCAGCACCCTACCGCCCTGTTTGATGTCTGTGTTGATCTGCTCTGCACCGCTGGTCAGTACGCGAGTAAATATCTCGTGAAAGGGTGCGAGTTTGACCAGGGACGCTCCGGCCAGGCCCGGGCAAGCCGCATCCACAATCATCGCCTCGTTTCCCAGCATTTCCGTCATCCTGGCGTTAGACTCGACTATGCGGAGATTCTCGTCAACTATGACCACACCGGCTGGCATGGTGCGGATAAGTGCGTCAGCTTTCTTTGCGGCGATTTTTCGCATGTATCCGACGCACATGCTGGGCTCAGCCTTACCGTCCAAAAGAGCTGTCGCAAAATCACGGCAGGAGTCATATCCGCACCCGCCGCAGTTCAGCTCGTCGTCTGGCTTGAACTTTCCAACTTGGCGCAGGGTTTCGCGAATCCGCCCGTCAGCATAGTGCTTCTGCTCGATCGCTTCGATCAACCATTTGTCGGTCAGATCCAAATGCTCGTTCGAGACAACCTCAGGCGATGTCTGATCGGCGTAATCGATAACCTCACAGCGCTTTGCCGCTGTCCCTTTGCGGTTGTCCGAGCAAGGCCCGTTTACGCATCCGCCTTCACACGCCAGAAGCTCCAGAAACATCGGCCTGTCACTGTTGATACGGTCGAGATCGGCGATGGCGTTTCTAACATTCGTCACACCTGAAAACGTCATAAACTGAGCGTCCGCCACCCTGCAATCGGTCTTGATCCCGGCGATCATACCTCCGTCAATCGGGTATAACGCGCCCTGATTGGCCGGATATGGGATAAAATGATCGTCATCGCCAGTTTCAACTTCGGACGGATCAATCCCGCAGGCCTCCCACCAATCTCGTATCTCCTTGAATGTAATCGCCACGTTCAGCAATCCGCTCTGGCGGTCGGCCTCGGCCTTTTTGGCTATGCAGGGACCCACGAATACAATCCCAATGTCCGAGCCCTGAAGATCACGAAGTATCTTGCAGTGCGCCAGCAGAGGACTCAACAAATCAGAGACCCGCTCGGAATGAGCGGG
>JABGPF010000514.1 GCA_018645065.1 Phycisphaerales bacterium
GGCGAATCGGTGGCCGCTTATCGGGGCGGATACCTGCCCGCAGAACGGCGCGAAATCGAACGCAAGCTCAGCGATCGCGAGCTGCTTGGCCTGGCGAGCACCAACGCTCTGGAGCTTGGTATCGATATCGGCTCGCTCGACGCGTGCATACTCGTCGGATACCCGGGCACAATCGCGAGCATGTGGCAGCAGGCCGGACGCGCCGGACGCGGGCTGGAGGAATCGATTGTGTTCCTCATCGCCCAGAACGCCCCGCTGGATCAGTATCTTATGATGCACTCGCGGTATCTGTTCGCCCAGAACCCCGAACAGGCGGTTGTAGACCCCGACAACCCGCACATAGTCGTAGGCCACCTCCGCTGCGCCGCCCACGAACTGCCCCTGACACCCGCCGACGCCGAGACGTTCGGGCCATACGCAGAATCGATACTCGGCCTGCTCGAAGAGGACCAGTGCGTCAAGCAGATCGACGAGAACTGGTACTTCTCATCCAGCGACTATCCCTCTGCCGACGTGAACCTGCGAAACATCGCCGGACCAGTCTACACCATCCAGGACATAACCGCCGCCGAGCGGGTGATCGGCACGATAAGCGAGATCAGCGCAATGAGCCAGTTGCACGATAAGGCGGTTTACCTGCACGCGGGCGACACGTATTTCGTGCAACGACTCGACCTCGACCAGAAGATAGCGTTCGTCGAGCGTCTTGATCTGGACTACTACACCCAATCGGTGCAAAGTTCCCAAATCCGCATCGACGAGGAGGACGAGGATGTCAAATCCGACTGGCGTGACTCGACGCTCGGCTTCGGCGACGTTACCGTAACGACGACGATACCGATGTTCAAAAAGATCAAGTTCCATTCGCGGGACTCGCTCGGTTTCGAGAAGCTCGACATGCCGCCCCAAACGCTGGAATCGGTGGCGATGTGGTTCGTCCCGCCGGCGAAGGTCGTCAAGGAATTGCAGGAAAACCGAATGCAGGTCTCCCAGGCGTTGATAGGCATCGCCAACGTTCTGGTTGAAGTCGCCTCGATGTATGTAATGTGCGACGCCCAGGATATCGGCGCCGTAGTCGACGCCAGTTGTCTGGGACCCGACGCGCTGTTCCTGTACGACCGCTACCCCGGAGGAATGGGCTACGCCAAGAGGTGTCTGGACCGCTTCGAGGAAATTCTCGGCACGATCAGAACGGTGATAAACGATTGCGTCTGCGAAGACGGATGTCCGTCATGCGTGGGGGCGGCGATACCGGCGTTCGCACTTGGTGACATGGACTCATCAGTCCGCGGCCAGATACCTGACAAATCCGCCGCCAAATTACTACTAACCCGCATCCTCGGGTAAGTCAGCGGTTTATTGTTGTCGCCCAGTATAAGTTACAATATGATAAAGTCATGATTAATCAACCGCCCGAATCTGATTTCGCCGCCCGAATAGAAGCCTTCGGGGCTGAGTATTCGGCGATCACTGCTGAGCTTGGTAAGGTAATCGTCGGTCATCGCGACGTTATCGACGAAGTTATGATCTGCCTCCTCGCCGGAGGACACGCGTTGCTGGAAGGCGTGCCCGGACTGGGTAAAACGCTGCTGGTGCGAACGCTGGCCGAATCGCTGGACGTGCAGTTCAATCGCATCCAGTTCACGCCCGACCTCATGCCCGCTGACATTACGGGCACGAATATCGTTGTCGGCGACGCGCATGGCGGAAAGAAGTTCGAGTTTCAACCGGGTCCTATTTTCGCGAACCTTATCCTGGCTGACGAGATAAACCGCGCCACGCCGAAAACGCAATCCGCCGTTTTGGAAGCAATGGCTGAGCAGACGGTAAGCGTCTCGCGAACGACCCACAAACTTCCCGCCCCGCTTATGATCCTGGCCACGCAAAACCCGCTGGAAATGGAAGGGACCTACCCGCTGCCC
>JABGPF010000173.1 GCA_018645065.1 Phycisphaerales bacterium
TCGACGCTGGCAGGTGGCCCGGTGGCAGGCCCCGGTGTTGCTGATCTGCGGGGTGGTTCTGGCCATCGCGCCCGTGACGGCGAGGAACCTGGTAGTGGCCGACGAGTTCGTCCTGGTGTCGACCAACGCCGGCGTCAACGCCTTCATCGGCAACAATGCCGGCTACGATGAAACCCTTCGCATTCAACCGGGCAAGGACTGGCTCGAGTTGGTCCTGCGGCCGCGGCTGGAGGGCGGTGCAGAAACGGCGTCGGCGCAATCCCGCTGGTTCCTTGGGGAGGCGGCTGCCTTCGCGCGCACCCAGCCATGGGCGTGGCTACGCCTGGTAGCACGCAAGGGGTACCACTTCGTTCACGGCACCGAGGTGGGCCGCAACATGGATCTCTATCCCGAGCCAGGTACCACGCCGCTGCTGGGAGCTTTGATGTGGCGCCGCGGATTGGTGATGCCCCTGGGACTGATGATGCCATTCGCCGTCGTCGGTCTGCTGCTGGGGTGGCGCCGGATGTACTTCCAGGCCCATGGCCCTCGACTGTTGCTGTGGTACCTACTCCTCTACGCTGCCACCGTAGTGGCATTCTTTCCCAGCGCCCGCTATCGCCTCCCTGTGATCCCAATTCTGTTGCTGCTGGCGGCAGTGGGCGGGCGTGAACTCTGGCGGCTTCGGGGCAGCGGTGAGAAGTCCATCGACCATTTGCCTCGCATCGCTCGTCGGGCTCGTCCGATCAGGGCTCCGAACCAGCGTCCCAGGTCGTGGAGCACCGGGAAGCCCAGCCCGCCCATGATAATCAATGGCGCGATGACGCCAAGCATCTGCCATCGATCGCGCAACGCGACCCACCCCTCGCCGACACCGGCCATCATGTTATTATCGTACAGCGAGAAACCTGCGTTGCAGAATGCCGATACGCTGTGAAAAAGACTGTACCACATCGCCTGCGGAGTCGTCAGAGCAACCCCGTTGTTACCGTTTGCCTGTATGAACATCGGAAACAGCAGCACCGCGCCAAGCAGTTCGGCTGCGAGCGTTACGATAACTACAAATCGTGCGACTCTGGCGATCTGTCCGATCTGGTTGGTGCTGAGCATCTGTCCGAGTGCGTCGGCGCCCTTCATCGAGAGCATTTTCCCGACCATCATCGCCATTACCGTTCCGAACAGCATTATCCCCAGCCCGCCTAGTTGGATTAGCATCAGGATAACTGTCTGGCCGAACGGTGTGAAGGTGCTGCCCGTTCCAGTAACCGCCAGACCAGTCACGCATGTGGCGCTGGTTGCGGTGAACAGGGCGTCGTTATACCAGAATCTGGCCCCTTCAACGGTGGAGGCCGGTAGTATCAGCAGGCCCGAACCGATGAGGCAGAGGAGCAAGAAACTTCCCACAAGCAGCCTGGCTGGGTGAATTCCGCTGTCGGCGAATCTCAGGTTTACGTTAACCCCGCGGATTATCAGCGTCGCGAGGATGTAAACTTGAGTTACGATAACGTACATCGCGCCGGCCGACAGGACATCACCGTATCGCGCGTTGCCTATGAGCACAATCCCCGCGACGCCCATAAGCGCAAAGTCCGTCCAGTTTTCGCGAACGTATTGCAGGCGGTTGGATGCCAGGAAAATCCTGAAAAGGCGATCGGCTACGAACACCGCCAGTACAATGCTTTGGGTCAGGTGCAACCAATGCAGAGCGATGGGGCGGTCGTCGCGGAATCCGTATTCCAGCACCAGCGCCGCCACGGCGACAATACCCGCCGCCGCCAGAATGACGTTCAGCACCGCCAACCGTGATCGCGTGCGGCGATCCGGTGAATATGGAGCAAGCAGATCGTCCATTTATTTCTTGCCGTATACCTCGTCAGGATCGAACAGGGGGGTGTCCACTACTTCGAATTCACCCGCGTCGTTCAGCTTGCGATAGAAGCAGGAGCGGTATCCGTTGTGACATGCCGCGCCTGCGGGGGTGACCTTCACCACCAGCGTGTCAACGTCACAGTCGATGTATATGCTTTGAACTTCCTGGGTGTTCCCCGAGCTTTCGCCCTTCATCCAGTACTGCTGACGGCTCCGTGACCAGAAGTGCGTTTTTCCGGTTTTTACCGTGTCGGCCAGGGAATCCTTGTTCATGTAAGCGACCATCAGCACGTCGCCGGTTTCGTCATCTACAACCACCGCGGGGATCAGCCCGCTGGCGTCGTATTTTAAACTATCGAGTGTTTCTTGCGTTATTTCCACGATTCGACTCCTAATGTTCGTATTGATTTCGTCATTATTTTACAGTTAATCAAAGCATCCTATCGCCCCGAAGCGTCCCGGTCAAACCCCAGTCAGAACATCTCTGGTAAATCACGCGCCCCGTGCAGGACGCGAATGACGATTATGCCCTCGCCGCCCGAGCGGTAGAGGATTACGTAGTTGCCTACATGCAGGCTTCGCAGACCATCGGAGAGCTCCTCACGAGGGCGTCCCAGTTTTGGGTTGTCGGCAAGGGTGTCGCAAGTTTTGTCGATCTCATCAAGGAGTCGGTCGGCGGCATCGGAATTGTCGTCAGCGATGTAGGACCAGATATCGATCAGGTCTTCTTCGGCTTGATCTGTCCGTAGCGCACGGGGATTCATGCTTGGGTCACCTTACGCGAGCGAGCTTTGGCCTTGATCGCCTGCATGTCCAAGGGCGCGGTCTGTCCGCGATCGGCTTGTTCTACGCCTATTGCGACTTCCTTGCGAAGCTCAGCAAGGCGGATCGCATAAAGTTGGTCCTGGTCCTTCAGCAACCGCAGGCCGGCGCGAATTACTTCGCTGGCTGAGTGGTACATTCCGCTTTGAACCTTGTCCTTAACCATCGTTTCGAGTTCTTGCGTTAATGAAACATTCATATTGCTGTTCTCCATTTCAGGTCTACTGTAATTGTATCGTCAATAACGGAGGATAACAATATTTGTTATTGCTGGCGATAATGCAAATAAGCGAGATATGCCCGTGATCGACCTGTTTTGGGTCTTTTTGAGGCGATTTATGTGCGGAATTGGTGAATTTGGACGTTATGCGCCCGCAAGGAGGTTTAGTTTGCCTGCGTAGGCTTTTATCACTTCCCGTCGCAGTTGCTGGTGGTGCGGGGCGTTCAGGCCCGGGTCGTCCTTGACTATCGCAAATGCGTCGCGGCGGGCGAGTCTCAGGAGTTCGAAGTCTTTTATCAGATCGGCGACTTTCAGCTCTGGCAGACCGTGCTGGCGGGTGCCGAATATTTCGCCCGGTCCGCGGATACGCAAGTCCTCTTCGGCTACTTTGAACCCGTCGCTGGTGTCTACAAGTACTTTGAGTCGCTGCTTGGCGTCGTCGGTTGTCGGTGAGGCCACTAGTATGCAGGTTGCGTTGTCGGCGCTTCGTCCAACACGGCCTCGGAGCTGGTGCAGTTGCGCCAACCCGAATCGTTCGGCGTGCGTTATTACCATCACGCTGGCCGACGGTACGTCCAGTCCGACTTCAACCACGACCGATGCTATCAGCGCCTGGACAGTTCCTGCGCGGAAGGCGGACATGGCGGCGTTTTTGTCGGCCGGTTTCATCTGGCCGTGGATCAGGGCGATGTTGTAATCCTTCAAGGCTCCGTCGGCCAGGTCCCGGTACGCATCCTCAGCCGCCGTCAACTCAAGCTCCGGTGAGGGGTTCACCAGCGGGTAGATGAAATACGCCTGACGCCCCGCGTCGAGTTCGCTTCGCACGTGCTTGAGAACTTCGGGCATCTTGTTGTGCGGGATGCAAATTGTTTCGGTTTTTCCCCGTCCCGGCGGTAGGGCGTCTATCACCGAAACGTCCAGATCGCCGAACACCGTCAGGGCCAGGGTTCGCGGGATTGGCGTGGCGGTCATTACCAGATAATGCGGTGCGAATCCCTTTCCTCGAATGCTTGTTCGCTGGGTCACGCCGAAGCGATGCTGTTCATCGACAACCACCAGCGCCAGGTCCGAAAATGCAACGCCGTCGCTTATAAGTGCGTGCGTTCCGACTACGATATCGATTTCACCAGAGGCCAGTGCTTCGAGTATTTCGCGCCTTTCAGCGGGTTTCTGCTTGCCGACGAGCAGGGCGATTTTTACGCGCGAACCGGCGAGATAGTCTTGCGCCTTGTTGTAATGTTGGGTTGCGAGTATTTCGGTAGGCGCCATTATCGCCGCCTGTTTCCCGCGAGCCACCGCCAGCAACGCCGCGTACAACGCAACAACCGTTTTACCGGATCCCACATCGCCCTGGAGCAGGCGGTTCATGGGTCTGTCGCGGGCCAGGTCGCCGGTTATTTCGATGACCGCTGCGTTTTGGGCTTCTGTTAGTGGGAAGGGGAATCGGGCTCGGATTCGCTGGTCGATGAGTTCAGAGTTCGTCAGCGGATGTGCGGGTCTGCTGATTTGCCGCATTCGCATCAGGGCCACGCCGAGCTGCAGGATCAGGCATTCGTCGTATGCGATACGGCGCCGGGCACTGGCCCAGTGCTCCTTCTCTTCGGGCTTGTGCATCGCCGCCACTGCCGCCGGACGCGAGGGCATCCCGCGTTTTTCCAGGTATTCCGCGTCGAACCATCGCGGGATAATTTGCTCGGTCTGATCAAGCACTCGCTTGATAACCGATCCGATCATGCGGCTTGTGAGTTTCTTGCCCGCGGGGTAGACGGGCATGAGTTCGTCCTTGTCCAGGTCCGTATCGTCCGGGTCGTAGATGATCTGGAACTTCGGATTAACGAACTGCACCTGCTCGCGATAAACGCTTGGTTTTCCGCTGATCGCCAGTTGCGCTCCGACTTTGATTTTGTCCCGCAGGTATCCTCCACCAAACCATTTTACGTGCACCAGTCCGGTGGCGTCTTTCACGGTGGCTTGGAAGAACGGTCTGCGGGTGTAACTGTTTTCGCTGGCGGATATTACTTCACCGGCGACGGTGGCCTCACCGTCGAATTTCAGCGAGGCGATCGGTTGTGCCTGTTTGCGCAAATCAAAACGGAAGGGGAAATGCAGGAGCAGATCCTCTACCGTTTTGATTCCGAGTTCCGTGAGCTTGCGGGCCCAAGCCGGACCCACGCCTTTAATGGAACTAACGTCGGTGGTCAGTTCAAGCTGGTCCAATGTGGCTCGTTGCTCTCGTGTGCCTGAAAAGTCAGGTTATTTCGGGGGGAGATTGATTGTTTTGCCTATCGGGAGCCTTTGCGGGCTCAGACCGGGGTTAACATCTACAATTTCCTGCCAACGCTTTCCCGAACCGAGATAACGCGTCGAGATCGACCAGAGGGTGTCTTTCTTCTTGATCGTGTATGTCGATGTTGTTGCCGGAATCGATGTGCCGGGCGCTGGCGGCGTGGGGGTGTTGTCAATGGTTATCGGTGTGGGCGTGAAGCCGGGGTCGGTGGTTCCCACCGCGACAGGCGTGCCCGTGCCGGGACGAGGCTCGGCGCCGAGGGTGGCTCCGTCCATCGTGGTAAGACCGGTGGCCAGAGGGGGATTGGTCGGTGCGGGATCGGATTTGCGGAACAAGTTCCACTTGCTGTTGCAACCGCCCATCATAGACGTCAGCAGCAGTGCGAGTAGTGCGGCGTACTTGAAATTCTTCATTTTGGATTCCTTTCTACAAAGAAGATTATTTTACATTATTTTTTTGATTACTTTTCGATGATACTTCCCGTCGCGGCGGTGTCAACACTCTATCGCGACGGTCACCCGACCATTATCTGTAACTATCTATTAATTCGCTGTCGAACGTAGGATATAACTTCGCTGATCGGAACGCGATTCTGTTCTAGCGAGTCGCGGTCGCGAACCGTTACTGTCTGATCTTCAAGGGTTTGTCCGTCTACGGTTACGCAGAACGGGGTGCCTACTTCATCTTGTCGGCGATATCGTCTTCCGACGGCCCCTTTTTCGTCATAAAAACTCGCCATGCCTGCGGCTTTTGCCTCGTTGTGGATTTCATGGGCGATCTCCGGAAGCCCGTCTTTCTTCACCAGCGGGAAGACCGCCATCTTGATCGGGGCGAATCTCGGGTGCAATTTCATGACGACTCGGGTCTGCATGTTCCCTTTTTCGTCGGGCGCTTCGTCTTCGGTGTACGCTTCGCACAGGAACGCCAGTGTCGCGCGATCCACGCCGCCTGACGGTTCGATAACGAACGGTGTGAAGCGGTAGGGCATCTTGGATTTCGCTTCCTCCGCCGCCTTTTTCGCGGCCTTCTTGTCACCGTCGAACTTGTCGGCGGTGTATTTCGGGGCTTCGGTCTTCCAGAGTTCGTCTTCGAAGTATGTCATGTCCCGCCCGGAATGCTCCTGGTGGGCTTTCAGGTCGAAGTCGGTGCGGTTTGCGACGCCTTCCAGTTCGGCTTGTCCGAATGGGAAGTCGTATTCCACATCCGCACAACCGCGCGCGTAGTGCGCCAGTTCGTCCGGATCGTGATCGCGCAGGTGCAACTTGTCGGACTGCAGCCCGTGATCAACATACCACTGATATCGCGTGTCGCGCCAGTGGATGTACCACTTCTCAGCCTCGTCGGGGTGGCAGAAAAATTCGATTTCCATCTGCTCGAATTCACGGCTTCGGAATGTGTAGTTGCGCGGGTTTATCTCGTTTCGGAAACTTTTTCCGATCTGCGCGATACCGAAAGGCAGCTTCATACGCGAGGTGTCGAGCACGTTTTTGTAGTTTGCGAAAATGCCCTGTGCGGTCTCCGGTCGCAGATACGCCACAGCCGAAGAGTCCTGCAATGCTCCGACATACGTCTGGAACATCAGGTTGAATTCGCGCGGTTCGGTGAGTTCGCCACCGCATTTGGGGCACGATCCGGTTTCGCCCTCTGGTATTGCGCTAAGGAACGTGACGGTTTTGGTAAGCTCGTCGCCGGCGTTTTCGATACGCCTGCGCGCCTTGGAGTTTGCTGTGGCGATTGCGGCGGCGACGGCTTCGGGGTCGTCGTCGGCTTCTACAGCCGCCGCCAGCAAAACGTTCTCGCCTTTTGCCAGCGAAACGTATGCGACTTTATCTGTTCGGAATCGTGAGCGACACTCTTTGCAGTCGACCATGGGGTCTGAGAATCCGCCTACATGTCCCGACGCTTCCCAGACTTTTGGGTTCATTATGATCGAGCAGTCCAGAGCGACGATATTGTCATTGGCGCGGACGACGTCCTCCCACCAGGCGGCTTTGATGTTCCGTTTGAGTTCCACTCCCAGCGGGCCGTAGTCCCAGAATCCGCCGATCCCACCGTAAATTTCCGACGATTGAAAGATAATGCCTCTGCGTTTACAGAGTGCTACAAGTTTTTCCATCAAATCGCCGCTGTCTTTTTTTGCATCGCTCATAGTTTGTTAACCTTCAACTGGAAGTATCGAATTTGAGTATAGTATATAACGCTGGCGTGATTTACAAGGTGAGTATTAACCGCAAGCGGTGATATTCCCAGCTTTGTAGGTGAGAGTATTCTACAAGTCCAACGAATCGTCCTGCAGTATTTCGTGCACCGCTTTTTGTGCGAAGAATTTGTCGATTCTTGAGTGTCCTTTTCGGATGGTGCGTTTGCGGGCTCCCAGTTCGGGCAGGAGCACCATTGTTCCGTGGTTCAGGTGCACCACGTATCGCAGCATTTCGCTGACGCTGAGCATCACTGATTCGTGCCCGCCGTCTACGATCGCCCAGTGTACGCCTTGCCCGGTGACGGTCTTTTCGTTGAGGAACTTCAGTCCGAGCTCCTCCATTACGTTGCGTCGGTACAAGGCGCAATGGCTGCGAATGCAGGGTTGTTCCAGGCGTGGGGTCTCTCCGCGACGCATCAGGTCCTTAAACCAGTGCTCCAGGCGTTTGAGCAGTTTCTTGTGTTCAAGCTTGTATGTTCCCACCGCGCCGATGCTCGGGCGAGCTTCGATCTTCCCGACCAGCCACTTTAACCAACCGTCGGTTATCGGGATAGTATCGGTATGGAAACTCAGCAGGAACTTACCCGACGCAGCTTCAATCCCCGCATCGAGCGCCTCTTTGTGGGCCTCGCCGACGCGCTTGGCGATGCCTTCGGTTCGCTCGATCAGTTTGATCCACTTGACGCTGCGGAGATACTCCAGCGAGGCTCCGTCAGTCGAACCGTTGTCGACTACGATAACCTCATACGGCGTGCGCGTGGTGTAGCGACGAATCGATCGCAGGCAAAGGCGAGCCAGCGATTCAGTCTGGTAGTGCGGAACTATTATCGATACTAATGGTTGTTCTGACATAATCGCAGAGTGTATCCGCATACGTCGAACAGGTCAAAGCATCTTGGCGGTTACCGAGAAAGCCTCCGGGGATCGATGCCAATTCTGCTGCGGTATTACCGTGAATGGCGTAATGCAATTTGTTCTGAACCTTGGCGAAAAACTCACGCGTGGTTGGCGCGTCTTTATTGTAGTCTACGCTGGTGGCGTAAATGTCGGTAATCTTCTGGTAAAGGCGTCGCTCACTAAGACGGATTTCGCGGATTTCTTCGAGCAGGCGTTCGAAGTAATCCACGCCCAGAAATGATCCGTTCTCCATCCGTTTCTTGTCGAGTACATATCCCTTGACAGCAAACTCACGCAGAACTTGCGTCGCCCACTGGCGAAACTGGGTTGCACGCTTGGAATTTACTCGATAACCGACGGAGATAATGGCGTCGAGATTGTAGAATTGCGTATTGTATAGCTTACCGTCAGAGGCAGTATTCCGGAATTTCCGGATAACTGAGTCTTGTTGTAACTCGTTGCTGGTAAAAATATTCTGCAAATGCTCGCTGATCGTTCTGACATTTACGTCGAATAACTCCGCTATCAGTTTCTGGCTGAGCCAGATGGTTTGGTCTTCATAGCGAACTTCAATTCCATCTTCTCCGTTCTGCACGGAAAAGATTAAAAACTCCGCTGTGGAATTGCGTATTAGATGCGTCTTGCCGCTCTGTTGCCCGCGGTCTGTTGATAATGGTTCTTTGCTCATCGTTATTTGCTGGGCATTATACTGGCAGTCCTCTCGGAATTTACTTCGCCAAGCGGACGGTTTTGATGATTACCGGAGTTACCGGGACGCTCTGGTGTCCGCCTCGGTCGGCGACTTGCACGGTGGCGATCTTGTCCACCACGTCCATTCCGTCGATAACTTTTCCGAACGCGCAGTATCCGAAGTCGCGGGTTGTTCGGGCACGGTGGTTCAGGAAGTCGTTGTCTTTCAGGTTGATGAAGAACTGGGAAGATGCGCTGTCGACCACCGCTGTTCGGGCCATCGCGAGCGTGCCGCGGTCGTTTTTCTTGTCGATGGTGGCTTCATTGGGTATCTGGTCGCGGGTCTCTTTCTGCCGCATCGTAGCATCGAACCCGCCTCCCTGGATCATAAAGCCCTGAATCACGCGATGGAAGATCAGGCCGTCGAAGTGCTTGGCCTTGGCGTAGTCCAGGAAGTTTTTTACGGTTACAGGCGCCGAGTCGGCCCAGAGTTCGGCTGTGATTTTGCCCATTGACGTTTCGATGACGACAATCGGTCGGCTGATTTTGGTCGTTTTGATCACGACCGGCTTGGTTTCGACCAGCTTGGGAGGCGTAGGGGCTACATCAATCTTCTCGATAGACCGAGCGTCTGGGGTCCCCATGTCGCAACCGACGGTAAGCATCATAGCAGCCAGTACGATTACCGGTAAGATCATTCCAATTCGCTTCATCATTTAAGTCACCTTAATCAGGGGCCGTCCAGGCCGATTTTATCGTTACTCATCCAGCAGAAAAGATTGTCCAGTGTAGATCGACCGTGAGCAAGAAAAAAGGTTTATGACGAATTAGCGGGGGCCCATATGAGGCGCCGGTAAGATCATCCAATCAGCATTAGGCAGGTCGATCCGCCTGGCTGGACAAGCCTGCATTCCGACGCCGACCATGTTTACAATAGGTTCACAAATATGAGAAGAGCACCCATGACTCGGAAAAGTAGTACTTCTTTTCCGGGTCATGGGTCGTGCGAAAATAGGTCTAGTGTAACATCATGTCATAGCGTGGGTTAGAAGGAAACTGTCACGCGTGTTCCGGTCTGAATCGTCGCCGACAGGCTCGCCAATGGTTCGGATCGGAGGTTCACACATCCCGGTGGTGTAAACATGTGTAAACATGTGAAAAATCCGCCGGCCGGGAACCATATGGGGTCAGAGCCCCAATAGTGAATAAGGGTGTCTTATTCACTATTGGGGCTCTGACCCCACACTTTCCCCAAGGGTTAATGTCAGTGGGGCGTATAATTCCCTTACCGCCTTGCCTCCACTAATCCGTCATGAACCAGAAAAAAGGGCGTGGTGATCTAAATCAGGGCAGTTTCGTGGTTTGTTTCATCACCTTTTCCACATGCCTGGCCAGTAGTTCGCCTAGTGCGGCGGCGTTTTCTCCGCGGAAGTGCACGTTTTTGCTTTTCCACCATTCTTTGTAAATGTCGCCTGCGTGATCTTTTACGAATCGCCATTGGTCGCAGATGGTGATCTCCGGGTGCTTCTTCATTACTTCCAGAGCCCACGGGTTAATGTACTTTTCCATCACGCCGCTTGTGCGTCCCGGCGCCCAGGTTTCTTTTTTGCCCTTGTTGTCCTTTATCACGGCGGGTCCGGCTTGGGGGTAACCGCGCGGGACCGGGCAGGTTGTCACCCATATCAGTTTGGCGTTGGTTTTCTTCAACTGGGCGATAATGTACTCGAGATTGGCCTGGTAGTCGGTTTTACAGGTTCGCCCGGCGTCCCAGTGGCCGTGATTAAACGAGATAACGTCCCAATGCCTTCCCTTCTGCTTGTAGGCTCCCAGCCAACTGAGAATGTTTTTTCGTCCCGAACTCGACGGTCCGCAGTTAGTCGGCGGATGATGCAAATTGAATTTCCCCTTAAGCGCCGCCCGCAGGCCTTTGTCGTAATTGCCCGAAATTGAATCGCCGATGAACAGGTAGCGGGGCAGTTTGGGGTCGTCCAGAGACGTCTGGTCACCGATCGGAGTCAGGTGGATTTCGTCGGCGATTAAAGTTTCGCCCTTGTAGCTTCCGATCACCGCGGCCTGATTTACAAATGGTTTACAATTTTTCGTGGTCCATACATCGTATATCAGGACCTGGGTCTGCCCGCCTTTCTTCATCGAGATTTCATACTTCCGACCATCGGCGAGCATGCTTGCCGGTTTGGATCGACCCTGTGCGAAGGTGAACTTGCCCGAAAGGGACGTCTTTTCTTCACCAGCGGGGGGCTTACCGTAATAAATCTGCAGGCCGTGTGAGCTCATCCATTTTTCGCTCTTGGCGTCCCCCAGTTCCTTGTCACGACGAAATGTCCGCCGCGCCATCGCCTGGGCCTTCGGCAGGGCGATAACCATTTTTTCCCGCGAGGCGTCGATATTGTATCTGATGGTGTTGTTCAGGACGGTTTCGACTTTGCGGTAGTTCAGGCGAATTGCGACGCGGGTTTTGGCAGTCCATTTGACCTCGATTTGCTTACCGACCGAATCACGCACGTACATACTGTGATCGTCGAGCGGAATCACCAGGCCGGAAACCGTCTGGCCGGCGGTGATGGAAATCTGAGCAAGGACCACAATAAACGCGAACATAAATTTCATCATTTTTCTCTCACGGTGTCGAGGGCGATTTTCTGTCAGGCCAAAGCATAGCCTTTACAACCGCCCCTTTCCAGCCAGGGCAATGGCATTTTAATACCAAACGACAACGGCAAACGACAACGGCAAACGACAACGGCAAACGGCCTTGCCACAGAGATCACAGAGAACGGCAACGGCGGGAAAGATGTTTACGGCAACGGCAAGGCGACCGGCCAGCGGC
>JABGPF010000174.1 GCA_018645065.1 Phycisphaerales bacterium
CGATGCGGTTGGCAGCCCGCCGGCTCCTCTACCGTAGTACATCGTGTGCCCTGTGGCGTGCCCGTAGACGCTGACGGCGTTGAACGGTCCGGAGACCCACGCCAGCGGATGCTCCTTGGAAATGAACGCCGGGCGAACTCGCAGCGAGAGCCCGTCGCTCTGCCTCTGTGCTATCGCCAGCAGTTTGACAACGTAGCCCAGCTCTTGTCCGAAGCGAATTTCCATCGTATCGAGCGAATCGATCCCGTTTGCGGGTATCGCGTCGAAGTCGATCTGGCGTCCGAACGCCAGAGCCGCCATGATCGCGATCTTGTGCGCCGAATCGACACCCGCGACATCGAGGGTTGGGTCGGCTTCAGCCAGTCCGTCTGCCTGCGCATCGGCCAGTGCTTCGCTGTAGGACTGTCCTCGCGTAGTCATCTCCGAGAGGATGTAGTTGCACGTTCCGTTCACGATCCCGAATATTGCATCTATGCGATTACCCAATAACCCACCGCACAGCGACTGGATGATAGGTATTCCGCCCGCGCAACTGCCTTCAAACGCGATGCATACGCCGTTTTTCCGGGCCAAGGCCCAAAGTTCGGTTCCGTGATGGGCCAGGAGGGCCTTGTTGGCGGTGACCACGTGCTTGCCCGCATTGAGTGCTTTTTCGATGATCGTTTTGGCGATTGTCGTCCCGCCAACGAGTTCTGCGACTACCTGCACTGAATCGTCGGCAAGGGCCTTGTCGAGATCTGTGCAGAACAGCGACTCGTCAATACCAAGCTCTTCTGCGACGCTGAAATCCACATCAATGACGTATCGCAGTTGGATTTGCGAACCGCATCGTTCGGAAATAAGTTTGGCGTCACGAGTTAGCAGGGTAGCTGCCGCTCCGCCAACGGTCCCGCAACCAACAATCGCTACACCGGTGCTTTTCTGTTCTTGTATCATATTATACCTCATCACCTTACTCGGCATATTAGCGACCTGAGATTATGATATCCACTTTATCATTGGAATTAGTGATTTGGGACCTGTCTGCCGGCAGGCGGGTTTGGTGTTTGACGACAACGGCGAATAGCGAAAACCATCCCGATGCTGACAGTCCCGATGCAGATCGGGGTACATCGGGGCTAGGCGGATGTGCGGAGCGTTGGTGGTTGTTGAACGGATATCTTGTCCGTTTGGTCCCCGTTTGTTTTTCGCCGTCCCTGGCACCTAGCACCTAGCACCTGTCGTTGTCGTTGTCGTTAAATCCCAAATCAAACGAGTATGTGTTTGTCTTTGATGATTTGTTTGGCTTCTTCTCGGGCTGGTGAGCGGCGTTTGGATTCGGGTAGCTTTGTGATTTCTTGCCATTGCTCAGGGTGTTCGATCATAACCAGCGAGTAAGCCGCTTCGTCCCTGACGTGAATGTCGAAATGCCGGCGGAACATTTTTGCTATCAATGACGAGGCCTTCTGTTCACCAAGTAGTCCGAGAATCATAATCGATGCTCTGATCGCTTCGGGTTCGTATTTGCGGGGATTTTTGTTAGTCTCGGTCAGGATTTCAATTAGCGGAGGGCCTGCGATCGGTCCGAATTTAACGAGTTCGCGAACGGCTTCGTGTACAATCGCCGCCGACACCCAGTGTCCTCCCAGGTCTCGCACGAGCATTCCCACTCCACGCGGGTCGGCAAGTTTGCGGAGTGAATCGGTAACCTGCGCCCGTACAAACTTATCGTGATCTCTGAACGCCCCTACGAGCATTTCTATCGCTTTAAGTGATTTGCATCCTCCCAGATCCTCGGCCGCCTTGCAGCGAACTTTCGTTTCGGGATGATGTAACTGTTGGCCCAACTTGTCCAGATCAACTTCCTGGACAGGCGGCTTGGGAGGTACGATTGTGTCCTTCGTGCATGAAGGGCACTTCTCGGTTCCACCGGCCAGGCAGGCCGGTACAGTCATTGCTTCACCGCAGTGCACACATTTGTACGTGATCATCTTATGCTACCTTTTAGATTTGCTCGTCCGGAGTTCCAATCAACTCCAGCCGGATCGAACAATAGTGACCAATACTACTCTAACCGTAAAAACGCTACAATCTCATATCAAAACGCCTGAGATGCCAAACTATTGCAGGATCATAAACGAACAGTTGAATCGCTAAGTTAAATTGTTCAAATCTATACCGAGCGTATTAATGCTCAGTTCGTTAAGAGTATCAAATTCGCCTTCGAAATGGAAGGTCCGATGTACGTGATTAATGTTTTGGTCAGAATCAAGGCGGGCAGAGGGGCTTGAACTTTCCAACTCGAAAAATGTAGGCTCCCCGTCTTCATCGCCCGGATCGTTGTAACTGTTGATCGCATCACCGCCCTGGGGGGCGTCTTGTATCTCCCAGGCGCTGTTTGGGTACGGTAACTCGCCCGCATCTTTCGGTAGTGAAAACTGGATTATGGTAAGTTGATTATTATCGAAATCGTAGCTTCCCAACATGTCTCCGGCTCGCTTGGGTCCGACACCGATCTTACCACGCGCCATCCCGTCGACTTTGAACCATGCGTAATTTTCGCCTACGTAACCGCGATCAGGCGGTAATTGACCAAAATAGTCCATCTTGGCTTTCGGGCCCAATTCAGATTCATCACCGGATTTGAACGGGACAATCGCCTTGCCGTTTTTCAACGCCTTCATCATCCCCAGAATCCACAAACAGACCATCCCGCGGTCGGGCGACCAGGCGTTCGGGCCGGTGTTGGTCAGCGTGTTGTCCGATTCGAATCCCACAGAACCAACGCCCTGAGGAATCGATGCGCCCAGAATCAATGCGGTTTGAGCGGTGTCCAGAATGCTGATCTTGCGGTCGATGCGGCAGTGGAATTCGGCGAGGGAATAGTTAGTCACGTCGAATACCGAACTCATCGTCACCGAGCGTTCGTCCTGTGCGGTAACTTCGAACGGTTTGGCTGTGAGGCCCTTGGGTGAGTCCCAGTGGTCCGTATCGAAAGGTTGACCGGACTTGAAGAACAGTGCGAACTGACCGGCTTCGGGACCCAACCAGATGCGGTCCTCGCCTCCGTAATTGTTAAAAAGCGGATCGTCGACGCCTTTTTCGATGAACCGCCGATTCAACCATCCGTAACTGGCTCCTTGCGGGCCGTCCAGGGTGCTGGTCATGACTCGACCCTGGAATTCCGGGACGACGACGATTTGGGACTGCTGGGAGCAGGCAAGTTCCACGACGTTAGTGTTGGCCTTGAGAAAATCCAGATCTGATGCAAAAGATATTCTATCCATTTCTCTCATATCCGAGCAAATGCCTCAGCTATCATTATCGGAATTGCATAGTACTTCTGATGAGCGGCAAATGCCAGTGTCTACTCTGGATACGTAAAAAAAATTTGGGCTGAATAGCTATCTTTTCGAGACCCGATTCAACTCCACCCGCTAAACTTCCGATAGAATCCGATAGTACAAGCTAGATATGTTGCTGCGGGCGCTCTTGATACTTGCGCCCCGGATACTATAGAATACAAGATCGGCGGTATATCGTAATGTGCGATATAGCAGGCCCGAAATCAGTCCGCACACTCGGTCGCATGGGAACTGTTTATGTTTGAGAGATTTACAGAACGAGCTCGAAAAGTTATGGCGCTGGCCAATCAAGAGGCTCAACGCTTCAACCACGAGTATATCGGAACCGAGCATGTGCTGCTGGGCCTTATCAAGGAAGGCAGCGGTGTAGGAGCAAACGTTCTCAGGAACCTGGGTGTCGATCTGCCAAAGGTCCGAATGGAGATCGAAAAGCTCGTAAAAGCCGGACCCGATATGGTCACCATGGGCAAACTGCCCCAAACCCCACGAGCGAAAAAAGTAGTCGAATACGCTATCGAAGAAGCTCGAAATCTTAACCACAACTACGTTGGGACCGAGCATTTGCTGCTCGGACTGCTCCGAGAGCACGACGGAGTTGCCGCTCAGGTGCTGCTGAACCTCGGGCTGAAGCTCGAAGAAGTTCGCGGTGAAGTGCTCAGCCTCCTGGGCGCCGGTCTGGAGCCCGAAGGTATGGAAGGCGAGGTCGAACCGTCGGCTGTTCCGGAATCAAGGCCCGGTTCGCAACGCAAGACAAAGAGCAAAACACCCGCTTTGGACAGCTTCGGACGAGATCTGACCGAACTGGCCAAACAGGGACAGCTCGATCCGGTTATCGGGCGGGCCGACGAAATCGAACGAGTACTGCAAGTGCTTTGCAGAAGAACAAAAAACAATCCCGTACTGCTCGGTGAAGCCGGCGTCGGGAAAACCGCTATCGTCGAAGGGCTCGCCCAGCAGATAGTGGGCAATGAAGTGCCCGAAATCCTCCACGAACGACGGATCGTCGCTCTGGACCTGGCGATGATGGTTGCGGGAACCAAATACCGAGGCCAGTTCGAAGAACGCATCAAAGCCGTGATGAACGAAGTCAGACGCGCGAAAAACGTGATCCTGTTCATCGACGAGATGCACACGCTGGTCGGAGCGGGCGGAGCAGAAGGGGCCATCGACGCGGCAAACGTACTGAAACCATCGCTGTCGCGTGGTGAAATCCAGTGCATTGGCGCGACCACGATGGACGAATACCGAAAGTATATTGAAAAAGACGGAGCCCTGGAAAGACGCTTCCAGACGATCATTGTAAACCCGCCGAACAAGTCGCAGACCCTCGAAATTCTGCGTGGGCTGCGGGGACGATACGAAAAACACCACCGTGTGGAATTCACTGAAACCGCACTGGAACAGGCAGTCGAACTGTCAAGCCGATATATCACCGGGCGAGTCCAGCCGGATAAAGCGATCGATGTGATCGACGAAGCTGGCGCCAGAGTCCGCCTGAAAACCATGGCCAAACCGCCGAATCTGGCGGCAATAGAAGCTGAAGTCGAAAAACTGCAGGACGCCAAGGACCAGGCGGTGAAAAACGCCGACTACGAACTTGCCGCCGAGCTACGCGACAAAGCCGAATCGCTCCGCCAGGAAAAACAGACCAAGCTCGAAGCCTGGAAGAAAAAGTCCGGCGCCGCCGGCGGTGCGGTTGATGAAGAGATCGTCGCTGAAGTGGTCTCGAAAATGACTGGCGTTCCGCTGACACGCCTCGAGAAGGAAGAGGCCCAACGCCTGCTGGAACTCGAGAACGAACTGCACAAGAAAGTTGTCAGCCAGGACGAGGCGATCAAAGTTATCTCAAAGTCTATCCGACGCGCCAGAAGCGGGTTGAAAGATCCGCGACGGCCTGTAGGGTCGTTCATATTCGCCGGTCCCAGCGGTGTGGGAAAAACGCTGCTGTCAAAGGCGCTGGCTGAGTTCATGTTCGGAGACGAAGAAGCGCTCGTCCAGCTCGATATGTCCGAGTACATGGAAAAGCATAACGTTTCTCGACTGATCGGCGCCCCTCCCGGGTACGTTGGTTACGAAGAGGGCGGTCAGTTGACCGAGCAGATCAGACGCCGCCCATACGCGGTTGTCCTGCTCGACGAAATCGAAAAAGCGCACCCCGACGTGTTCAACACCATGCTCCAGATAATGGAGGAAGGGCAGCTTACCGACTCGTTCGGGCGAAGAATCGACTTCCGAAACACCGTGATCATTATGACCACGAATATCGGAGCCGATCTGGTCCGGAACAAAGGCGGGTTCGGATTCCATCAGTCTGACAAGGAATCGAGCTACACCAAAATGAAGGATATGCTCTCCAAGGAGATCGAGCGTTACTTCCGACCGGAGTTCCTTAACCGACTCGACGACGTGATCGTATTCAAAACGCTCGATCGCGACGATCTTGTGGATATAGTACAACTGGAGCTCGCCAAGGTGCGAGTACGCCTTGAGGACCACGGGCTGGAACTCGAGCTTAACCAGGAGGCTACTGACTTCCTGATCGACAAGGGATATAACCAAGACTTCGGAGCCCGCCCGTTGCGACGCGCGATTGAGCACCACATAGAAGACCCGATCTCAGAAGAAATACTCCGCCGCGGATACGATAAAAACACTCGTATAGTAGTGTCGGTAAAAACCGAAACGGTTGACGACGAGACCGAATCACACCTGTATTTTGAAGGTGTGAAGATCGAGCCTGCTGAAGTTCCCGCCGAAGAGGAGAGCGTTGAAGAAGTGCAGGAAGCTTCCGGGAACTGATCGATCAGCAAGATCGGAAATTGCAGATGGTAAATATAACGGCCGGAGCGGACATCAATCCGCTCCGGCCGGTTTTATATAAACTAATTCTTCGCCCCGTTCTACCGGTGAAAACCAGCCGGGCGGTGTCTTGTGAGGCCGCCGGCCGGTTGTTTTTTGTTATTCCCTGATTGCTAAGCGACCTGGCGTGTGGTTGAATACGGGTTACGAACTTTGGAAGGAATAGCGAAATGAAAAGATCGATTGGGTTTATTACGTGTCTGTTGCTTGCTCTTGGCTCTGTCGACGGGGCGGTTGTTCTTGAGACAGCAAGAGATATACCGGTGGCGTACGATGTTGACGTTGTGGTCGTAGGCGGGTCGACCGGTGCGGTAGCCGCCGCTGCGCAGGCTGCGAAAAGTGGGGCGAAGGTTTTCCTGGTTGCGCCGAGGCATTATCTGGGCGACGATATGTGCGCTACGTATCGGATGTGGTTAGAGTCCGGCGAGATCCCGCAAACCGAACTGGCGCGCAAGATATTCACGCCTCCGCCGTTTGGCGGTTCGGCGGGGCCTATGAAATTGGGCAAGAACTCTTTACCGCTCAAATACAGTGCTGATCGGCCTTCAGCGGGCGTTCATAAGGATACACGCAAACCGTCGATGCTTACAGATGGCAGATACGCGGCGGCGAATAAGCAGAGCGTTCAGTATGACGGCGATGTGGTATTGACGCTCGATCTGGGCTCGGTGCGGTCGTTTGGCAAGGTTCATGTTGTTGCGTTCCACAGGGCGGGCGATTTCGAGGTCGCCAGCGTGAATGTGTCGATAAGCGACGATGCGAAGAAGTGGGCTGACGCCGGGGTTATTAAGAACGATAAACCCGGTAAGTCAGCCGGTGTTGATGGTCCGCTGCATTTGTCGGGTGATCTGCCAGGCAAGGCCCGTTACATTCGTCTGGCGGTTAAGAAGCCGAGCAACTCAAAGCGGATTCTGCTGGGCGAGATTGCGGTTGAGGGTGCTTCTGCAGTGAAGGCTCCGCCTAAGGCGAAGTCCAAATTCTTGACGCCTACGCCGATGCACGTTAAACGAACTCTGGACGATGCGCTGCTTGATGAGAAGGTTGAATTCCTGTACGGATGCTACGTGACCGATGTGCTGCGCGACACCGATGGTAAACTCGCGGGGATCGTGATGGCCAACCGCGCCGGACGCCAGGCCGTCCGCGCAAAAGTGATAATCGACGCGACCGACAGGGCGATCGCCGCCCGGGCCGCCGGGGCGAAATTCAAACCGTATCCCACGGGCAAGCAAGCGTTCTCGCGAATCGTTTTCGGCGGTAAGGCCGGCAAGGACGCGGTAAAGGTCGGCTCGGGCAGATCGACTCGCGGCAGGAGCAACGATTTCTTCGAATATTCATTGAGTCTTCCGATGAAGGATGATTCATTCGCATCGTTCGCCGCTGCCGACCAAACAGCACGCGGGCTCACATGGCAGGATGATCAGGTAGGCGGGTCCGAATTGTTGTATCAGATTCCGCCCGATCCGATGACCGGTCGCAAGAGTGTCTCCGGCGATTGGCCTGGGACAAGCAAAATTGATCTTGATGCGTTCAAGCCCGCAGGCGTTGATCGCTTGTATGTGTTGGGCGGTTGTGCGGATATTTCGCGAGCGGCGGCGGGCAAGCTTCTTCGTCCCTCAGCGCTGATGGCGCTGGGCCAGCGGATCGGACAGGCGGCCGCGAAAGACGCCAAGAGCATATCAGCGCCGGCGAAGTTCGTTGACATAACAGTAACCGGCGCCAAAGCGGTTTCACCGGTGAGCGGTGAGATTCGCGAAGTGCTCAAGGGCGTGCGATACAGGGACCAGGGCCTGCCCACCATTCGCACCACGGCCCACGGGCTACCGGTTATCGGCGAGTACGACGTTGTGATTATCGGTGGTGGAACCGGTGGGGCTCCTGCCGGAATCGCCGCCGCTCGCCAGGGCGCCAAAACACTTGTCGTCGAAGTGCTGCACGGCTTGGGCGGTGTCGGGACGCTGGGGATGATCGCAAAATATTACCACGGTAACCGCGTGGGCTTCTCGACGGAAATCGACAAGGCCGTCGGAGGAGGGAGTTGGAACGTCGAAAAGAAAATGGAATGGTACCGCAGCGAACTGCTCAAAGCCGGCGCCGACATATGGTACGGAACGCTCGGTTGCGGGGCACTGGTCGAGAACAATCGCGTAAAGGGCATAGTCGTCGCGACGCATCACGGCAGGGGAGTGATACTCGCCCGCGTGGTGATCGATTCAACGGGCAATGCCTCGATGGCTGCCGCCGCCGGCGCCGAATGCACCGTGATCGACGCCGAACACATATCGGTTCAGGGCACGGGCCTGCCCCCGCTCGAACCGGGAGCCGGGTACACCAACACCGACTGGACATTCCATGACGACGACGATGTGCTGGACATGTGGAGGATGTTCGTGGTGGCCAAAGCAAAGTACAAAAGTGCGTTCGACCTGGGGCAGCTTATCGACACGCGAGCACGGCGGCGGATCGTCGGCGACTTTTGCGTAATGCCCATGGACATTCAGAACAAACGAACTTTCCCGGACACTATCGTAGTCTCGAAAAGCAACTTCGATAACCACGGTTTCTCAAGCCACGCGATCTTCATGATCAAACCGCCCGATCACGCCGGGCTCGTAGCCAACGTACCGTACCGCAGCCTGCTACCGAAAAGTTTTGACGGGATTTTGGTTACCGGGCTCGGGATAAGCGCACACGGTGACGCGATGCCCGTTCTGCGAATGCAGCCGGATATTCAGAACCAGGGCTACGCCGCCGGAGTGGCGGCTTCGATGATCGCAAAGACAGGCAAGTCGACCCGCCAGGTCGACATAAAGGCCCTGCAGAAACATCTGGTCGCCAAGGGCAATTTGCCCCAAAGCGTGCTGACAGCAAAAGACTCCTACCCGATGTCCGACCAGAAAATTGCTGAAGCGGTAAAGTCCGTCGCGATCAATTACAAAGGCATATCGGTGATTCTCGCCCAGCCGACTCGTGCGGTCAAACCGCTCATCGCCGCACACAAGTCCGCCGCCCCCGGGCCGCAGAAGATTGCGTACGCTCACATACTGGGAATGCTCTATGAGCCCGCTGGCGCCGATACTCTCACCAAGGCTGTGCGCGCCGGTAAGTGGGACAAGGGATGGAATTTCCGCGGGATGGGACAGTTCGGGGCGACGACAAGTTCGATGGACAATCTGATAATCGCCCTCGGACGCACCGGGCAGAGCAGCGGAACCGAGGCGATACTGGAAAAAATCGGGCAGCTAAATTCCAAAAGCGAGTTCTCGCACTATCGCGCTGTAGCGATGGCCGCCGAGTCGCTTGGCGACGCCAGGGCTGCCAAACCGCTCGCCGATCTGCTGGAAACCAAAGGCGTCAGCGGGCACGACTTCGTCGAGATTAAAGACGTTCGCGGACGCACGCCCGCAAGCCGGGTCGACACGACCACACGCAACAACTCGCTCCGTGAGTTGATCTTGGCAAGAGCGTTATATCGATGCGGCGACCACAAAGGCGTCGGTGAGAAAATCCTCAAACGATACGCCCGCGACCTGCGAGGCCACTACTCCCGCCACGCAGCGGCCGTGCTGGCCGAGAAGCACGGTTCTATTCGCAAGTAGTGGTAACTTACCTTGTATTAGAACCATATGGTGCGTCAGGGCGTATGAAGTGTTATAGTATTGCTCTGGGAGTGTGTTCTCTTCCAGATGTGAGGGCCTTTGGCCCTTGTGTGTTATCCCTGTTGTTCTCGCGTGTTGCGCGGGACTTTTTGATATTGTTGATTTTTTGGGAACTTTGTGAGTAATAAAGCGTCGAATAGTATGGAAGGCGATAGAGGCGTTAAGGGCGCCACAGGCGGTCCTGACGGACGCAAGCCAATCGCTTTCGATGACGCGACTCTGGTGCAGAGGTTCCGCCAGGGAGATATGGAGTCGTTCTCCCTGCTGGTCGCCAAGTACCAGGACAGAATTTACAACATGTTGCTTCGCATGTGCGGCAGACCCGCTGATGCCGAGGAACTGGCCCAGGAGGCGTTTCTCCGCGCGATGGAACGCATCGGACAGTTTCACGGACGAAGTAAGTTTTACACGTGGTTGTTCAGAATCGCGGCAAATTTGGCGATATCGCATAGACGGCGAGGCGGACGGATCAAATTCCATTCGCTGACCGGACCCGAGGACGGTGATTCCAGTGCTGGTGATGCGCTTACCTCGTCTCTGGCGTCCAAACGCCAAATTGGACCGCACCAAGCTGCTGCCGCTGCCGAAACAAACGAATTCGTAATGGACGCACTGGGCGAACTCGACGAAGAATTCCGCCTGGTGATAGTATTACGTGATATTGAAGAAATGGACTACGCGCAAGTGGCCGATGTAATGAATGTGCCCGTAGGCACCGTCAAAAGCCGCCTGCACCGAGCCAGAGCGATGTTAAGGGACAAGCTGAGAGGCTTGTTGGATGATTATGAATAATGACAGGGACAACATAAAAGAGTTGCTGTCGGTCTATGTCGATGGCGAAACAACTCCCAAACAAACCGCAGAAGTTCAGCGGGCCGTTGCACAAGACCCGGAACTTGCGCTCGAATTGCACGAACTCAAGGCTGCAAAACGACTTCTGTGCGGTCTTCCGCTTGAACGGGCGCCGCGAGGTTTCGTACGCAAGGTAATGGTCCGCGCGGAAAGAAAACACCTTCTGGGCGATCACCATGCAGGTGGAGCATTCAGGGCTGCAAGATGGATAACCTTCGCTGCCGCGGCGGTAGTACTGATCTCAGCAGGTCTTGGGATAATCGCCATTAATCGAATGCAGAAAACACCCGACCCGTCTGTAATCGCCTCGGATCTGAATAGCGACGATCACGTGGCCGATACGCCCGGAACCACGAGGTTTGATAATGTTGACGGGGTATCTGGAAAAGCCTTCAAGGCGATGGGAACCGAAACGAAAGCAAACCTGGGATACGACGAGGGCGCCGCTGTTGGAGGCGGGAAACTTGTCCTCGCTGATGTCGCATACGATTACGCCATAAGCAATGCCCTGAATACAACTATATATACCGCCGATCTGCGAGATACCGTTGCGGTGCTGGAAAAAACACTCGTCAGCAACAGTGTGCAACCGCTGGCGCTGGGCGACGCATCTGATGACACCGGCTGGGCGGACAATGGCTCCAAGGTTCAGGATAAAGCTTCGGATTCAAATACGTCTCAGGGCGAATTGAACTTTTCAATCAAGAAGCTGCAAAATGACGATCAGGTGCAATTTGTGGTTCTGGCCAGCGATAAGGTCATCACGAAGTTAAACGGCGACCTGAACAGGATAGCAAGCGAGCAGATGGTTTCACAGGCTCCGCTGGAAGAATACGAACTGGCTAGTGCGACAAACCACATGGTCTCCCGGGCCGGACCGCGCAGGTCGAAAGCTCGGAAGGCCGTCGCGAAGCCCGCCTCGCCGGTGGTCTCCGGGCCGGACACGATTGCAAAGGGCACGCCGGTAGACGCACCGGCGAAAACAGCCAAGGACGAATCTGATGTTATTGCTCTGGCGAAAAGCAAGAAATCGGCCGCTCCTTCCGAAATCGGTTCTGGTGCGGCACGATCCAGAGGCGTTTCAACACCG
>JABGPF010000175.1 GCA_018645065.1 Phycisphaerales bacterium
GGGCGTACCGTCAAGTCGATGGGATTAGGTAAATAACCGCCATCTCCAGCCAAGCACAGGAGCTATAAAATGTCATCACGTCGCGAATTTTTGAAAGTCGCCAGCCTTGGTGCCGCCGCTGTTTTAATGCCCCGAATTTCCCAAGCGAAAAAGGCGGCGGACAAGCCTAACATCATCTTTATCATGTCCGACGACCACACGTCCCAGGCCATCGGAGCCTACGGGTCTCGCCTGGCGAAACTCAACCCCACGCCCGTGATAGACACGCTGGCGAAAGAGGGAATGCTGTTCGAAAACGCGTTCTGCACTAACTCGATATGCACGCCAAGCCGCGCATGCATTATCACCGGTCAGTACTCGAACGTGAACGGCGTGCTCGATCTGGGCGGGAATATTGAACCGGAGAAGCAGCATCTGGCTATCGAGATGCGAAAGGCCGGATACACCACCGCGATGGTTGGTAAATGGCACCTGAAGCGGGAGCCGAATTTCGATTACTACAAGGTCCTGCCCGGGCAGGGTAAATACTACGATCCCACGTTCCGCGAAAAGGCCGAGGGTAAAACGTTCGGTAAAAACACAGTCAAGATGAAGGGCCATTCCTCGGACTGCATAACCGATATCACGCTGAACTGGTTCAAGACCATTCGCGATAAATCCAAACCGTTCTTCCTGATGCACCACTACAAGGCCCCGCACGATATGTTCGGCAACGCCGAGCGTTACGACAAGTATCTCGAAGATGTGGATATCCCCGAGCCGAAGAATCTCTGGAAGCAGCCGAAGTTCGGGTCGATCGCCACTCGCGGGCATAACGACGAACTCCTGCCGTATATCGGCACGTCGATAGGGCGGCGGAACTTGCGGCGAAATTACACCAAATCGTGGGCGAAAGATAAGAGCCTGAGCGACGAAGCGGCTAAACGCCTGGCGTATAACGTGTATTTGAAAAAGTATCTCCGCTGCGTCAAGGGTGTTGACGACAACTTGAAACGCCTGTTCGCGTATCTCCGCAAGGAGGGCCTTATGGACAACACGGTGATAATTTACACCGGTGACCAGGGCTTCATGCTCGGCGAGCACGACTACATGGACAAACGCTGGATGTACGACGAATCGCAACGCATGCCGTTCCTGATCCGCTATCCCAAAACGATCAAGCCCGGCTCGCGATCCGACGCGATTGTCGAGAACGTGGACTACGGTCCGACGATGCTCGACTTCGCCGGAGTCAAAACGCCCGGCTACATGCAGGGCGGAAGTTTCAAGTCGATCTGCGAGACGGGCAAGGAACCGACCGGTTGGAAACAGGCCGCGTATTATCGCTACTGGATGCACATGGCCCATCATGACAATCCGTCACACTTCGGGATTCGCACCAAGAAACACAAGTTGATTTTCTATTATGGATGCTCACCCAAGGGCTCGGGCCAGACCCCGCCAGGGTGGGAGCTTTACGATCTGGTCAAGGACCCCACGGAGGTCAACAACGTTTACGACGATCCGAAAAACGCCAAGCTCGTTGCGGATCTGAAAGGCCAGCTCGCCGCGTTGCGCAAGAAGTACGGCGACACCGACGAAGCATTTCCAGAGATGAAGAAGGTGGTCGACGAGTTCTGGGACTACGGCCCGGCCGCTCGTAAACGCGCAATTGAAATATCTCACCAGATGCTCGAACGGAAAAAGAAAGGCGCGTCCTCACGTCGCAAAAAAGGTAAGAAAACCAAAAAGAAATAACGGGCGGGGCGGTTGGGGGGGGCAGCTGTCCTCTGATGCGGATCGAGCGTAACGCTTTGGGTTCGCAGTAGGCAAAAAAAGAGCAGACTTGGCAGGGGGAGGCCAAGTCCGCTCGGGTTTCAGTTGGTGGGGGGAGACCAACTGAACAACGTAAGGGTTATTATGTACAAAACGGGGCAAATGTCAACCCCATTTACTATGTTTTTAGTGGGCAAGCCCCAAAAAACATCATTAGACGTACTGTTTTTACTATTTTTAGCGGGTGCAAAATGAACCGAACCCATATACGGTCAATCACTTACGGATTTTAAAATGCAAAGTGATAGAAATTGATGTTTTTTTGGGAAATTTCCGATATCACCGAAAAAATATTATCCCCGCCTTGCTGTTGTCCGGTACAGCTGCAAATCCGATCAAGGCGCCGGGTTGGGAAACTTAATTCCGCTCTGGGGGCTTAATCGCCGCTGTGCTATAATCCCGGAATGATTGAGCATGAACTTTTAATGCCCGCCGGTGACTTCGAGAAAATGAAGTACGCACTGGCGTTCGGAGCTGACGCGGTTTATCTGGGCATTCCGCGTTTCTCTCTACGCGCACGTGAAAATGGTTTCAAAAAACTCGACCAGATCGTCGAAGCCATCGAATACGCCCACGCGATCGACAAGAAAGTATACCTCACAGCCAATATTCTACCGCACAACAACAAGGTCGAACCGTGTATTGAATCCATCGGCCAAACGCTTGATCGCTGCAAGCCCGACGCGTGGATAATGTCCGACCCGGGCCTGATTATGCTCATGCGCGAGAAGTATCCCGACCAGGTGATACACATTTCCGTGCAGGCCAATACGGTTAATTACGCCTCGGCGAAGTTCTGGGGGAAGATGGGGGCTGGGCGCATTATTTTGTCTCGCGAATTGACCGTTCGTGAGATGAAGGAGATCAGGGCGGCTGTGCCCGAGATGGAATTGGAGGCCTTTGTTCACGGTGCGGTTTGCATTGCCTATTCGGGCCGATGTTTGATATCGAGCTATCTGGCGTCGCGCGATCCGAACCAGGGCACGTGCACAAACTCATGCCGATGGCAGTACAAAGTGTTCAAGCAGGAAAACCCCGACCAGGAATATGTCCCGCTGAAGGACGAGTTTTATATCGAGGAATCCGAGCGCCCGGGCGAACTCCTGCCGATCGACGAAGACGAAAACGGCACGTACCTGATGAACGCTCGCGACCTGTGCGTTATCGAGCATCTCGACGAACTTCATGCTGCGGGGATTAACAGCTTCAAAGTCGAAGGGCGCACGAAATCGGTTTACTATGTCTCGATGATCGCCAGGGCCTATCGTCATGCGCTGGATAACTTGAAAGCGGGCAAGAGTTTCGACCCTGATCATTTGCGCGACATCTTCGCGACGTCAAATCGCAGCCTGACCACGGGATTCATTCACGGTAACCCCGGGCGGATCGCCCAGAAATACGACGCCAGCGGTTCTGAGGCCAGCAGCTATCGTTTCACAGGCGTTGTCCGCGATTATGACCCGGTGAAAAAAATGATGAAAGTTCAGCCGCGCAATCCGATCCGCAAAGGTTCGAGCTACGAACTGTGTCTTCCCGATCAACTCCGACGGATAGTTGTCGAGGACCTGTTCGACGTAAAAAACGAGCCGGTGGACGAAATCCACGGCGGATTGCATTTTTGCTGGATCCCTGTCGCCGACGACCCAGGCGCCTTCGCCCTCTTGCGCGAAAAACTCGATGACAACCAGCAGGGCGAGTGATTGCGAGCATGCCATATGGGCTTGCCTAACTGCGGGTTTGGCGGGCTGGTTTGTGATGTGTGCGGATCGGGTTTTAAAAACAGAACTGCTGTTACTGCCGGTGCTTAGCGATGTTAAGGAGGCGGGGGAGCGTATCTTTATCCATATGCCGTGTTTATTCTTGACGGACCCCGGATTCTGCTGTATTATATGGTTCAGATCATTTAATAATTTTGGCGTGATGGAGCGGCAGTGCATATCCTCACCCGGATGGAACAGGTAATCAGAGGCAATTTAAGCTGATCCTGACATCTACAGTTTACCGGGTAAGGGATGTTTTTGTAACGTCCTGAAATCACCCAACTTCATTGTCATTTGCGGAGCAACTGCATTGTTTTCTTTGGACAGAGCAGATTGTCACATCGTTTTCTTTTGCGCGAAGGAATCTACGCGCACAACCACGGACGTTTTGGAGAACCGGGATCATGTCTAAATGCACGCACGGCCACAAGAATACTTACGTCAGAAGTGAGATGAACACCATGCTTCCCAGTAAGACATGGATTCTTGGAGTTGTATTGCTTTTCTTCGTGTTTGCCGTGACGGGCAATGTTACGGCGCAGGTATTCCAGGATGATTTCGATCTCTACGCTCCGGATTCCAACGCCATTGGTCAGGGTGATTGGTTTGATTGGGGCGGCGGCGTGGATCCGATCGATAGCCCCATCGTGCGCAGTGAGTTTTCGTATAGTGGCGCCAATTCGCTGCAGGTCGGCGAGATTGATCACACGCACGATACGGGTTGGGCCTTTAGCGGGATAACGTCCGGCGTGTGGGAATTTACTGGAATGACATACGTTCCTGATACTTCTCTTGTGGGAACTGGTTATATTGGTTTCATGAATTCATGGCCCGATGCCGTTGATTTCATGGGTTCTGTTGACCTTGACATGGCAGCCAACGTCGTTGTGGATAATGGCGGTGGTGTTGCTGTGCGCCTGGTCAGGGAGGATTGGGTCGAACTGAAGGCCAGGGTGGATATGGGCGCCCAGACGATAGACACATATTATGACGGCGTACTCCTGAACAGCCAGACCTGGGCCGGAACGATTGCAATTGCCGGGATCGATTTTTGGGGTCCGCAGGCCTCTTCGCCTGTGTTCTATGATGATCTGCTGTTTGCCCCCGTACTAACCGTTGATAATACGCTTACATGGAATGCCGGCGGCGCTGACGGCGCCTGGGGCGATTCGAATTGGCTCGAAGCTCCGGGCGGGACGCCTACAATCGAGATTCCAACCATTGGCGCCGTTGGTACGACTGCTGATGCGGTGGTGGTGGCTGGTGGTAACATAACGGTGGGCGGTAATCAGGGCGCCCTCTCGCTCGACATTACAGACGGGTCGGTGACTATTGCCCCCGGGTCTGTACTTGAGGTATACACCGCCACTACAGTTACCGCTCCTGGCGTGCTTACAATCAACGGTACGCTGGAGACCGAAAGCCTTGCCAACGACGGCGCCACTGTCCTCGGCGCCAGCGCCGTGCTGAAAACCGATACCGGAGTCCTGGTTGATATTGACACGCTCGGCGATGCGACTTTCGTGGGCGGATCGACTGTGACGACTCTCAGTTTGGCTCCGGACAGCACTTTCACCAAAGGCGGCAGCGGTTTGCTGGATGTCAGCAGCGTTGATGCGATAGCCGACACAAACATTATCCAAATTGACAGGGGTGAACTGAATCTGCATGGAGTTGCTCCGCTTCTAGGCGCCTCGTTGGTGCTCAACGGTGGTCAGTTCACCGCTGATGGCGGAGTGAACATGAGCACTTCCAGCGTTCTGGTTAACGCCGACGCCACAATTCACACTCCCGCCTCAGCGGCCTCAATAACTCTGGGCGATTTGACATTCGACGCCGATTCTGTCCTTACCGTTACCGGGGGAGGGAATATGACTGTCTTCGCGTCTAGCACCGTTAATGCGGGCCTTACAGCCGAAATATTCGCCAGCGGACAAGATGTGCATACCGGCGCCGTGGGTTTAGGCGATGGCGCGAAGTTGTTGACTCGGGGCGGAGTTGTTTCAATGGACATGTTAACCCTGAACGGTCCTACGGGCGCTATTGGTCGGATTGGTGATGGTGAGCTTGTTCTGGGCAGCTATGGTGGAGGCAGCAAGGTGCTGACCATAACTGGTGGTGGACGAACTGTTCTGAACATGGGCGCCTTGGCGGCGGTGGGAACGAAGTTTATTGTCGAAGGCGGAAGTACGCTTGCCGGTCCGGGACCTGCACCGCTTAGCGGAGCGACGGAACTGGAACTCGCCGGTGGTACGTTTGAATTGGACGGAGCTGCGGATCTTACAGGCGTCACCACCACGGTGGTCATGGCTCCGGCGATTCCGGGGATTCCGGCGGCATTGGGTGTTCCGGAGGTGCCGGAAATTCCCAGCGCACCGAGTGCTTCGGTGCTGAACACCAACACGAATTCGACCTTCGGTGAACTCTCGTTCATTGGAGATGGTGTAGTGACGACCACTGGCGCCGCGACGCAGGTTTCCTTTACGCAAACTTCTGTAGCCGCAGGTGTCACCGGCGGTATTGTTGCTGATGCTCAGACTGTAGACGCCGGTCCGATTGTCGTTTCCGATGGCGGTGTGTTTGTGGGCGGGACTACTAATGGCGGGACTCTGAACTACACGGACTTGACCCTAGCCGACGCCAATGGCGGTATTGGCGCGGTTGCCGATCAGACCGTTACGATACGCAACTATGACGACGGAGGCGCCGCTCAGACCCTTTTGATTGGTGGCGAGGGTACTACGCTCCTGGACTACACCGGTAGCTTCGTAGCGGGGAATACGGCGCTGAAGGTTGTAAGCGGTACTTTGGAACTGTCGGGTGGGACGCCTCTTGGCGGAGCCAGGGAACTTATTCTAGCCGGTGGCGATCTGAACGTTCATGTTCCTGTTGCCGGTCCTCCCGCCGGAGCAGTGGCGTACTATTCGTTCGAAAATGTAGATGCTGTGACTGGGGTGGTCTCTAACGATGTTGCAGGTTCTACGCTGTACGATGGAACGCTTACCAATGGCGCGTCGGTCACCACCGGTGGGGATGGGCAGATCGGTGACGCGATGACTATAGGCGATAACACTACTCAGTATCTTAGCCCCGCCGACGGCGGGATCCCGCTGGGGAGCGACTGGACGATTGCCGCATGGGTGTTTGATGTTCATCCGGACGATATGCCAAGAGTGCTCATAAGAACCGGCGATGCGGACTATCTCGGTTTGCTCATGAAAACCGACAACAGAGTTGCGATGCGGGCTGAGGGCGACTTCAGCTACAGCGAATTGGTGCATCTTGAGGAACAGGACGGTTGGCATCATCTGGTGCTGACCGGTACTGGCGGGGAGACGACATTCTTTGTCGATGGCGTTCAGGGTGAAACGTTTGCGTCGCAAGCCACTGCGCCGATCATTAGTGTTGGCAGCTTTGCCGGGTCTTTCCCGTTCGCGGCGAAAATCGACGAGTTTGTGGTTTACAATTCCGTGTTGACCCCTGGCGAGATAGGCAATCTCATTGAGGCAGGTCAGCTGCACGGGTATTTTGTGGATATGAGCTCTCTTTCGATGAAGGTCGAGGGTGTAAGCACTCTGAATCTTACCGGCGGGGATGCGTCTTTGGGCGCCCTGACGTTTACGACCACTGGCGCTGAGCTTACGATTGCAAACTTGGCGAATTTTACCGGGCTTGCGATTGATCCGAGCGTTGAGTCTATGGGCATCAATACTGAGGCGGACGTACTGTTCGGCGCTGTCGACGGTGGGTTAAGCGGAGCTGAGATTATCAAGGGCGGCTCGGCCGATCTGGTTCTCTCCGGGACCGGAGCAGACCTTGACGGCGCCTCATTCACCGTTCAGGACGGTAGATTGATCGCCATTACCCCGCTTCCTATCGGGCCGGCCGCATTGCATCCCGCTGGTGGTGAAATTGTTCTCGGTAGTACGACCCCTGGCGATGTCATAGCTTACACGAATGCGATTACATCCGACGGTGGTACGATAACAGCCGGTGGGCCCGGGGCCAGCGGTGTTACCGTTAACCTTACTTCCGGTCTGACGTTGGACAGCGGTGAGTTGGAGCTTCGCACCGACAGTGGAAACACGTTGAACGTAACCGGGCCTGTCCTCGGCGACGGTACGGTGGATATTGGCGCCGGAGCCAGCGTTACGCTCGCCGGAAGCGCGACGCCTTATGAGTTCGGCGGAGTTGCAGTCACCGGTGGTGCGTTTACCGCTGACCATTCGCTGATCCTGGACAAGCTTGATGTTGTAAGCGGAACGTTCGTTCGCAACGGTGCTGGGGCCGGGACGCAGAATCTTACCGTAGCATCCAGCCTGACGATCAGTTCACCGCTGGATATGACTGGAGCGTCGCTGGACGTGACTACTGCTGCTGTCACGGTGATCAATACGGTTTTGGCTGTTGACGCTCCTTTGGCCGCGGCGCGGATGGACCTATCGGAAGGCGGTCAATTGGCCCTCGGCGGACACAATATGACGCTTACCGAAAAATTGATGACGATGAAGGGTGAATTCATTATGTCTGGGCCCGGATCCCCGGTGCTTGTCTCGCGTGGCGATATCAACCCGACGCTCGATCCGGTGCAGATGGACCTTGCAGGCGGCACGCTGAAGATTACCGGTCTCGGTGAATCGCTTCCTAACCAGTTGGTCTACACGTTCTACGACTATCCTGCAGGTGATGATGCTGCGGCCGAATTGGAACTTGCGGCGATAGACGACGGGATCGCTAACGGGCAAAACGGCGGGTTGTTTGCCCTTACGCCCACGCCGGATGTTGGTACCAACTGGCCTGCGGCGGTTCAGGGCAAGGGCGTATGGACTGGAGAGGTTTGGCAGGCGGGCAATATGTCTGATTACTATTCCCAGATGTGGTCCGGTACGTTCAACGCGCCCGAAACCGGCGTTTATACGTTCTATGTCCACGGTGACGATCATGAAGTACTGTGGCTGGACGCTGACCAAAACGGAGAATATGAAGCCGGAACCGACGATATAACCAGAAACCTTCCCACCGAAGGCTGGAATACGCCCAAGACGGGGACAGTGGCCCTCGTAGCTGGTGAGAGTTACGAATTCGCACTGGCGCATAACGAAGGGAACGGCGGAGACTTTGTGGAGTTCACGATCCAGACGCCGTCTTCGCCTGCTCCAGTTCGCATTAACCCCAGCGATCCGGGGCAGGCATACTGGTGGAGTGTCGGAACGATGAGCACCAGCGACATAATCATGCCGAACACCGATCTGCTGATCACCGCCGATTCCATGCTGGAGGTTTGGTTTGACACCGAACTGGGCGTTCTGAAACTCGACGGAGCCGATCTGGTTGTTGATTTTGATGTATTGCCTACACGAACGCTGACTTTCCAAAGCGTGGCGGTCGAGCCCGGGGCATCTTCCGTTACTTTCAGTAATGATGGTAATGTGTGGTTGACGAAGTCCGGTGGTATAAGTGCCGGCGGGGCGTCTGTGATTACCAAAAACGGTTCAGGAGAACTTATCCTGAGCGATACGATTAGCGATTTGGGCGCATCACCGGTATTGAACGTTAATGAAGGCACACTGACGCTTGGGCAGGGCGGTCTGCTGTCGAACATCAATGTTCAGGTAGGCGATGCGGGCCTGAAGCTTTCGACGCCACTGGCACAGGCGGTGCAGACCTATGACGATCCGATCACGTTCAACGGCGCCGCAACGATACTGGCTGGAATGGCTGGCTCGATAAGCAACGCCACAGGCGCGATTACCTACGACATGGATATTGACACTGGCGCCAATGCGTTGACCTTAGGCTCTACCGACGGATATACGCTGAACATTGGCTCGGCTGGGTCGTTGCGCAACGTTACCGCCGGCCAGTTGGACATAGCTCAGGGCGTTGTGAATATTAGCGGTGATACGGTTGTGGCCGGCGATATCAATGTTTCCGGCGGGACGGTGTCGTTTGGGCAGTCGACTGCTGCGAGCAACCTGAACGTTTCAGGTGGACAGACCTCGCTCGGAGTTTCGGATATCAGCGATACAATTAATGCTACAGGAACAGCCTTGCTGACAACGTCGGTCCAAGGCGTCAAAACCGCCAGGTTGGCGATAGTGAACACTGCGGTTGTGGATGCTGCTGAGCCTATCGAGATTACCGATATGGCGACTATCGGGGCTCCTGACGGCGGGACGTTGGAGGTCTCTGTTTCCGGAGACCCTGTGGAGCCTGGTGACTCATTTACGCTTGCCGGTTCGAATCTTACCGACTACGCGAACACCGCCAACACGCTGAACCTGCAGGGCGGAACGACCAAGATCGAAATGCAGCCGTCAGGCGACATGTCCGTGCGTTACGTTCGCGTGACCGGTGATCAGATAAATAACGTTAATGAGGCAGATGGGATTCTCGACGGTACTCTGACCAGAACGATTGCAGAAGATGTGACCGTGATTCGAGACACGATAAACATGGAAGGCGACGTCGAGATGTTCCCCAACGGCGACCCGTGGCCTAACGGGCGAAACGATGCGGGTCTGGATGATTTCGCGGTTGAAGCGATCGCAGATTTCTTTATCCCCGAAGGCGACTGGACGATCACTTTTGGCAGCGATGACGGTGGATTTATCCAGTTCGGCGCTGTGAATTTTGGTGCGACTTTCACCGAAAACGATGGAGGCGGAGCCCGGCCTACGGTGGCAGGCGACGGTGAGATCAGTTGGCACGATATTCGCGGTATGACATGGACTACGGGGCAGTTAACAGTGCCCGCTGGCGGGGTGGTCACTTCGTTCCGGGCAGTGATGTTCGAACGCGGTGGTGGAGATGCGTTTGAAGTTGCAATTCGTTCTGGGCTGCACGATACAACCGCCGCGGCGGTCAACGCGGACGACTGGACGTTGCTGTCCAGCGGTGCGTTGGGTTGGACGATACCCACCGAGGCGACAAACGTTGTCTTGCCGAACACCACGGTTATCGCTCCGGTTGACAGCACGTTGGAGCTGACGGCGCTTGGCAGCAGTACGATTGTGCTGGGCGGTGTGGAACTTGCCGATGACGTACAGCTGATAATAGACAGCGATGCCGGTAAGATGGAACTTACCAACATGACCCTGGGCGGCGGGGCGGAGTTACGGGCGACAAGGTCGATGTCCGGTACCGGAGTTGGGATCACCATTAGCGGAGGGAGCCTTGTCGGTGGTGACGAAGTATCCTACGTCGGTAGTTATGATGATGATTCTGCGGGCACTAATCTTACGTTGACCAACGGCACGACCTATGAGTGGACACTTGTCGCCGGTACTGAGACATACGTTGAAGCTTCAGGGAAAATCACCCTCCAACCGGGTGTGAAGATTAACCTCAACCACGGGTCCGGTTCGGTTAACGGTGAAGATGTAATACTGCTTTACACCTACAGCGATCTATATGACATTGGAGGGTTTGAGATTGGTAATACAAACGTTAAGTTCGCCAATATCACCATTACAATGCCTGAGAATTGGTCCCATGACGGACTCGGATGGTATGAGATCGTCGACGAGGAACAGACATTCCTGGTCCTCAAAAACCTGATAACGGTGGTTGAGGTCGAAGGCGACGCCAATAACGATCAGGTGGTGGACGAAGCCGATATGGCGGTCTTGCTGGCGCAGTTCGGAAGCCCCTGGAGCGACTCCCGAGCGGTGGACAATAACGCGGATTTCAATGACGACGGATTCGTTGATCTCGCCGATTTTGTGATCCTGCGAGGCGCGTGGGGCGACGGAGCGAGTGCTCCGGCAGAGGTTCCGGGCGCCGAAACTACGCCTGAACCGGCGACAATGATCCTGATGGCCGCGGGACTTCCGCTGCTGCTGAGGAGAAAAAGAAAGGCTCGCGCCTGATTGGCGAAAATATTGAGGTAGCAATTTGAGCGAAGAAGTTGACCTTACTACGCCGATTGTTCTATAATAGGGACGGCTTAGTGAGGTAATAACTATGGTTGCTATAACTAATCGAGCGATAGCTTTTCGCAGGTCCGATCACCGCGCCGGTCGAGGGTTTACTCTCGCCGAGATTCTTGTCGCCCTGGGCATCATGGCGATCGGGATGGCGATGGTCGCAGCTATCTTCCCCGCCGCTTTGGCGTTCAATAAGTCATCCACGAATGACACGCGCGGGATGATCATCTGCGAAAACGGATTTACGCTTTCGGAAGG
>JABGPF010000176.1 GCA_018645065.1 Phycisphaerales bacterium
GTAAGGCTGAACTCAAACCGATGGCGTATCGCACGGTGACAGTAGGCCAATCAGTCGACGGTAAGCCCATACGAATGCACATTTTCGGTGACAGCGGGCCCACCACGTTCATCTTCGGCGGCATCCACGGTGACGAATCGATAAGCGAATTCGTCGCACTTAGCATGATCGAACACCTGCTCAGCGACGGGTCTTCATACGAATCAGCGACAGTAGCGGTGCTGCCGTCAGCCAATCCCGACGGACTGCTGGCCGGAACGCGAGTCAACGCAAACGCCGTCGACTGCAATCGAAACTTCCCGGCGGTGAACTGGAAACCCCAAGCAAAAGGCGCCCGCTACTCACCGGGAAAATCGCCCGGAAGCGAACCGGAAACTCGCGCGTTAATCAAAGCGATCGAAATGCTGAAACCCGACGCGATCGTGTCGATCCACTCGACCGACACATTCAAACCGTGCAACAATTACGACGGACCGGCGGAGGGATTGGCCAAAATAATGGCGCCTCTGAACGGTTATCCCGCCAAGGGCTCGGTGGGCTACCCTACTCCGGGCAGCTTCGGAACATGGGCCGGCGTAGAACGCAAAATACCCACGATCACCCTGGAACTACCCAACAAAGCCCGCCCCCAAAAAGCCTGGCCGCCCAACCGCGACGCACTGCTGGCGCTAATCGCCGCAGCAGGCAACACACCAAAGTAACGCATCGCCAATTGCCGCCACCATAGTGTCTTGGCGTTAGTTTTATGCTGTTCTTATTTTTTCTTCTTCGGTTTGGGTTTTGTTGACCAGAGGGGTGATTCTGTGTGGGCTTCGGTCATAAGAGCCAGCAACTTTTTGACGACATCGGGATTCTCTTTCGCTATGTCAGTCGTCTCGCCGAGGTCCTTTTCAAGATCGTACAGTTGCAGCGGAGCGTCTGGGTTATTGCGGGCGTTTAGTCGCACACCCTTCCATTTGCCCATGCGGATCGCGTACTTGTTTCCGTTAGCAAACTCCCAGTAGAGATATTCGTGTTTCTTCTGCTTGGCGTCCTGGCCGAGCAGCGTGGGCAGGTAACTCAGCCCGTCGATACCCTTGGGCGAATCGATACCGGCGATGTCAGCACATGTGGGCATAAAGTCCCAGAACGCCGACGGCAGAGCGGTGGTCGAACCGGGTTTGACCTTCCCAGGCCAGCGGGCGATGAACGGAGCCCGAATACCACCTTCGTACAGATCACGCTTAATACCTCGCAACGGACCGTTTGAATCCCAGAAGTTCGGATCGTGGCCGCCCTCGCGATGAGCGCCATTGTCACTAGTGAAAATCACCAGCGTGTTATCGTCAATTTTCAGTTCCTTCAGCAGAGCAAACAGTTTTCCGATGCTCCTGTCCATACGCTGCACCATTCCGGGGAACGCGGCGATGGGGTTAGTTACCAGCGGCCCGGAGTATCGCCCGATCTTTTTATCGAACTGGGGCAGCTTTTCGCGCCACGGCTTGTGGTCCTCTTCCGGGACGTGCATCGCCGCATGCGGAACCGTCGTGGGCATGTAGCAGAAGAACTGCTTGTCCTTGTTGGCCTTGATGAACTCCAGGCCCTTTTCGGCGATCAGATCGGCGGAGTAAGTCTTACCGTCCAGCGGAACCTTCGTCTTGTTATGCCACAGGTGCTTAGGATAGAACGTATGGGCCTGCCGTTGGCAGTTGTACCCGTAAAACTCGTCGAAATGCTCGGCAGGATCGCTCGGCGAACCCGGCGCCCCGAGCCCCCACTTACCGAACATACCGGAGACGTAACCGGCCTTTTTGAGCATGCGCGGGACGGTGAAAATATCGGCGGGCATGGGCGCCTGACCTTCGGGCCTGACCTCGCGATTCCCGCGAACGTAGGCGTGTCCGGTATGCAGGCCGGTCATTAATACGCAACGCGACGGGGCGCAAACAGTCGACCCGGAATAGTGATCGGTGAACTTCATGCCCTCGGCGCACATCTTATCGATATGCGGGGTCTTGAATTTCTTCTGCCCGTAGCAGCTCAAATCGCCATAGCCGAGATCATCGGCCATTATGTAGATGATATTGGGTTTGCGTTTACCCTCTGCGGCCCGAAGCGAGCCAGGAAGCGTCAAGGCCGCGGCGCCAAGGCCAGCGAGTTTCAAAAAGTTGCGTCGCGTGTGAGTATTATTCATTTCGCCTTTTCCTTTTTCTCGACCGTTTCCTTCTTCTCGGTTTTCTCGACGTTGAGTTCCTTAATACGAACGTTGCGATACCAGAGATATTTCGCTTCGTCCTGGAAGCCGATGTACCCGCTAAGCGGGCGGTCTTTCAACACGGTCTTGCTCAGGTCGAGATCATGGATATCCTCACCGTTGAGATTCACTTTCAGTTGCGACCCGATCACCGAGATAATGTAGCGGTTCCACTCGCCTGCGGGCTTGACCATCATCTTCGACGGACCGGCTGTACGAATCACCCCGCCGCAATCGTGGTGCCCGAAATTCTTCTTACCGTGCGTGTCGAGTATCTGGATTTCGAACCCGGTCTCAACGTGATTCTTCGGATCGGCAACTCGCAGAAACACACCGGAATTACCACGTTTCTTGAACTTGAACTCCAGATCGATAATGAAGTCTTTGTACTTGCGGACGGTGGTGATGTATGCATGGTAACGCTGCCATCCGTGCTCGCCTTCTCGGGGCTCCAGGGTGAGAATGTTACCCTTTTGAATCTTCCAGTTACCGGTAGTTTTCCAGCCGGTGAGATCCTTCCCGTTGAACATCTCAACGAATCCGTCGTCTGCGGGCTTGGCCTCTTTAATCTCGATATCCTTGAACATAACTTCCATGTCCATCCTGCCGTGGAGTTGCATGGCGAATCGGCCTTTGAGGCGGCCTTTATCGTTCTTCAGTTCGGAGGTCACTTCACCGTTAATTCGCACGGTCACGTTTTTTCCGATCACGGTGATCGATCCCTGGTTCCACTTACCGGGCTGGTATATCTTTTTGATGAGTTTTGCGTCAGGCTTTTTTACCCAGCCGCGTCCGCCTGTTTCGTAGAGTCCGCCTACTTCTTTTGAGTTATCTATTTCCATCTGGAAACCGTGTACGCCGACGGCGCTTTTCACCGGATCGCTGCGGAAGTAGAACCCGCTATCGCCTTTGATAACACGGAACTTGAAATTGACTACAAAGTCCGAGTATTCCTTCTCGCTCATCAGCAGACCGTGGCGATGTTCAGACTTCACGCTAGTCCCAACAATCGCCCCATCCTTAACCGTCCACTCACCGCCCGGCATGGGTTTCCACCCCTTGAGCGTCTTACCGTCGAACAGCGGTTTAAATCCATCAGCGGCGTAAGAGGCGTCCGCAGCGACGAAAAGCATAACAGCAATAACCAACACGATACCAATGTGACGATGCATAATAATTTCCTTTATTCAATCGGCGGGTATACGAAGAATATCTAATTGTTTCACCCTGAGCGATAAAATGCAACCCCCATCATAAAAGATGGGCGAGAAGGTGTGCTATATACAAAGGGGGAACGGATTGGCAACTGCAACTGGCGAAAGGCGTCGCTTCGCGACATATCAAAGCGGTAAGAGCTTACCGCACTCCAAATTACAACAAGGGTCAAAGCGTTTTTTATAATCTCGCACACAACACGCGGGGCGTTGCCCCGCCGCTAAACAAAAGTGCGTAACGTCAACTATGATATGTTCGCCGTTGACGTTCGCCATTCGCCGTTCGCCGCACGCCATTGCCGTTACACATATTCCTGCAAAGGTTTCACTGTCCAGGCCAGGCTCGGGTCTCCGCCGTCTTCGCGTGACGAGGCCAGCAGCGCCGTTATCGCCGCCACAGCCGCTTTACCTGCGGTGATGGTCGTGATAAGCGGGATCATGTGTATTGTGGCGGCCGCTCGGATTTTGCCTTCGTCGGTTGTCGGTCCGCGATGGGTCGGGGTGTTTATGAGCAGTTGCACTTCACCGTTGGTTATCAGGTCGACAATGTTCGGACGCCCTTCAGCCAGTTTCGACACGCGCCGTGCCGGAACGCCCGCCCCGGCCAATAGTGCGTGCGTACCGCCGGTGGCTACAAGATCAAATCCCATCGCCATAAGCTGTTGCCCTATCGCCACCACGTGCGGTTTGTCGTCATTGCAGACCGACATAAATATCGTCCCGCTCATGGGGAGTGTCATACCGGCAGCCATTTGGCTTTTGGCGAACGCGGCGCCGAAGCTCATGTCAACGCCCATCACTTCACCGGTAGATCTCATTTCCGGTCCGAGAATCACGTCGACGCCCGGGAACTTGGTGAACGGGAATACGCTTTCCTTGATGGACGTATGTTTGGGCGTGGGGGTTTCCTGAACGTCCAGTTCGTCGAGGCTGAGCCCGGCCATTACTTTGGCTGCAAGTTTCGCCCAGGGCACGCCGGTGGCTTTGGAGACAAACGGAACGGTTCGCGAGGCGCGGGGGTTCACTTCGATGAGATAAACCGCTCCATCCTTGACTGCGAACTGAATGTTCATCAGTCCGCGTACGCCAAGCCGCTCGGCCAGCGCTAATGTCTGCCGCTTGATCTCGGCGACAACTTCATCGCTAAGCGAATACGGCGGCAGCGAGCAGGCCGAATCGCCTGAATGGATACCAGCCTGTTCGATATGCTCCATAACGCCGCAGACAACGGCCCGTGCGTTGCACGATATAGTTCCGTCGGGGCAGGCGCCAAACTCCGAGATGCAGTCAACGTCGACTTCGGTCGCGTTTGCAAGGAACTTGTCGACGAGGATCGGGTGATCTCGCCCGACAGTCGACGCGTCAACCGCTCGTCGCATGTAGATATCGAGTTGCTGCTGATCGGAAACAATTTCCATCGCTCGCCCGCCGAGCACGTAGCTCGGGCGGACCAGCACGGGGTATCCCACACGGTCAGCTATCTCGCGCGCCTCTTCAACCGTGTACGCCGTCCCACTGGGCGGCGACTGCAGGCTAAGATCGTCGAGAACCTGGGCGAACCGTTCGCGGTCTTCAGCCAGGTCGATAGACTCAGGGCTCGTCCCGATAATCGGAACGCCCGCCTCTTCCAGTCCGCGTGCGAGGTTCAGCGGAGTCTGCCCGCCGAAGTGTACGATAACGCCATGCAACTTGCCCGGCGTACCGAGCGGAGCATCGTTCAGTTTTTCGCAAATGTTCAGCACGTCTTCGAGCGTAAGCGGTTCGAAGAAGAGCATATCGGACGTATCGTAGTCGGTCGAAACGGTCTCGGGATTCGAGTTGATCATAACCGCTTCGTAGCCCAATTCGCGAGCGGCGAACGCGGCGTGCACGCAGCAGTAATCGAACTCGATCCCCTGCCCGATCCGGTTAGGACCACCGCCGAGAATAACAATCTTCTTCTTGTCGGTTATACGAACTTCATCGTCAACGTAATCGGTGGCGACGCCGTCTGTAATCTGGCGGATCGGCGTTTCGTACGTTGAGTAGTAGTAAGGCGTGTAGGCCTCGAACTCCGCGGCGCAGGTGTCAACCAGCTTATAAACCGGCGTAATACCGCGAGCCTGGCGGGCCGCACGGATCGAACCGGGATCAGAATTCCATATCGTCGCCAGTTGGATATCGCTGTAGCCCCACTTCTTGGCGCGGGTCAGCATCTCATCCGATACGGCGTCAACGCCTTCAATGTTCGCCAGTTCGTCCTCGAAGTCGGTAAGCTGCTTCATCTGCGTCAGGAACCAGCGGTCGATCTTGGCCAGCTCGAATATCTCGTCGACGCTCCAGCCCATTTTCAGCGCGTAACGCACGTAGTACATGCGTCCCTGGCTGGGGATCGCCAGTTTGCGGCGCAATCGTGACTTGTCGATCGGGTAATCGGTGTCTTCCCCGCTGGGGTCTGCGGCTCCGCTGGCGGCTTCGCCTCGCTGCGCCTTGAGCCACTTGTCATTACCGTCCAGGCCCAGACCGTACCGCTTGACTTCCATCGAGCGAATACCCTTCTGCAGCGATTCCTTAAACGTTCGCCCGATGCTCATGCCCTCGCCTACAGATTTCATCTGCGTGGTAAGCGTCTCGTCGGCTTCGGGGAATTTCTCGAACGTCCATCGCGGTATTTTCGTCACGCAGTAGTCAATAGTCGGCTCGAAGCATGCCGGTGTCTCGCGCGTAATATCGTTTGAAAGCTCATCGAGCGTGTATCCGACAGCCAGCTTGGCTGCGATTTTCGCGATCGGGAAACCGGTCGCCTTCGACGCCAGAGCTGAAGATCGGCTGACTCGCGGGTTCATTTCCACTACGATCATTCGCCCGGTCGCCGGGTCAATTGCGAACTGCACGTTCGACCCTCCGGTCTCCACGCCAATTTCCCGCATGATCGCCACCGACGCATCTCGCATCAGTTGGTATTCCTTGTCGGTCAGCGTCTGGGCCGGCGCGACGGTGATAGAATCACCGGTGTGCACGCCCATAGGATCGATATTCTCGATAGTGCAGACGATGACGACATTGTCGGCTTTGTCTCGCATTACTTCGAGTTCGTATTCCTTCCAACCGAGCACCGACTCTTCGATAAGAATCTCGCTGATGGGCGAATATTCGAGCCCTCGTGCTGCGATTTCTTCGAACTCAGTGCTGTTGAACGCAAACCCACCACCGGTTCCGCCAAGCGTATAGGCGGGGCGAATGCAGACCGGCAGGCCCACATCAGCCACTATCCTGCGGGCATCTTCCATCGTGTGGGCCACGCCGCTATTGGGCACGTCCAGACCGATAGCCAAGCAGATATTCTTAAACTCGGTGCGGTCCTCGGCGCGGTGGATGGCCTCGCGAGTGGCGCCGATCATCTCAACACCGTACTTCTCCAGAACGCCCGAATCGGCAAGCGCGACCGCTGTGTTCAGGCCAGTCTGCCCGCCAAGGGTCGGAAGAAGCGCATCGGGACGTTCCTTGGCGATTATCTTCTCGACCGCTTCGGGGGTGATCGGCTCGATGTAGGTGCGATCGGCCATTTCCGGGTCGGTCATGATCGTCGCGGGATTCGAATTGACAAGTACAATGCGGTACCCCTCTTCCCGCAAAGCCTTGCAGGCCTGCGTTCCAGAGTAATCAAATTCACATCCCTGCCCGATAACAATCGGGCCTGAACCGATCAGCATAATTGTCTTTATATCGTCCCTGCGAGGCATGTTGTGTTCCTGCAATATGTTACGTTAATTCAAAACAACAAAATTCCGAGTAAAATCACTTATTAAAATCGCCGAAGGATACCATAGCACGACGCTATCAGCAATCCCTTTATCTTAACGGGCCTATTGGACCGATAGAAGAGAGACGCTTATATATGGACAATCAGGAGCTAATAATCGCACCGCAAAGCCCAGAAGCAATACGTCGCGAACTTGCAGACCAGTTCGCAGAGCTCGAACTTATCCGCCCAATGCGGATGTCACGATACGATGCGGGACAAGAGCTAACCTACGAAATCACCGGAGTTAACGACGGAGCCACCGCTACGGTGCGCCTCGAGATAGACAAGTTCGTGGGCGGAGGATTCGCCGGGCAGGTATATCGAGTGAACCTGCTGGATATAGACTCAAACGCCGGCTCGCCAGGCGGTCTGGAAGCGGGAAAAAAATACGCGATGAAAATTCTCGTTCCGCCCTCCAAAGGTTCTTTGGCGTTCAGGAACATAATTTATCGAATCGGTTTCCAGGGCTCGTTCCAGTTACAGGTCAACCCAGCAGCCGCCCGAGCAGGAGCGATATGGCAGAAATTCATACGCATTGCGGCCGGTGACAAATTCAACGATCCAAACGCGGTGGTCGACATCCACGCGACGTTCATCGACCAGACAATCGGAAGCTGCGGTGAACTCAGCGAGTGGATCGACGGGCGAGTATGGGACCTCGAAGTCGATAACCATCTCGACCTGCTGAAGCAGTATTTCAAGGGCAAGCAGGTCGACGAATCCAAACTCGGGTCACCGGAATATCGCGCAAAACGGATATTCATGGCCGATTTCGTAAAACTCCTCCACGAGATCGGGGCACACGAATTCGCACGCCAATACGAATGGGGAACGTGCAAGTCGCAACCAAACGTACTGAAACGCAACAACGCCGGCGACGGACCGGGCGACGGACTTACCGCAGTTGACTTCCGGGCTGGCCTGGCTCTGCTGCCCTTCCTGCCAATGTCACCGGGTGACTTCCCGCTGATAGCTAAAGGCGTCGCGAGAGGATCGCTGGTGCAGTTCGATCGGGGCAATCTGAAAACCCTCGAACGATACATCGAATCGCACAAGGAACTTTTCGCGGACATGGGGCCGGCGTTTGAAGAACTCAAAGCCGCTGAAGAAATCTACCGCAACTCACTGCCCGACATAACCCACAACCATGTAAAACTGCTATACAGCAGGAAGCTCTGGTCGACTATCTGCGACAGCACAATAACCGCAGCCAACGTACGCGGAATAACCGACGACGCGTTCACCGCATCGCTAAGGCAAAATCGCTTCAAGGCGTTGATGTTCGCAGCAGCGGGGTTCATCGGCGCGTTATGCTTCGGAGGCGCGGCCGCCACATTCATCTGGGCGTACCTAAACGACGCGATGTCCTGGCCGCTCGGGATATCTCTGGCTATGGTCGCATTCATTGGCCCGAAGTTGGGCAGACTACTGCGGGCCACCTGGGGCAATGCAAGATACAGAAAACACTGCGGGAAAATCCTGGGCTCATGGTCATACGCGCTGCGAGCCTCGCACGGACGATTCCTCGAAAAACTCACATCGTGGCATCGCGATTGGCGAGTCTCAAGCCGCCACACCAACACGCTGTCACACAGCAACTGGCGACTGGCTGGACACGAACTTCTCGCGAAACTGCCCGTATTTCTGCACCGCGGACTAACCGACTGGCGATACGTACGCAAAAAACTGCATTACATTTTCGTGCGACCGGCATGGTTGTTTTTCAACCCAAAAGCACGCGAACATTGGCTGAGGGAAATGCTCGTCGCCGGTCAGAAAAGCCGCATGCTGACCGACGAAGACGCAGCGATCATCGAATCGCAACTCAGCGACCCGTACATTCAAAAGTACCTCAAGAGCCTCGCGGTCCACGTATGCACGCTTCCGGTAACGCAGGTCGTCTCGGTCGCCATTGCGATAATCTGGGTCTGGACACACCCCGAACGGGAAGGAGCATGGAAGGAAGGATTGGGCATAATCGCGATCTTCCAGGTATTGCCCGTCTCGCCCGGATCGCTCTGCCGGGGACTGTACGTATTGTACCTCGTAATCAAAGAGCGAAACTTCAAAGACTACAATATCGCCCTGTTCCTGGGCTTCTTCAAATACGTAGGATACCTCTCGTTCCCGATCCAGATGGCGTATCGATACCCCGCCCTGGCTCGCTTCATGGCCGGGCACTGGGCAACCGGAGCCGCACACGTAGTACCAGTATTCGGTGAACACGGAGCCGTCCTGGAACACGCCGTGTTCAGCAAATTCTACAATCTGCCCCTTACGATAAGACGTCGCATGACCGTTATCACCGAGCATCGCAAGAGTCTGCCGATAAGAGGCTGGCACATGCTTCCGATAATAGCGTTGGGAATTGGCGCCTTCTGCCTGAGCGAGTGGACTTACCTGAAAGCCTGGGGCTCACTGCCCGGGATCATGAGCCTCTGGCCGGTTCTAGTCGCCCTGCCGCTACTTGCAGGCGCCGCGGTCTCCAAGTGGGCCGGAAACGCCACGCTAACCAAACGAGCGTTATACGCGATGTTAACCGGGCTGTTGACAGGCCTGTGTGCAGCCGCGGCGCACGTGTGGATACGTATGCCCCAAGGCGAAGATAGCGTAGCGTTGGTTCTGAAAGGCATGCGAGACAACAGCACATGGGGCGTACTGGTGTTCGCTCTGCTGGCGGTAATCGGAGCTATAATCTACGAAATCAAACAACCGCTGCCCAAGAGCAATAACTAGGCTTTCTTCTTTTTGTTCTTCTTCGGCGTTTTCGGTTTCTTGGGCTTCGGAGCCTTACCGGTGTACTTGCCGTCGTCCACCTGTTTGCGAGGCGTGACCCACTCTTTTTCCATGATCGCGGTGATCTTCTTGACGATCTCCGGATTTGCCTCCGCAACGTCGTTCTTCTCGCCGATGTCCTTGCTCAGGTCGTACAGGCGCAGCGGTTTTTTGCCCTTCCCCCCGCCGATGCCCTTCCACTTGCCCATCCGCACCGCATGCGAACCGGATGACCAGAACAGGAACTCGTGCTTCTTTTGCTCGCCCTTGCCCAGCAGCGTTGGGACTACCGATATCCCGTCGGTATCTTTGGGCACTTCGCCCGACACCCCGCCGATTTCCGCCAGAGTGGCCATTACGTCGGGGAAGTACCAGGGCAAGTCGCTGACCTGGCCGGGCTTGATCTTACCGGGCCATCGAACGACCATCGGCACGCGGATCCCGCCTTCGTTCATCGAACGCTTACGGCCGGTCATCTTACCGCAAGAGTTGTGAATCCCGTCGAATCGCTGGGCGGCGCCGTTGTCAGACGTGAAGAACACAATCGTGTTATCGTCGATCTTCAGTTCCTTCAGCAGCGCGAGAATCTCACCGACCTGGCGGTCCATCATCGAATCCATCGCCGCGACCACCTTGGCGGTATTATTCTTCCAGGGCTTATCCTTGTACATCGCCCAGGCCGGTTCATCTTTGGGTATCTGATACGCCCCATGCGGCGGCGTCCAAGGGCAGTAGCAGAAGAACGGGCGGTCCTTGTTGGCTTTGATGAACTTGATAGTCTCGTCGTAGATCGCGTGATGCGTGTATCGCCCGTTAAGTTCGACTTTCACGCTGTTGCGGAACAAGTGCGTATAGTACGTGTGGGCGTGCCACTGGTTGTAATATCCGAAGAACAGATCGAACCCCTGGCGCTCAGCCGCCCCGTCCTTACCCTGATTACCCAGACCCCACTTACCGAACCCGCCAGTAGCGTAACCGCCGGTCTTCAACACTTCCGCCACCGTCACATCTTCAGGATGCAGCGGGACCCCGCCGTTATTCCCGCGAACCGGCGTATGGCCCTTGTGCGTACCGGTCATCAACGTACTGCGGGCCGGGGCGCAAACCGTATCACCGGAGTAGCAGTCGGTGAACTTAATGCCCTCGGCGCACATTTTGTCGATATTCGGCGTGAGGATAGTCTTACTACCGAAGCAACCAAGATCGTGATAACCCATATCATCAACCATAATAAAAATGATATTGGGCTTGCCAGCCGGAGCATCTTTCGCCAACCCGCTTAACGGAAGCGAAAGAGCCATAGCACCAGCCGCCGCCGACTTCAGAAAACCCCTGCGATTAAGTTGTTCAATACCCATAACAATTCTCACTTTCATAATCAGTTCAAATCAAATCCCTAAGAAAGGAGACTACCGCCTCGGAGCCCGCTGGTCAAGATTAAGCAAGTTCGCCCAGCGGCAACAGGCGCAGGATTAGTTGAGATGCTATGTTGGCGTAGACGCCTGCTGCGAGGTCGTCGACCAAGACACCCCAGCCCTGGGGGAGTTTTTCGAGTTGGCGTACTGGCGGCGGTTTGGTTATGTCGAACAGGCGGAACATTCCGAAGCCGACTAAACATGTGATCCACGCGCCCGGACCGATCATCGGCAGGGCGAGCATTGTGAGGGCCTGTCCGGCCCATTCGTCGGCGGTGCACTGTGACGGGTCCTTCTTACCGAACGCCTTCTC
>JABGPF010000177.1 GCA_018645065.1 Phycisphaerales bacterium
TGATGACCTTGCCTGAGTTCAGCTCTTCCAGGGAAAAACTCCAGATACCGCTCATCCCGGGCTTGTCCGGTACGTCAAAGAAGGTGTCGCTCAAGTACAGGGTGTCGCCTTTCCAGATTACCGCGTTGGAAAGTTTCGTGCCTTCTACGAGAATGTCAGTGGTGGTGGGCTTTCCGTTTTCAATGTTAACGCGAAGGAGACGTGACGCGTAGTTCTTGTCCCAGAAGTACTGGTTGTCTGCGATGTAGAGGTTTCCGTCGGGCCCCATATCGAGTCCCATCGAACCGACTTTACCGCTGGGCAAATTCAGAACGTTCTTGGGGAAATCGTAGAACTTTGTGACCTTGTTGTCCTTGTCGATCTTCATCAGGACGGCCGGGAAGTCCTGGTTCTTCAGGTTCGGGCAGCATACGTAGATGTCGCCTGTCTTGTCGTCGATGGTCATTCCGTCTGGCGTGTTCGCGTAGTCGGGCAGTGCGACCAGCAGAGTCGGCTTGATGCCTTGTCCGCCTGCACAACCCGAAGCGGTAAGCATTCCCGCCGCCAGGCAAACCATCAGGGTCAATCCCACAACTGTCTTCATTTTGTTCTTAAACATCCCACAATCCTTTCCAAAGTTCCATTTAAGGAGTCTGTTTCCCACCGTCTGCGACGGCGGCGTCTTATTCATGCACGTAGTAAACACTTATCTGCGTACTATTTCAATCCTAGAGTTTGCAGTTTTTCGTCAGTCGGTATCCCGTCGGTGCTCCAACCGCGTTCTGCGTAGTAGAGCGGCAGCAGTTGATCGAGGTGATTTACAGCACCCTTTGAGGCGCCTTCGGGGATCGGTTCTTCCAGTAACCGCTTGGGCAGCGTGTCCTGCGACGGGTCGATCCCCGCAGCCAGATTGAACACCCGCTCAATGTTCCAAATGCGATCGCCCGCTTCAACCAGATCGTCAGCGGTGACTTCTCCGCCGATAATTGTATTGTACATCGAGGCGTAATGCTCGGCGCCAAGTGCAAACGAAGTGAACAGGCATATACCCAGCGAATCTATGCATGCAGTCAGGTTCTGGAACGCGATCGCCCAGGTGGGCTTGCCTTCGAGGCTCATCGGGTCGAGCTTCTCGGGGATGCCCAGCACCTCCGGCGAGATCATGTATCCGCGAACGTGGCATCCGCCGCGATTCGACGTGGCGTACTGCAGGCCCTGGCCTTGAATACCACGAGGATCGTAGGCGGGCATCTCCAGTTTCTTCACGGTCATCGACAACTCAGGCGCGCCGTAAGACTCCGCCAGGCGATACGACCCCTGGGCCATCTTGCCGGCAAGCCCCTCGCCGATACCCATCAGGCGGGTCCATTCGATGACGGCCGGGCCGGAACCGAACTCAAGGGGCGGACCCATCGCCATCTCTTCTTCACTGAGCAGACCGCGCTGGTTCATTTCCATCGCACAGGCGATAGTGGCGCCTGCGCTGATGGTGTCCAGCCCGTATTCGTTGCACCACATGTTAGCTTTGATCACGGCGGCCATGTCGTCCACGGCACAGTCGGCGGTGTATGCCCAGATTGTCTCGTATTCCGGTCCGCCGCCTTCGACGTCGTCTGCCTTGCTGACTCGTCCGCATCCGATCGGGCAGCGGAAGCAAACGTCCTTGCCCGTGAGATACTGCTCGGTGAGCACTTCGCCTGAGGCCTGGTCAGCGGGAGGGAAATACGCTTCCTGGAAGTTACGTGTGGGATACACCCCGCTCGAATTGATGATGTTCACCAGCACCGCCGTACCGTGCGTCGGAAGCCCGCCGCCGGTTACCGGATGCTCCTTCAGCACTCCGCGGATATCCTTGAGCGCCGCCGAGCATTTTTCCGAATCGGCGACTTGAACCTTACCCGATCCGCGAACCACGACGGCTTTCAAATTCTTGCTGCCCATGACCGCGCCAACACCGCTACGACCAGCGGCGCGACACTTCTCGTTCATTACCGCGGAAATCGGGCTAAGCTTTTCACCTGCCGGTCCGATCAGCATAACGCGAGCCTTCGGATCACCGAACTCTTCGAGCAGCCCGTCTGTTGCAGCAGCGACAAGCGAGCCCCAATATTTAGATGCGTCGCAAATCTCGATTTTGTCGTCCCGGATCGCAATGTAGCAGGGCGTATCGCTCTTACCCTCGACTATCATCGCGTCGTATCCGGCGAATTTTAACTCTGGACCCCAGAATCCGCCTGAGTTGCTCGAAGCAATCGTCCCGCTTAGCGGGCTTTTGGTGACGACCATGTATCGCGATGCGGTCGGAGCCGGAGAACCGGTCAGCGGACCAGTGGCGACTATAAACTTGTTTTCAGGCGAAAGCGCGTCGACCGTCGGGTCAACTTCCTTGGACATGAAATATGTACCAAGACCACGGCCGCCAATAAACTTCTTTGCTATTTCGGGATCGAGAGGTTCGGTGGTGATCTCTTTTGATGTGAGGTTGACTCTAAGTATCTGGCCACAGTATCCGTTCATCGATTGACTCCAGAAAGATAACCCTGTCCTCGGGAAACGAGTTCCACGTGCGACCATCGCACGCAAAGTTGCTTAACCAAAGCACAGTTATGATAATACTGACCAACTTTTCAAGTGATTGCAAGTATTGATCGTTTTTTTGCACCTTGCGGTTTTCATAGCCCATCGCTGCGACTCAAAAACACGATACCGCTTAGCGGCGCACGGGGATTGTATAATCTGTGTTAAGATGGGCGAAATAGGGCAAATAGAGGGCTTCTGTGGTCGGTTAAGTCGAGTTTAATTTTGCTTTCGTTCTTTTTGTTTACGGGTAAAGCATTGCGACTGCTGATGTTAAGGTCAATAAAAAACTATTCGTGTTAAAAAAGGCGCCGTGTTGCCTTGACGATACAGCCCGTAGATTGAAAAGTGTGGTACACTTTATCTTACGCGTTAAACGGATTTGACAAGACAAGAGAGAACAAAAATGAGTGAATACGAATCACACGAAAACAGACGCCACGAACGCAGCAAGCTGTCTTGCCCGGTGACAATCTTTTCCGAGACCGGCCAGTCGCCCACGACTACCGCCTCAGCCGATGTTTCTGATGGTGGGATTTACATGTCGATTCCGGTTACCAAGGCGCCTGATCTAGCCAGTGAAGTTGAAATCACCTTTAGTGTTCCTCGCGATGAGTTTGGGATTGATTGCTTTTCAGCGGCAGCGTCGGTTGTTCGTCGCGAGTCGCAGGCCAATCGGGCCATGTCGGGAGTCGCGATGAAATTCAAGAACCCGCTGCCCCTGCAGCTTAGCTAGTAATCCAGAGAGTGGTGGGGCGTGGTCAAAACCGTCACCTGACACCCAATCCGCCGCGTCACAAAACAAATTTGCGTGCGCCCGTCGATGTAACCTTGCAGGTTCTGGTGCGTATATCATGTCAGCTTGGTATAATCATACTAATTGGCAAGGAGCCCAGATTATGAAGATTATGAAGAAAACTATTTTAAGTACGATGATGGTCACGTTGATTTGCTCGGCCGCGTTTGGTGGAGCGTTGGACAGCAAAGTGGTTTGTGGTGAAGCGTCGTGGGTGGCGCATGTTGACATCGAGGCGATGTTGGCCTCTGAGACGGGCAAGATGTTCTTAGCGGCCGCCGAGGCCCGTGAAGGTTACGCCAAGCGTATGGCGACCCTGGCTGAACATGTGGCTTGCGATCCTCTGAAAGATATTCGAGGCGTGACGATTTACGGTTCGCAGTTGGGCGTTCATGACGCCGCGGTCATTTTCGACGCCACTGCCGACAGCAAGAAGTTAATCACCACGCTGAAAACCAAGACGGCCTACAAAACCGTCGAGCACGGTAAACACACAGTGCATCAGTGGACCGACAAGATGCGGGGCGATAAGACAGCAAGCGATTTTGCGTGCTTCTACGATAAGAACACAGTTGTGTTTGGCACGAGCATCAAGCGTATAGGCGGCGCGTTGGATGTGCTCGACACCAAGTCGGACACGCTGGCGAAAACCCAAGCGATCAAATCGCTGCCTGAAGCGAGCAAGGGCGCTATTTTCACCCTGGCTGCCGATAAGATCGTGTTTCCTGAGGGCAGGGCTCCTCGCGCGACGATGCTGAAGAAAATCTCAAGCCTCGCCATCGAGTTCGGTGAGAGCGCCGAGGGATTGTTTGTCAGTTCAAACATGCAGGCCGGTAGCGAAGAAGACGCCGTGAACATGCGGAAGTTCATCCAGGGCTTTGTGGCGCTCAGCAACATGGTCCGCCAGCAGGAGAAATTCGCCATGCTGCGTGAGCTCGGCGAGAAAATCACCGTAGGCGGAGACGGTAAACAAGTGAGCGTTGACGCCTCGTTGCCGGTTAAGTCGCTGGTGCGAATATTGACTTTCATCGACGAAAACCACAAAGCACGCCGAGCCGACAAAGACGACAAGGACAGCGACACAAAATAACATTGAGTCAGGCTATCATAAAACTCGATCCCAGCGACGATCCGTCACCCGAAGAGCTTGCTCGACGGGCACAGGGCGGTGACGTTGGGGCGTTTGAGTCGATCGTGGATTTGTACGCGCCTCGGCTGATTCGTTATGTCCATCGGCGCGTGGGCGATTTGCACACGGCTGAGGATTTGGTGCAGGACACCTTCCTGAAGGCGTTCGGAGCCCTTGGCGGGTACGACAGCGCCAGATCACTTTCAACGTGGTTGTTCACCATCGCCACTCGCGTTGCTATAAGCCACGGGCGAAGGCGATTCGAAATATCCGTTGCCGCACCAAGCGAGTTGAGCCCGGGCGTAGTCAACGAACCCGCCCTGCGAATGTCACGCCAGGAAGAACACGATAATATTTGGGATCAGGCCCGCGATGTTTTACCGGACTCTCAGTTCGCGGTGCTCTGGCTGAAATACGCTGAAGAGATGCCTGTAAACCAAATAGCCGAAATTATAGGCCACTCGCAAAGCAACGTGAAGGTAATGCTGCATCGCGGACGAAAGAGACTCGCCCAATGCAGCGAAATGCAATACCACGCCGAGGGCGCCAAAGCGACCAGGCGAGCACCGATTAAAGACGAGGCGAACTATGTTGGATGAAATGAAAAATAACGATGAGTTTAAAGCGATTGACGCCGCATTGCGTCGCGACGTCGGGCCCGAAGAACCGTTAAGCCCTGAGTTGCGGTCGCGGATCGTCACCGCAATTCGCGCCCAGTCGCAAACACCGCAAACAGTCCGCCCGCGTCGCTGGTTCGCCGTTGCTGCGCTTGCGGCGGCTGTGCTGCTTATCGCAACGGTGATTGTCATGAACCGCGAGGCGGACCCCGGCGCTGAGCGAATTGCAAAGTCGAAACCAAGCCCGACACCGGTGGAAGTCTTGAACAATATATCACCGGCTCCGGTGATAGCAGCCGCGTCTGACTTCGCTGCAGACTCAGTGGTTCAGGAAATGCGACACGTGGCGCAAGACGCTACTGATATCGGTAACGCAATGCTCTCGGTCGTTCCGGGTGATGTTAATCGAACCGAATTGCTAGCCGGACTGCTGGGGCGGTAATCCCCACCAAACGAAGACATAAAAAAAGTGCGGATCGGGAAGCTTCCTGATCCGCACTTTTCATTTCAGCTTAATGCGTCGCTCGCTTACATTCCCTTGAGGGCCTTGAGCGGACGGATTTTGATTTTGGTCGTTGCCGGTTTGGCTTTGACGTCCATCATTTCGCCTGGCTTGAACGGATTGGGGACGTTCTTGCGTGCCGGTTTTGCGGGCACTTTCTTCTTTTCGACCTTCAGCAGACCGGGCAGCACGAAGAGACCGCAGCCTTTGAGGCTCTTTTCCATCTTGCCAGCCAGTGCAGTCAGAACAGCAGCTATCTGCTTCTTGCTCAGATCGCACTCTTCAGCGAGTTCAACCATCAGTTCCGACTTGGTGAGGGGTTTGGTCATTTTTGCCATAATTCAAATCCTTTCTCGGTGAACAAAAGCACCATAAGATTATGTTCCGTTGATATCCAAATCACGGAACGCTCAGTTTCGATGAATGATCTTTACTAGCATAAAGACTATATATCCAGCGTTTTTTTGCGAGAAAATAAAAAAAAGTGCATTTGCCCACGTACAAATCATCGCTTGTCGATCAAAAAAAGGAGGCGACAGGTCGGTGGGGGGAGACCGACATGTCGCCCAAAATCGACAGCAGGGGGAGTCTGTCGACACGGTAAATATATGCATCACTCGAACCGAAGTCAACCAATGCGACGTTACAGACGAGTAATTTGTACCCCGACAATACGCGTAATTAGAGGCGAAAAAGGAGCTTGTTAAACGGGTGTTCCGCCCTTGTTACGCATTGATTATGTTGGTATAAGATGTTGCCAGCACAAGAGATGTGTTCTTTGAGGTTTTGGCGAGAGCAAACTTGGCGGTAGGGCGGCACCACTACCCCTCCCCGCAAATCCCAGCCCATCGACCTGCTGGGCTTGTGGACATTATGTTCAGTGTGACACGCGGGGCTGCGACACTCTGCCGGGTCAGCGGGGCGTGTTTATTTGGTGGTGAACCATTCGCGGAATTCCTGGGTAAATTCCGCCCCGGCGTGCTCAGGGACTTTTCCGTGAATTATCAGGCCAATTCGTAAAGAAATTGTTTTACCATCGCCCCAAGGCCACCATGCTCCGTAGGCGGTGAGGGAGTCGCCGGGGGCGGTTACCATGAGTTGCTGGCGGTTTCTCAGACCGCCAAGCGACTCGGCGACCGCCATCACGTCAGCGGGAATATCACCCAGAGCTGCGGCGTCCCAGCGAGACATGAAGCACTGATCGCATATAGCTTCGATCGCCTCAGCCTCCTGTTGGCCGAAGGTCGCCAGGAACGCGCCGATATAGTCGTCCCATTCCCAATTCAGTAGTTCGGAAGTATTTTCGATTATGCTTTTGCAGCAAACTTCTATTTCAGCAAGTTCATTTCTCATTTTTCATTTATCGGATGATTCCGAGCGATGCATTAGTCGACGCTATACGCCAATCAGCGGGGGGCGAACATTGACAGGGTAATTCTTGATTTTCGCTCTCACGAGATGCTTGAGTTGAGCTATTTTTACGGCTTCCTGTTTGGCGTGATTTCGTCGGTTGGCGTTGGCTGTGGGGTGCAGTAAATTCGTCGGGTCGAGCAGCGGGATTTCGACCGACGCTTCGACGCGGAGGATGTATTTTGCGATACCAGCCTGCGGTGCTTCGGACCAGCCGGGCGGGGGCATGCAGCATATCGCATCGGCGCCCAGCGACTCGGCTTGGCGTGCAAGGGCGATTGCGTCGGCCAGTGGTCCGCCGCCGGTTTGGAACAGCACCATGCCCGGGAAATATTCCAACGCCAGCTTGAGCAGTTCCATTCGTTCGTTGCTCGTCAGGGAGAACAACTCTCCGGTCGCGTCGCCGATGAGCACTCGACTCACGCCACCGTCGGCCAGCCAGTCCAGATGCTCGGCGAACGCTCGCCGGTCGATTTTGTCGCTGTCGTCAAACGGTGTCAGCATCGGGACGACCGGGCCTGTCAGTTCGACTTCCTCCACATCACCGTGCAGCAACCGCCCGACTTGTTGGTACAACTCGCCGGAGACCGATTCGAGTTCCAGGCGGTAGTCGTCGTGACAGAAAAGATGCGCGTCGGACCAGTTTTTACTCTCTGCTCCGTGGGCGCCGAATTCGCGCAGGTTGCTGTGCAGAAAAGTGGTGACTGCTTTATCGAGCGTGTAGTCGCGCTGGTCGAGATCTCTGTCCAGGCGGGTGGCTAGTTGCGTTCGCCAGTGCGAATCGATGAACACCGCGAAGTCGACTATGTCGCGGAACTGGCGATACGTTGAAACCTCGCCGTCTATCAGGTTGAATCTCGCTGGTGTGAATGTTTCGGTCGCGTGGGCGGCGCCGCTGGCTGAGTCGTAAACCGGTTTGCTGATCGCCTGATTTTTCTTCAGGCTCATCAGGTGTTCGCCGATCAGGTCCATCTTGTTGGCGTCGGGATGCGGACCGAATATCCCGGCGTCCTGACGATCGCTTCGGGCAGTTTTGTAGTCGTCCAGACGCAGGACTGACGCATCGCCCAGGCGTGTGGCCAACAAGCCCGCCAACCAACTCTTGCCCGTCCCGCCCGGCCCGCCGATGGCGATCAGGACCGGGCCGCAGTGGTCTGCAAATATCGCAGTGATCATATCGCCCAGAAGCTCCTCAACCGGGCGACGCTTGAGGGGCGAGTGATCTTTCGGGCGAACGTGTTGTTTGTATTTGTGCATGGCCGCAGGTGGTTTTATCCGTCCTTACCGAGCGGGATACTGTTGGCTTTGATCTCGGCCAGGCGTTTGCTCGCCAGGGCTTTCATTGCTTTGATTCGCTCGGGATGTTTGGCGCTCAGGTCGTTTTTCTCGGCTACATCGTCGGTAAGATTGAACAGCACCGGAGCCTTGCCGTCACCGCCCTTGAGTTCTGCGCCCTTGCGGTTGAAGAACATTTTCCAGTCGCCGACACGAATCGCATAGAAACCCTTCGCCCCGTGCCAATAGAGCAGGTCGTTGCGAGGATGTGCGAACCCTTTCTTACCGATCAATGTGCCCCAGACGTCCACGCCGTCGATTACGGGCGAGCCTTTCGATATCGATTTCAGATCGATCCCGCACGCATGGCTCAGAGTGGGCAGAATGTCGATCGCACCGGTAAGCGCGTCGCTTTCCTGTCCCGGCGGGATAACGCCCGGGAAGCGGAAGATGCACGGGACGCGCGTACCGCCTTCCAATGCCGACCACTTCAACCCGCGATAGGGTTTCGCTTGGGCCTGCTGATTCCTCTCCGGACCGTTGTCCGACATGAAAATTACGATCGTTTTTTTATCGAGTTTCGCCTCTTCGAGCGTTTTCAGCATCTCGCCTATTCGGAAATCGACCTCTTCGACGACGTCGCCGTATTTCCCGAAATTCGACTTTCCTTTCCATTTCGGGTGCGGCTGGACGGGGAAGTGCGGCGCCGAATACGGTAGATACAGGAAGAACGGTTTGTCCTTGTTGTCTTTGATGAACTTTACGGCCTCGCGGCTGAACTGTTCGGTGAGCAGTGGGTTCTTGAACTTTTCGATCAGCTCGTCATCGCGCCACAGGTCTTTGGTCTGGTTGTTGCTCTTGTCGATATAGTAAGTAGTGTCAAAGCCCTGGCGGTGGGGCCGGAACTGCTTTCTGTCGCCCAAGTGCCACTTGCCGAATATCCCGGTCTTGTATCCCTGGCTTTTGAATATCTCAGCCATTGTCAGCGCTTTGGGGCTCAGCCCTGAATCGGTTTTAATCAGATATCCGATGACGCCTTTTGTCCATCCCAGGCGGCTTGGGTAGGCTCCTGTCAGCAGGGCCATTCGCGACGGCGTACAAACCGTAGCCCCTGAATAGAAGCTCGTCAGGCGGATTCCGTCGTTGGCGAGTTTATCAATCACGGGCGTTTTGAGCTTCGGGTGCCCGTAACATCCCAGGTCGTAATACCCCAGATCATCGACCATGATCATAATAACATTGGGTCGATCAGCGGTCTTATCCGCGGCCCGCAGAACCGAGTAGGGGGCAAGCAGTCCCGCCGCCGCCACGCCTACTGTTTTCAAGAATGATCTGCGACTGGTCATGTTTTTATCCTTTCTAAATCGGGTTATGTCAGGCTGGAACAGCAATTTACTCGAACCGCCTTGCCGCTACAACGTTTAACTCCCCAAAGCCATGATGCTTGCCGGGGATATCGAGATTTGAGTTGACCCTTCCGCCCGAGCATATGACATGGTATAAAGTTCAGATCATTATTGGGTCAGGCGGTTTGATCGCGGCGCTTGGTTGCGAAACACGCCTGGCGGCAAGCGAGTCGATCAATCGCGTGAAGCCGACGTTTGGCTCTGTCGCGTATTGGGAGCGTTTTATGCATTGGACGTATAGGCAAACTACCGGATTGTGGGCGGCGATTCTGCTGGCGGTTTTTTCTGTCAGCGGATGTACCACCAGCGATACCGACCCGCTGTATCCTGAGCAACGACTGCTGGGACGAGGTATCCCGACATTCAATCTTGACGACGCCACCGAGCCCGAGCCGCTGACAATCAGCGAACCCGACGGGGCTCTCACGCTGCGGAAGGCACTTGCGCTTTCGCTGACGCGGAATCCGGGGCTGGCTGCGAATTCATGGTCGATTCGCGCCGCCGAGGCCCGATCGCTGCAGGAAGGGGCCACGCCAAATCCCGTATTCAGGGTTAGAGTGAACGACATTGGCGGAACAGGCGATTTCAGGGGTGTTGATAACTCCGAACAGGCCGTCCGAATCGGCCAGATAATAGAACTGGGCGGAAAAGCCGCCAAACGCCAGCGGGCTGCGAGACTCGAAGCGGCGATGTGCGGGTGGGACTACGAAACAAAACGCCTGGACGTGTTTGCAGGAGCAACCAAGGCGTTTGTAGTTGTTCTTGCCGCTCAGAAACGTTTGGTCGCAGCGCAGGAAATGTGCGATCTGGCTGAGAAACTCCTGTCGCTAGCCTCAAAACGACTCCAGGGAGGCGGCGGGGTCGTCATGGACATAGACGAAGCCAAGATCGAACTCGGCGACCGACGGATTGAACTCGAACGGGCGAAACAGGCGTTGGATGCGGCTAGGGGGTTGCTGGCCAATCACTGGGACGAAAAAACGCCCCGATTCCAGAATGTGAGCGGCGATTTGGAGGATATCGCTAAAATCCAGATACCCGCGTGGGAGCAAGTTGTCGGTGGGATCGAAAACAATCCCGATGTCAGCCGCTGGGAAACAGAAACTCGCCTGCGAGACGCCGCCATAGAACGCGAAAAAGCCAACGCTATCCCAGACCTCAAAGTTTTTGTCGGTGGCAAGCGAATCGAAGAAACCGGAGACCAGGGGTACTTCGTAGCCCTGGAAATACCGCTGCCCGTATTCGATCGCAACCAGGGCGCCATCAATGAAGCCAGGGCTAATCGCCACAAAGCCGCCTACGAACAACGCGCCGCGATAATGGCGACCGCCGCGGAATTACGCCAGGCCTACCAGGCGCTTTCGCTATCACAGCGGGAAGTGAAGTTGCTTCAGACCGAAATCCTTCCGGCTGCAAATGCAGCGTGCGCCGCCCTGGAAAACGGTGCCCTGACCGCCATAAAACTAGTCGAGGCGAAACAAACGCTCTTCAAGGCTAAAATGAGGCAAATTGACGCGTTGGAAGTATTCCATCTGTCCCTTGCCGACGTGGAACGCCTCACGGGCCAGTCGATCACCAACCTGGCCTCACCGCCAGCGAATATCCACGAAGTGCCCGCAAAAAAGGCTCCGCAGACCAACGCCGCTAAAAATTAATAGCTGCCCGCTCATCATACCGCACACACGCAAATGCGGATAATTCCATTCACTTGGTGGAGATAAAAGTATGAAACGGCGAGATTTCATTCGGTGTTCCGCTGGCGCGATTTTGGGTGGAGCGGTATTTGCGCGTGGCGCGGCGCCCAGGAAGCCCTTGAATATCGTTTGTTTCTTTTCCGACGACATGGGGCGATTGGATACGCCGGTTTACGGCTCGAAGGACGTTGAGACCCCGACGATGGAAAAATTGGCGACGATGGGGATGACGTTCGAAAATGCGTTTGTCGCCTCTCCCGCGTGCGCTCCAAGTCGCGGGG
>JABGPF010000178.1 GCA_018645065.1 Phycisphaerales bacterium
GTTCGACCTGGATTCGCGACTCGTTCGTTTGTGCGTGCGCCGCAAAAATATCGAGGATAAGCTCGCTGCGGTCGATCACCTTGCACTTTATCACTTCTTCCAGATCGCGAATCTGTCCGGGCGTCAGGTCGTTGTCGAATATCACCACGTCGGCTTCGTTGGCCTCGGCGCGTCGTCCGATCTCCTTAGCCTTGCCCGAACCGACATAGTAGCCCGGATTAATTCGCCTGCGTCTGGAGAGCATTTCGTCGACAATTTCACCACCGGCGGCGCGCACGAGCCCTCGCAGTTCGCCAAGCGGGTTCCACGGATCGTTAGTTGAATCGGGCAGGATGACGGCGACTATGAGCGCCCGTTCGGTCTGCACGGTTGTATCGTTGCGATTATGATCTTCCATTAGTCTCGCTTTGTCCGCCTCCGGCCGCTCGCGTGGCGAAAACCACGCAGGGGAAACCGAATCGTGCGGTGTAGTTTTTGGTAATTGCTTCGGCGATGTTATCTGCCTGCGGCGCTTGGGCCAGGATAATGGCGCACCCGCCGAATCCGCCTCCGGTCATCCGGGCGCCGTAAACGCCTTCTAGCTGGGCGGCTTGAGCTACGATTTCGTCGAGTTCTTCGCAGCTTACTTCGTAGTCGTCTCGCAGCGATTTGTGCGATGCGTACATGAGTTTTCCGAACGTCGCGTAGTCTCCGTCGTTCAGCGCGTCAACGCCCTGCAGCGTGCGTGCGATCTCCGAGACCACATGGCGTGCGCGCATCAGCTCCTTATCGCTCAAGTCAGTAGAGGCGAGCATATCGGCGTCGGCGTCGCGAAGCATTTTCACGCCGAGTTTGGCTGCGGCGCTGTAGCATTGGTCTCGCCGGGCGGCGTATCCGCCGTCGGTCAGGTCGTGTTTCACTTTCGTGTCGACCACCAGCAGGACCAGTCCCGGGTCGTCAAACGGTATGTGCGTGACAGCTCCGTCGCGGCAGTCCAGCAGCAGTGCTTTTCCCGCCTGGCCCATCACGCTTATCGCCTGATCCATAATTCCGCAGGGCGTACCGGCGAAATCGTGTTCAGCTTTCTGACATATCAAAGCCAGTTCGTAATCGTCGATTTCTCGATCCGCGGCGCCCAGCATCGCCAGTGCGGTTGCAACCTCCAGCGACGCTGACGACGACAACCCGCCGCCGATAGGCACATCGCTATCGAACAGGATATTCATCGGCGCGATCTCAACGCCCTTTTCGACCAGCCCGGCTGCGACGCCCTTGGGATAATTGGCCCACTTGGGCGATCCTTTTTCGATTGTCGCGTCGAGATCGAACCACGCGTTATCGCCTTCCTGCTGCAAAGAGGCCAGGTTCACACGGCGATTTTCGCCAGGCCCGTACACAGCAAGCGTGCAGCGGTCAATGGCGATCGGGAGCACGAACCCGTCGTTATAATCGGTGTGTTCGCCGATAAGATTAACGCGACCCGGCGCGCTTACCACACCGGCGACGGGCGAGGCGTAAAGCTCAGCGAACCGTTTTTTCAGATTGGCGATTCGCTCGGTCATTCGCTTGAGACCTTGATGAGTTTATCGAGCGCATCGGCGGCGGCGCCTGAATCAATGGATACTTTCGCAGCTTCAAGTCCGGACTGCATATCGTCGCTCGTCCCGGCGACGAACAGTCCGGCGGCGGCGTTTAGCAGCACGATATCGCGCGCCGGTCCGCTTTGCCCGCTCAGGACCGAACGTATCGTCTCGGCGGAGGCTTCGGGCGAATCGGCCAGCAGATCGCTCATCGCCGCCCGCTGGATACCAAAGTCTTCGGGCTTGATGGTCATCGTTGTAACCACTCCGCCGTCGAACTGCGAAATTCGCGTTTCGGACGTCGTGGAAATTTCGTCCAGCCCGTCTGCCGCGTGCACGACCATTACTCGCTCGGCTCCGAGGTTCGCCAGCACGTTTGCGATGGGCTCGGTCAGCTCATCGCTGAAAACGCCCATGAGTTGGCGTTTGGCTCCGGCGGGGTTGGTCAGCGGTCCGAGCACGTTGAAGATGGTGCGCACGCCGAGTTCGCGTCGCACGGGTCCTGCGTGTTTCATGGCTGGATGACACAATCTCGCGTAGCAGAAGCAGACGCCTGCCTGCCTGAGGCTCTGTTCGACCGCAGCCGAGCTGGCGTCGAGATTCACACCGAGGGTTTCGAGCACGTCTGCCGACCCGCTCGATCGCGTATTGGTGCGATTACCGTGTTTTGCGACTTTCGCTCCGGCGCCGGCGAGCACCATCGCAGCCGCTGTCGAGATATTGAACGTTTTGAGTCCTGTTCCGCCTGTCCCGCAGGTGTCGATCACGTCGAGCCCGCCGGTGTCGATTTTCACTGAATGATCTCGCATCGCCTGGGCGGCGGCGGTGATCTCGTCTACGGTTTCACCCTTGGCTGACAGTGCGGTGAGCATCGCGCCGATCTGGGCGGGTGTCCACTGTCCGGCCATTATCTGCGTGAAGGCCCAATACGCCTGGGGGCGTGAAAGGTCGTTGGCGCCGATGGCCTGTGAGAGCAAGTCACTGTATGTAAAATTTTGATCGGTCATATTAATTTCCTTGGCGAAATAGTTTCATCTAACCAGACGAGATTATATGCTAAAAGCATCGCACCGCAATCAGCACCGATAACAAAGGTTGTTTCCAATGGCCAAAGAGCAACGCATTATTCGATTCGTCGGGCACGTTCAGGGCGTCGGTTTTCGGTACAACACCCGGCGCCTTGCCGGATCGTTCGACGTAACCGGTTCGGTTCGCAACCTGCCTGACGGTTCGGTCGAATGCATCACAGAAGGCGACTCGTCTGAGATCGACGCATTCCTTACCGCCATCGACGAACGCCTGGGATATTTCATTCACGAACGCACCGAAGCCGTCGCTCCCTACTCGGGACTCTTCGCCAGTTTTGACGTGACGTTCTAACGGCCGCACTACCGCGATTTAGCTCTGGGCGTATATCGGCACAGTGCTCGGTTGTACGGTTTTTCGGCGTCCGCCACTTTGCGGATGAAGTCGCGGAACTTACCTGCCGCCTCGCCCCAATCGCTGCAAGCGTCCAACTTTTCAAGCACCTTGCCCTTGTTCAAACCGCTGCGGTAGGTTATCGCAAACGCTTCCTTGATCTGCTTGTGGTCTTCGCTGGAGATATGCTCGGCTCGCCTGAGTCCGACAGAATTCAGCCCGACAAGCACGTTTATCCCACCGGCGAGCAGGCAATACGGAGGTACGTGGCTGCTGATGCCCGCTTTACCCTGGGTCATCACCATCTCGCCAACCCAGGTGAACTGGTGCACCATCGCCCCACCGGAGAGAATCACTTTCCGAGCGACCTCCGAATACCCCGCCAGCGCCACATTATTCGCGCAAATAACGTTATCGGCGACCTGAACGTTATGTCCGGCGTGTGCATTGGCCATCCACATCGTATTGTTGCCAATAACAGTTACGTTACCCTCGCCAGTGGCGCGGTTCAGCGTCACGGCTTCGCGGATCACGTTATTATCGCCCACTTTCAGGTAGGTGGTCGTACCGGGCTTGTGCCCGTAGTCCTGCGGGTCGCCGCCGAGTACGGAGAACGGATGTATCTGATTATTCTCGCCGATTGTCGTATGGCTGTGGATAACCACATGCGAATGCAGAACAGTTCCACCGCCGATTTTCACGTCGCCTTCGACCACGCAGTACGGACCGATTTCGACGGCTCCGTCAAGTTCGGCTGACGGGTCAATTATTGCTGTCGGATGAATTTTCGACATTTTTCTGCTCCATATCGTCCAGACGACTCTACCGCTCGGAAACGAAACCATAGCCAATAGAATCAAGACTGCTATAATAACGCCGAAATAACTTTAAGGCAACATTATGACAGACGACGCTAAAATCACGGACCTGGGCGCGCTGCTGGCGCCATACGCCGATAAATGTAACCAATACCTCGATCGCTGGCTGATTGAACCGGGCGTACCGGACGATCTGGCCCGGGCGATGCGATACTGCGTGATGAACGGTGGTAAGCGGTTGCGTCCGGCGATGGTGCAGTTGGCTGCCGAAGCAGGCGGCTGCGACGAGGTGGAAATCGTCGGGCGGGCGAGCGTGGCGATAGAACTGGTGCACAGTTACAGCCTGGTGCACGACGACTTGCCCGCGATGGACGACGATGTTCTGCGCCGAGGCCGACCCACCGCACATGTGCAGTTCGGCGAGGCGATGGCGATTCTCGCCGGTGACGCCCTGCTGACCCGGGCAGTGAGCGTTCTGGCCGAAAGCAACTCGGCCCGCGCAAACGACCTGGTGCTGGAATTAACGCTGCGCGCCGGACCGGCGGGCATGATCGCCGGGCAAGTCGCCGATATGAAACTCTGCGACGTGCCAGGCGGTATCGAAGGCGTTACGTATATTCACATGCGAAAAACCGCAGCCTTGCTGCGAGCGGCTGCGGCGATGGGCGGTATCGCAGGCGGTTTGGACGACTCTAAAATCGAAGCGTTAGGCCAGTACGGACAGTCGCTGGGGCTGGCGTTTCAGGTTTTCGACGATATTCTTGACGTTACCGCAGACGCCGCCGCCCTGGGCAAAACGCCCGGAAAAGACGCCGACAGCGACAAACTAACCGTAGTGGCCCAGATAGGACTCGACGCAGCTCGAAAGCTGGGCGCCGAACTGAGCGAGCAATCGATCGCAGCGCTGGACAGCTTCGGGCCGCGAGGCGACAAACTGATCAAACTGGCCGATCTGCTGATCAAAAGAACGCACTAAAACGAAAAAACGGGCCTCGGCCTGCTCAATAACGTATGATATAGTGAGGCGGCGCGTCAGGTAAACGCCGCGAAACACCCGAACTTATAAACGAATGATCCGACTTTATGGAACCCGATAACCTGCTGGACAGTATGATCTCGCCCGAAGAGTTGCGCAGTTTGTCCGATACGGAACTGAGCACGCTGGCCGACGAGCTGCGCGAACGAATAATCGAATCAGTATCAGCGCACGGTGGTCATCTGGCCAGTAATCTCGGGGTGGCTGAGCTGGCGATCGCGCTGCATTACGTGTTCGACTTCTCCAGCGATCGACTGCTCTGGGACGTGGGGCACCAGTGCTACGCTCACAAAATGCTCACCGGGCGATGCAAGCAGTTCGACGGACTGCGGCAAGGCGGAGGGCTCAGCGGATTCCCCGACCCGAAAGAAAGCCCGTACGATCTGTTCGCCACCGGGCATGCGGGGACGGCGATATCATCGGCGTTGGGGTTGGCGTGGGGAGATCATCACGAAAATCGCGACACGAACGTGGTGGCCGTCGTCGGCGACGCGAGCATCGCAAACGGAATATCGCTTGAAGCGCTCAACAACCTGGCCGTTCTGAAACGTCAGTTCCTGGTGGTGCTGAACGACAACTCGATGGCGATAGACCGCACGCGAGGCGGACTGGCCTACGCGCTGGACCGCGTGAGGCTGACCGACGCATACACCGGTCTGAAACATTCGACCGAAAACATTCTGCACCATCTCCCCCTCGGCGACGAAATTACCGACGCTATCCGGAACATTAAAGACGGGCTGAAGACGACCATTCACGGCAGGCAGGTGTTCGAGGCGCTCGGGCTGGGATACTTCGGACCGGTCGACGGGCACAACATACCTGATCTTATCAGGTTGCTGAGGCGGCTTGCGAAAATCAAACACCCGGTGATACTGCACGTCAACACCGTGAAGGGACGAGGTTGCCAATACGCCGTGGAAGACCCGCGAGGATTCCACAGCCCATCGGCGTTCAACGCAACCAACGGAAAATCCGTCACGAAATCAAAACGCCGGCCAACCTGGACATCCGCGTTCGGTGAAACGATCCTACAGGCCGGAAAAAACGAACCGAAACTCGTAGCCATAACCGCCGCAATGCCCGACGGAACAGGACTGGTGAAGTTCCGAGAAGAATTCCCCGATCGATACATCGATGTCGGAATCAACGAATCGCACGCAATGGTTCTGGCCGCCGGTATCGCCAAATCAGGCATGAAACCGCTGGTTGCAATCTACTCAACGTTCATGCAACGAGCAATGGACCAGATATTCCACGACGTTTGCCTGCAAGGACTCAACGTTATACTCTGCATGGACCGGGCTGGGCTGGTCGGTTCAGACGGAGCAGTCCACCACGGAACAATGGACATCGCAATGCTGCGATCAATGCCCGGGATAACGCTGATGGCGCCCGGCGACGCCAACGAACTACAAGCCGCGCTGGATTTGGCGATCTCCCTGGACGGACCGTCGGCGATACGATACCCGCGCGAAGAAACGCCCGAACCACTACCGGTACCGGGAAAATGCCCCGAATTCACGCCGGGAAAAGCACGCGTAATAAGCGAAGGAACCGACGGAACGTTCCTGTGCTACGGATCGATTATCGAAAACGCAATGACCGCCGCCCAGCAACTAACCGCACAAGGCCTGTCGATAGGCGTAGTAAACGCGCGATTCGCCAAACCGCTGGACACAACGCTGATAAGCCAACTGATAGCAACAGGCAAACCGATAGTAACCTGCGAAGATCATGCAGCAACGGGAGGGTTTGGTACGGCGGTGATTGAAGCGGCCTGCCAGATGGGCCTGAGCGCCGCAAACGTGCGAATCATGGGACTTCCCGACCGATTCATATCCCACGCATCACGCGACGAACAACTCATCGAAGCCGGACTCGACGCGCCCAACCTGGCGAAAACTCTCAAAGAAATGATCGCCAACTCACAATAAGCCCGAACGATATTTCAGTGACGCCGGGGTGTTCGGGCATTTATTTCGACGCGATGCGGGTCGTTGATCGTACAGTTCCGCTGATGAACTCTTCGGTGCGGGCATAGGCCTCGTCGTCGGTGTACTGCACCGGGGGATGCTTGCAGAAATATGACGACGGCGCCTCCAGCACTCCGCCTGTCCCGCGATCGAGCGCCAGCTTGCAGCATCGAATCGCGTCTATTGCGACACCGGCTGAGTTGGGGGAGTCTTCGACCGACAAACGCAGTTCCAGGTTCATCGGCACGTCGCCGAACAGTTTGCCTTCCATGCGGATGAAGCAAACTTTGTTGTCTTCCTGCCACGGTACGTAATCGCTCGGCCCGACGTGTATGTTGTGGTCGTCAATTCGCTCACCGGCAACCGACTGGACCGCTTCGGTTTTCGATGTTTTTTTGCTCAGCAGGCGAGCGCGGTTCAACATGTTCAGGAAATCGGTGTTCCCGCCGGTGTTAAGCTGGTATGTGCGTTCGATTTTCACACCGCGCTTCCTGAACAGATCGGTCAGGATGCGGTGCGTTATCGTCGCGCCGAGTTGGGCTTTGATATCGTCGCCGATTATCGGGAGATTCGCGTCGGCGAACCGCCTGGCCCAGTCAAGATCGCTTGCGATGAAGACGGGCATGTTGTTTACGAACCCAACTTCCGCCGCCAACGCGCATTCCACGTAGAAGCGGGTTGCTTTTTCCGAACCAACGGGCAGATAGTTCAGCACCATCTCGGCGCCGGAATCCCTGATAACTCTGACAACTTCGTCTTTGTCCGGTTCGGGGGCGTCTGCTTTGATGAACGTGTAACGAGCTTCGTAGTCGCTCATATGTTCGCTGCATCCGTCCAGGACCCGGCCCATGCGCACAGTCACGCCGGTTTTGGGAACGTCGGAGCAAAACACCGTAGTGCAGTTCGGGCGGGCGAAAATTGCGGTCGATACGTCCTCGCCGACCTTGCGCTTATCGATATCAAACGCGGCGACGATCTCGATATCTTCGGGTCGATATCCGCCTATGTCCCAGTGCATCAGGCCGATGGCCTGCTCGGCACGCGCGCCGGTATAGTAATGAATACCCTGGAGCAGCGAACTGGTGCAATTACCCACACCGACTACAGCAACTTTTATTTTGCTCATACCTGGTAAACCTCAAGCGGTTCATGGACAGATCATGCGTCCATCTTATCGCCCAAAAGAATGTAAACAACCATTCTGGACAATGAAACTTCAATTTACAAGCGTTTATACATCCGCCTGCAAATTAAGCGGCTTGGCTGGAAACGTTATTTCTTGTCATCGGGCTCGTCGGTCTTGGCGTCAACGCCAACTCCGCGAACCGCCCAGCGTGCGAAACGCATGCGAGTGTTGCTTCCTTCGTCGATTTTGATGGTGACTTCATCGTCACGAACTTCCAGAACCGTACCCATTATACCGCCTATAGTCGTGACTTTATCGCCCTTCTTCAACTGCGAGAGCATCTCTTTACGCTTCTTCTCAGCCTTACGCTTCGGACGTCCCATAATGATAAACATCAACACCATGGCGCCCATTCCGTAGTACAGCAGCGTATTATCGCCCAACGGACTCTTGGGAGCAGCCGGTTGGCTGGTGGCGTTTTTGCCGTCACCAGACGGAGCGGAGCCTTTCGACTCGTCACCAGTCACATTGTCATCAGCGGTAATTGCAGGACCCTCGGTAACGGCGGGAGTAGTCGGAGCGTCGGCAGCGGCCGGGGCCGGGGCGTCAGCAGCAGCGGCAGCGGCCGGAGCGGGCGGGTCAGCAGGAGCTTTCGTCGTGTCCTGGGCCTGGACCATAGCGGTAAGTCCGCTTAGCGAAATCGCAACAATAAATACAAGCATCAGTGTTCTGACAGTTTTCATTCTGTTTCTTCCTTTATGCCCATTAAGGGGCGGTTGGCGCCGATTTTGGATTTTTTAAAATCATATCCGAGGCGGGATTGTGCCCCATTAACGCCCCGCGGTCAAATGAAAAGCTAAGCCCACTGCCGCCAAATCCACTTTTCCCGCCCCAAACCGCTAGCTATGCGTACATTTGCGACACCCATTTTTGCGCGTCCGACTCAAGGCTACCCGCTTCGATCGACTTGCGAATAGCGCCCATGAAATCGGCGAAAAAATGCAGATTGTGTATCGTAAGCAGTGTAGCGGCAAGCATTTCCTTGGCCATGAACAAGTGCCTGATCGTCCCGCGCGAGAAGTTTCGGCAGGCGTAGCAGGTGCAGTTTTCGTCCAGCGGAAGCGTGTCGGTTTTCCACTTGGCGTTGCGCAATCGCAATCGGCCGCCCCAAGTGAAAGCAAATGCATTTCTTGCGTTTCGTGTTGGCATTACGCAGTCGAACATGTCGATCCCGCGTAAAACAGCGGCCAGGATATCACGCGGTTCGCCAACGCCCATGAGATACCGCGGGCGGTCAGACGGGAACAGCGAATCTGTGGCGTCAAGTGCAAGAGTCATCGCCTCGTGCCCCTCGCCAACGCTCAAACCGCCTATCGCGTATCCGGGCAGGTCCAGTTCGACCAGCGCTTCGGCGCTGGCGGCGCGAAGGTCGCCAAACACTCCGCCCTGCTGAATTCCGAACAGCGCCTGCTTATCAGGCCTACCTTCGTCGCCCCAGGCCTGCTTGCATTTTTTGGCCCACAAAATGCTACGATCAACCGCGCGGGCGACATGATCGTGGTCCGCGTCGCCCGGCGGGCATTCGTCAAGCTGCATAATCACATCGGCGCCGAGCTGACGCTGGATCTCCATGCAGCGGCGAGGCGTGAGCTCCTCCATGCTGCCGTCGATATGCGACTGGAACACGACCTTTTCGTCATCAATCTGCCGCAAATGCGACAGCGAGAACACCTGAAACCCCCCGCTGTCGGTAAGAATCTGACCATCCCAGCCCATCATCGTATGCAAACCGCCAAGCCGCTCAACAGTTTCACCGCCCGGGCGGAGCATCATGTGATAAGTATTCGCCAAAATCATCTGCGAACCGGCGGCGCTGAGCTGATCAGGCGTAACGCCCTTTACGCTGCCTGCGGTGCCGACGGGCATGAATATCGGCGTTTGAACCTGCCCATGCGGCGTGGTGAGCACGCCGGCGCGAGCTTTACCGTCTGTATGTTGAACATCAATCGAAAGCATTCTGTTAGCCCGTCTAAATAGGTAAGAAGCAACGGACTCTATCTCCGCTGATTGGCTATATATTTACAGTTATACGCCAAATCAATCCAGTGTTATGTTTTCAGAAGCACCAAATCCGTGTGCAAGAAAATGTCCGGTCAGTTATAGAATTCTTCCATTCCCTCATCCAGGTTCCGCCTGATATTCGCCAGCGCCCTTTGTTCACCATATCTCTCGCGACAGAAATCCTGGCCGGTCAAGTCGAGCAAACCGATAGACAGCGGGCGAACGTCGTAGGGGATATTATTCGTAGACGTCAGCCAGTAGGTGATCGGATCGACCCCTTGGGCTTCGCAATCGGCGGTCCACTGCATAAATTTCTCGTCGGTCATCGATTCGGGCTCGTCGCGTTCGTTATGCGGACCGGCATTGATCGACAAAAACACCGGCGCCAACCAGCCGAGCAGCCCGGTAGTCATCGCCGCGATGCACAAGCTAACCACGAGCAGCCCCATGAATGTCAAATCCATAACGGTATTCATGTCGTACAGCAGCATCAGTAACCATATTGGCATTACGCCAATGGCGGTCCCAATGCACCATCCGACAATCCGGCGAGCCTTCCGTTTGCCTTTGATCATGAACCTCTGGTACATACGGCAGTGAGGGCAGAGGGCAAAACCCCTGTTGCGGTCACCGGCAATCTTAAGGACCTCTTTTCGCGCATCGTCCAACGCACGGGATGCAAATTTCTCCTCACTGGCGAACTGCGAGCCGCTTCCCACACCATGACACTGATCGTGCATCAGAAACGTAAATATATTGCTGCAATATTCGCAGGCAACACGCCGCCCCTGAGCGACATGGATTATGTATTGCTTGGTTGTGGGCATTGACACAACGCTTTCTAAAGCACGTTTCGCGGCTGTCACCGCCGATAGTAATGCGACAACTGCTGACCGATCATCTCAAAACATTAATAACACATTAACAACACAAACTACCGCCAGGCAAGACAATAGTTAAGTGTTGCGTTCCCCGGATCTAACGATCATCGCCGCCGTACCGCAGATCAGCCTGTGGCGGCCAATTCTCAAATCCTGTCTATTGCTTGAACGGGGGTTGATAATTACGTATGGTTAGCTTGGGGTTGGATTAATTGTGGAATCGGATTATGAAAAAACAGGAAACGCCTAACGGTGGAGTTTTTGGGAATTTAATCAGTAAATGTGAGACTTTCGGCCCGCTGGTGGCCGTTAATAGGTCGTATATTATCATGTTCGTTATTGTGTGGAATGTGCTCTGCGGGATCGGCGTGGTTCTGAACGGCGGGACCGGTGAGATCACAAAACCGGCGGGCATGTTTATGATGGCGCTGGCTGGGGCGTATGCTGCATTCTGCGGATTTGCCCCAGTGTTCAGCCAACGCATTCGCGCACGCTGGTGCAAAGAAGACGCCGACTTCAATGCCGTCCGATCCCAGTTCCTGGTATGCGGAGCGATCTCGGCGCTGGTGTGCGCTATCGGAGTGATTATGTTCGCCAGAGCATAGGGCTCGACGATGCGAGGCCGGGTCCTCGGTAAGCCGGTCTTACGCATCTAAATTTAGATTTTAAAATTCGCCTGTATTTATCGAGGGATTCGGATTTTCGAGATAATAATGTCGTTAAGCCGTACAGCCTGAAGGGCTGAG
>JABGPF010000179.1 GCA_018645065.1 Phycisphaerales bacterium
TAGGCAGGCAACCCCCTGGCAAAGACAAGGCGGGAATAATCGCCAAAGAACTCCTGCAGTTCACCAAGAAACCGTCCCTCACTCAATGCACCGGACATGATGACAGAGGTTACTAAATTGCGATGTGGTGTGGGGTCAGAGCCCCAATAGTGAATAAGGAATCCTTATTCACTATTGGGGCTCTGACCCCATATTCAATTTCGGTCAGGATTTTTTCTTTGGCTTTTTGGGTTGGGGAAACGCTTCTATCATTATGCGTTTGATGTCTTTGGCCACTTCGGGGTACTTTGCGTACAGATCGGTTGTTTCGCCGATGTCCTCTTCGAGATTGTAGAGTTTGAATCGCGGCGGCCAGCCTATTGCTTTCCATTTACCTTTGCGCACGGTTCGCGTTCCGGTGTATACCCAGAACAGGTACTCGTGTGCCTTTTGCTTGTCGAATTGGCCTTGCAGCGTCGGTAGGATTGAAATTCCGTCCAGCCCTGGCGGCGTTTTTATCCCGGCGATATCGCAGTAAGTCGGCAGCATGTCCCAGAACGCCGAGATGTGCTTGCTTGTCTTGCCTTGGGGCGTTGTTTTCGGCCAGCGTGCGATGAACGGTACGCGGATACCGCCTTCGAACATGTCGCGTTTGATTCCGCGGAACGGGCCTGATGATTTGAAGAATGCGGGCTTCTGTCCGCCTTCGCGGTGCGGCCCGTTGTCGCTGGCGAACGTTACCAGCGTGTTGTCGTCGATTTTCAGTTCCTTCAGCAGATCGATGATTTTGCCCACGTCTGCGTCCATGCGGGTTATCATCGCGGCGAACTGTTTCTGTTTCTGCGGCCAGTCTTCGTTTTCGTAGGGCGTTACGTCCGGGACGTGCAATTGTGCGTGCGGAATTGCGTATGGCAGGTACAGGAAAAACGGTTTGTCTTTGGAGCGTTTGATGAACGCCAACGCCTCTTTGGTCAGCAGATCGTGCGACCAGGTTCCCTTGGCGACCGGCTCCTTCTTTTCGTTCCGCCACAGGTATTTGGGCCAGTAGCTGTGCGCGTGGCGCTGGCAGTTATACCCGTACCAGAAGTCGAATCCCTGCTTGTTCGGGGCGCCGTGCGAACCGGGGAAACCCAGGCCCCATTTGCCCACGGCTCCGGTTGTGTAACCGGCGGTCTTCAGCAGTTTGGATATCATGATCGAGTCGGCGGGTATGGGATACTGCCCCTCGGGCTTGACCTCGCGATTACCCTTAACAAACGAATGGCCGGTGTGAACGCCGGTCATCAAACAGCATCGCGACGGGGCGCAAACCGTGCTGCCTGAATAGTGATCGGTGAAGCGGATGCCCTCGGCGGCCATCTTGTCCAGGCAGGGCGTTTTGATCTGTTTCTGCCCGTAGCAACCCAGGTCGCCATAGCCCAGATCGTCAGCGAGAATGTAAATGATGTTCGGTTTGGATACCGCTTTATCCGTCGCCCGCAGCAATGCCGGGCCCACCAACGCTGAGAATCCGATTGTTTTTAAAAAGTTGCGTCGCGAATGTTTCATGTTACTAGCCTGTTCGTGTGGGGTCAGAGCCCCAATAGTGAATAAGGCGCCCTTATTCACTATTGGGGCTCTGACCCCATATGTTCATTTGGTTTGTTGGATGCTGACGATCGTTCCGTTTATTGTCGAGACGAATACGCCGCGGTTCGTTATCGCCATGCCGTCCAGTACGGGCGGGGCGGGCAGCTGGCATAACGCTATTTTGGCGCCGTCATTGCGTGATGCTATCCAGAAAACGCCCGGTCCGTGATTTAACGCCGTTTCGCTTGGCGATTTTCCGCCAGCGGTTAGGACCGCATTGCTGGTGAGGACTAGTGCCCGTGCGACGAACGGCAGCTGGGCGGTCCATGTGATGGTGCGTTTCTTTGCGGTGCGTTTCGGCATGAGTTCGGCGAAGAGTTTGTAGTCTTTGGTCATGTCGGCTTTGACGTGCCCGTGTCCTTTGGTGTAGGCCATTCGCCCGTATCCGTAGATGATTTTTCCACTGTCTGCGGCGAGTAATCGCCCCGAGGGCGCGGCGTTTCCGATATCCGGCCAGTGGGAGTATCCGCCGCCGATTTCCGCTGCGTACGTCCAATATGTTCTGTGCCACCAGGTATCGTCCAGGAATCCTCGCGGGGCCTGCAGGTGCGGTGCGTTTGGTATCGGCTTGAGATTTTTGTCCAGCCCCAGGCTGCGCATCCAAACCGCGCCATTCTCGGCAGATAGGATATCTGCAAGCACCGCTCGCTGGAATCGCCCGGGTCCGCGCCGGTCGCTGGCGATTGTTTTGGCCAGCACTTCACCGGAATTTATGTTCAGAGCGAACAGGCGAATCCCGCCGTCGCTGGACGACGATCGCCCGGCGGCGAAGTAAACTTTTTCGCCCTCGACGAGTACCGCTCCGTGCACCGGCCAGGCCGATTCGATTTGCCCGTAAGAGAATATTCGCCTGGGCCTTGCCGACACGCCGAATCGCCAGACCAACTGGCCGTCTGAGGCCCGCAGGCAGTAGACATATCCGTTTCGCGTTCCGAACAGGCACATGCCGCCCGCGATAGTCGGTGGCGAGTCGATGCGTCCGTCGGCGGTGAACGTCCACGCCGTTTTGCCGTTGGCGGCTGATATCGCCAGGAGGTTGTGACGGTCTGTCTCTGCGACGAACACCAACCGGCCTACAGCTACCGGAGCGGTAATCGGAGCCTGGAGTTTTGTCTTCCAGACCACGCCGGGGCGGCTCATCGCCGGACGGTTCAGATAGGCGCCCCGACGAGCATTGCCGCGATATGTGGGCCAATCCTTTGATTTGGGATCTTCCGATAGGCGAGGTTTTGGTTTACCGAACGCCGGACCTTTTATCAGTGGCAGGGGGGCTTGCTGGCTGCTGGATTTCGGGCTCAGTGCGTTCAGGCCGGTGATTAACCTTTCTGGGCTGCACGCACAGGAATGTTGCGGGGTGTAGATCAGTCCGTTTGCGGGCATTATTCCGTATTGGCATCCGCCGCGCGCCCAGCTTACGTTACTGCTTTTACCGCTTTTTGTGTCGATGAACTGCATTCCGCCGCGCCCCATGATAATCCATCGGGCGGTGGCTTTGTTGCGGTAGCAGCGATGGTGCCCCCATCCTTTTTGTGCGGGTATGGTGGCGGTTATCTTCCCGGTTTTCAAATCGCGTCCCTGGGTGAAGCCCGGGTCGAGCCCGCGTCGCACGGCGCCTGTCCAAACCGCTCCGTCGATCACGAAGACATCCTGCGGGACGTTGTAGTTTTCGAAGTAGGGCGCCCGCCAGAGTTGCTTGCCGCTATCGAGTGCGAATGCGAACATTTCGGCTTTCTGGATGATCTCGGTCCCGCCGCTTGATATTATCCACTTGCTACCTTTTTCCGGCGGTGATTTGCCGACGTTGTCCTTGGCCATTCTGTCGATCGTGAGCACGACGCCGTCATGGATCACCACAGTCGGCGTGGACCAGGACAGTCGGCTTTTCGCGACCGCCCTCGGACTTCGCCATGCGTCTTTGCCGTCCGATGCGTTCAGGCACACCAGGTGCGATACGGTTTGCAGGCATACTTTTCCGGCATCGACCGCCAGTGTGGTCGGCATGATCTCGCCGGGCTGGGTGAACTTGCGTTTCCATATCGTCTTGGCGGTTGCGACTTTGACCGCAATCACCCGCTGGGCCCCGTAAAGCCGTAACGCTTTACGCGGAAAGTTGTACCACATTTTCAGTTTCGGATTCGTTTCGTTGATCCACTTTTTGCGTTGCTCGTGCTCCTCAGCCGTCACGTCGTCGGCGAGCACGTACAGCACGCCGCCGGTCAGCAGCATTTCGCGGGCTCCGTCGGTCCCTTCCAGTTTGCCCAGCGTTTTACCGCCCGCTGCGTCCAGAACGCTTACCGGCTCGCTCAGGCCAAGTGTGACGTAAACGTGATCACCTTTTGCGACCAGCAGCCTTCCGATCTCCGGCGGGCCGCTGCGGAAGCCTCGCAAGTGCGATTCCCAGTTGGCGATCGGTTTCTTCCAGAGCAGTACGCCGCTGAATGCGTCGCGGGCCACGAGGCTCCATTTCGGCTTCATGTAGACCGAACTGATCGGGCCTTCGTCGATAATATAGAACAGGCGTCCTGCCGCTGAGACCATCGCGCTGACCGATGCGAAATGTTCGTGGCTTCGTGCGTATTTCGGTCCGGCGGTCCATCTGATACCTTGCGGTGGGGCGACGGTGGTGTCTTTCGAGACTGCGTTGTTAGTCGCGTCGTACAGGTAGTGGGTCCACTCGTCGAGTTTGGCGTTGCGGGCCTTGCGCGTGATTTCTATCTTGTCGCCGGTGATGTCAACAATTACGCCGTTGGGCGCCAGGGCCCGTTTCATTTCTTCGACCGCTATCTTGCTGCGGGCGGTTACCACTATCATGTTGACCAACTCATCGGCGTACGGGAGCTGGGTGTCCTGCAGTTGCGACACTACGACCGGTCCGTAGAGTTTGTTTTCCAGGAGGAACTTCCGTGCCGCGGTGATTTTGCCCGCGTTGACGTCCAGTCCGCAAACAAGATATGGCCCCGCGCGATGCAGACTCGCCAGCAGCGACGGATCGTCGCAACCTATGACCACAACGAGCCCACCGGTTACGCCGGCGGCTTTGACGATCGCTCGTCCGTTTTCAATTCTTGCCCCCGCCGCGGCGCATACCGAACACGCCACCGCCAGGCAGCATGCAGCGGCTTTGATTTTTTGCAGATTAAACAGTTGAGTCATGTTTTTCACGTGCTCCCATCAGGCTGAACGAAACAAGCCTCGGCGCTATTGCGACGAGGCTTGCAAGTGGTTCGTCGATTACGGGGATATCTTGACGGTTATTTGGGCATCGCCTCGCCGTGGGGGTATCGGTATTCGGCTCGCGGGTCTGTCGATACTTTTGTTGTGACTCCGCTTTTCAATGTATACAGGTGGAGTTCCGGGGTTGCGTGGAAGACGATGGATTTTTCGCCCTTGGTCCATCGCGGGTAAGCGTACCATCGCTTTTTACGCTCGGGATTTGCAATCGCTTTGACGTTGGTGAACGCCAGCTTCTTGGCGCTGAAGTCGGCGACGAAAAGCGTTCTGCCGATCGGGTTGTGCTTGTGTCCGATCTGGTGTTCGAAGCAAACTTTGTCTTCGCTGGGCGAGATGCTTATGCGATCCAGCAGCCCCTTTTTGGCCAGCCCTGCGGTGTCTATACGCTGGTAAACGTTCTTCCCATCGGGTTTCGGCGTCATCAGGAAGTAGCCCCATCCGAGCTTGGGGTGTATCGTCTGGACGAGGATCCTGCCGTCGATCAGGCAGCTATAGGCCCAATGGTGATACTTCGGGTTGGTGATGCAGACTTCCTGGCCCGGCTTGGCGCCGACCTTGCTCTTCATGACCATGAACCCGCCTGTCTTGACGTTCCTGCGGTTCCAGATCGGCGTGTTGGTCCCGTCGCGCGTCCAGGTCTGGTTGAAGTTGGTGTTCTTCCCGTCTGTCAGCTCGTGGAAGCCTGTTCCGTCGGCGTTAATGATGCAGATTTTGGTCTTCCATTTGACCACGACCGGGTCGTTCTTCACGCGACGGAAGAACACGAGCATGTTGCCGGTTTTCGACCAGGATGGCTTGAAATCCTCCCAACTCTTTACCGGCGGTTCGGTGATAGGTTTACCGTCGGGCGTTCCGAGTATGCCGACGTGTATCCGACCGTTGCGGTAATACGAGCATCGAATTTTCAACGCCGCAACGTCCTTGATTTTACCTGTTGGCTTGTCGGCCGATTCGCTTATCAGCGGTAGGGCGATCGCAGCGATCGCCAATATTATCGCCAGCGTTGCCAGTGGAAGTTTTCTGTTTAATTTGGGCATTTGGCTTTCCTTGCAGTTGTGGTTTTCGTGCGGGCCTATCACTCGACTTTCATATTTTTCATAGCCTTGCTCTTTAGGGCGTGCGGGCCGAACGCTTCGAGCAGGGCCTTGTCGGCTTTGGTGAACGTCGTGTCGCCAGCGAGGGTCTTTATGTTGGCTGCGATCTCGTGCTTTAATCGCATTCCTATCGCCAGCATGTTGAATCGCTTGTCGTTCAGCACGTACCGTATCGCCGCCCCGGGCAGCAGTTTCGCTCGTTCCTTGTCGAATTTCGGAACGAAATGAGGCGCCCAGGCGCCCATAACGCCTGCTCCTACGACCTTCATCGCCACGAGTCCCATCTTGCGTTTGTGGGCCTCGACGATGCATTCCTCGCGAAGGGCGATCGCCTTTTTCGAGAACTTCTGGTCGTGCCCTCGGGGCAGATAACCGTAGGCCAACATGCACAGGTCGAACTGGCCGGTCTTGGTCAGCGCTAACGCCTTGTCGAAGTACGAGTGGGCCGAGAAGCCTATGAAGCGGATCTTGCCCTTGTCGCGGGCCCTGGCCAGTTCGCCATACACTTCCATGCACTGCTCGATGGTCATCTGCTCGACGCCCGGAGTACCGTGGATCAAGACCGCGTCAATGTAGTCCGACTGCAGTTCCTGAAGATTCTTATCGATCTGGTGCGCGACGGCCTTCTTGCTGACTTTATCGATCCGTCCGTCGGGTCGGGCTCTGTTCCAAAAGTCCACTTTCGTTGTGATGAAGACATTGTCGCGAACGTCTTTCAGGCCCTTGCCGATGATCGACTGGCTTTCCTGGTAGGAGTAGCTGATGGACGTGTCGAAATAACGGATTCCACTGTCGTAGGCGTGACGTACGAGCTTGACTCTGTCTTCCATCGAAAGCGGGTTGCCCCATTTCTTCGGTAGGGCTGCTCCGCCGTAGCCCAGGATGGGCAGTTTGGTTTTGATCTTGCCGAACACGCGGGTTGGGATCGTGTCGGCAAGTTTGATCAGCTTGTCTTTCGGCGCCGCTGCCGCTGCCGTTCCGGCAAGGCTCACGACTGCAACGGCGTGCGCGGTTTGCTTGAGGAAATCGCGGCGGGGCAGTTGGTTATTGTCAGGCATTCGGTACTCCTATTGCTACTGGGCGGGTATTCGCTTTCAGCGGCCCGCAGCCTTACTTGTGTGTCGTCCGAGCCATGTGCTTTTTGATTTCTATGTATTTCGCATCGGCCTGTTTGCGGGTCATGTCGCCGCGTTTTACTGCGCCTTCGATCCGCTTCTTGATGTTTTCCCAGTCCGGGCGTTTCGGGGCGTTGTGCTCGCCGCCGCGCTGCTTGCGTGCGTGAGCCATTCTTTCCTTGATCATTTTCTCGGCTGCGGCGAATTTCTTGCCTGCATCTTCCCTGCTGAGCTTACCGGCCCGGACAGCGGCGCCGAGTTCTCTCCTGATCTTCATCAGGTATTCCTGGCCTCGATCTTTGGGCTTGTGGTCTGTGGGTTTCTGCTCTTTGGGTTTCTGGTCTTTCCTGGCGTCGGAAAAGATTTTCTTCCTGATTTCTTCCCATTTCCTGCGGGCGTCTTTTTCGGACATCTGCTTCTTTGCGACGGCGCTTTTGAGTTTCTCTCCGGCTTCGGCGAGTTCTATATGGCGCCAGAAGTCCCAGGCTTGCTTTTCGGACATTTTGCCATCTTTGACCGTGGCTTTTAGTTTGGGCGCCAGTTGTTTGTGTTTAAATTCGCCCCATGCTTTCCAGGCGTGTTCTTCGGTGATTTTGCCTGACTCAACGGCCTTGCGGAGATCTTCACCGACTTTTCCGACCCAGTGTCCAATATGGTCGATCGCCGAACCGCCTTTTTTGTGAGGCTCTCGGTCTTTGCTGGGCTTGTGTGCCCGTTTTGCGGCATCGCGTTTCTCACCAGCTTCCACCTGGCGCCAGAACTCGCGAGCGGTTGCTTCTGACATTTTGCCTTCTTTGACGACGGCTTTGAGTTTTGGAGCGAGTTGATGCTCCTTGAATCCCTGCCATTTCATCATTGCTTGTTTACCGGTGATCTTGCCCGATTCGGCGGCTTTGCGGAGATCTTCACCTACCGAGTGGACCCATCGACCGATCTCGTGAACAACGGCAGCTTCTTTTCCGCGATGCTCTTGCGGGCGGTCTTTGCCCTTGTGATGTTCGGGGCGGTGTTTGGGTTGGGTGTAGAACTTCTTCTTTATCTCGCCCATTTTTCTGTGGGCGTCTTCCTGGGACATTTTACCTTCTTTAACCGCATGCTGGAGCTTGCCCCATATTTCCCGCATGTGGTTGTCGATTCTTTTGCGATCGGGTTGCTCTGGGCGGCGATCTGTTTTTGCAGATTTTTCCCCTTTGTACATCGAACCCTTGAGGGCTCCCATCATTATGTGGGCTTGCTGTTGGCTGATCTCACCGTTCTTGACCGAGGTCTGGAGACGCTTCCAAACCGCCTCGATATCTTGCGCCGAAGCTGCGCCCAGCGGCAGTACGATCACCGCACACAGTAAAACACATGCCTGAAGCCAACGCGATTTTGATTGCTTTGAACTGTTGGATACGATCATTTTGAATCTCCTTTCAAGAAATCCACCACTATTAATTTCACTTGCCATCGCCGGAGGACGAATCGCCGGGGCGATGAGCGATTCAACCGCTTTTAGAATCGATTCGGCATAAGAATGAGGTTTGGGGTTCAGCGACGATATCACCATCGCGTCGCAGCATATTTCTTCGGTGGCCCGCAGGTTCCGCTGTGTCCACCATACCACGGGGTTCCACCAGAACCCAACGCACGCCAGCCACTCGACCCAGCGGACCAGATAGTCTCGACGCCGCACATGAGCCAACTCGTGGGCCAATACCAATCGCAACTGTTTCGGTTCAAGTTGCTCCAGCAGGGCCGCCGGTATTACAACCCGAACTTTCCCACCGGTCCACCAGACCATCGGCGAAATATTAGCCGATGTCGTGCAGATCGTCGGGAGCCTTTTTAAATTTAATTTGAGTCGGCGTGCGATCCTCTTGGCCTCGGTCTGCAACTGCTCCGGCGCTGGTTGGGAACCTACCGTCAGCAACCGCCCGAATCGCCACACGCGAATCAGCGACCAAACCAGAACGGTCACGCTGCCAAGCAGCCAGATAAGCGGAGCCCATTGTTTGATTCTCGCCAGAACTGCCGCGGTGCTCTCCGTTTTTACGACGTCGGTTGTCGCCAGCGAGATCTGCGGGGCATTATCGCTGCTTGCCGGCTCCACCGCCTGGGCGTCTTCAGGCAGATTTACGCCAGCTATCGACGGTTCGGACGGTGTGTTGCTTTCGACCGTCGCAGGAGTGTCGGATGTTTCAAGAATCGCGAGCCCCGGTATCGTAACCAGCGGGGGGGTGACCAACTTCACCAGCACCAGCAACCACAGCAGGTTCGCCAGGTGCGGGCGTTTGGCCGTTCTTGCGACCACCATCGCCACAACCGCCAACCCAAGGGCGAAGCATGCATTGCTGATTCCGATTTTCAGGAGCAGATCAACCACTATTCCGCTCCCTTGTTTTCATGTTCGTGTTCGTCGAGGATGGCTCGAATGCGGTCGATTTCGTCGGAGGAGATTTTCTGCTTCTCTACCAAATGCGTAATCAGCGGGGCGAACGATCCGGACGTCAGCGTGTCTGCCAGCGATTCGAGCTGCTGGCCGGCGTAAGTCTGGCGAGTGATCGTCGCCGAGAACAAATGGACCGACAAACTGCGGTCGCGGGCGACGTATCCCTTGTCTTCCAACCGCTGCAAGAGCTTCTGGACGGTCCCGTGCTGTGCTCGGGTCGCATCGGCGTAGAGTTGGTCGCGTATCTGGCGAGCAGTCAGTTGCTCCTCCCGCCAGAGCAAGTCCATAACCCCCAGTTCCGCATTAGCCAATGCCGGTTGCTTCATATCGCTGATCCTTCTATGTTTGAACGTGTCACGACAATATGTCGTAATAGTACGACAGCTTGTCGTTAGGGTCAAGGGCGAAATCTTTTTTTATGTGAAACAGGCCGTTTGGGAGTATCACGGCCCGTCGGGCGACTTGGTTTTCTCATTTGGTTTTCTGGCGTTGGTGCTGCTTGCAATAGGGGGCAAGTTGTTTGCTGAGGCGTTTGACGACGTCGGCGTATTTGGGCTTGGACGCCAGGTTCGTCACTTCGTCCGGATCGGCCTGGTGGTCGTAGAGTTCTCGCCCAGCGGTTCCCTGGTTCCACTCTGTGTATCGCCATTTCATGGTCCGAATCGAATATCCCTGGGCTTTTTGGTTGTGGAACACCTGGGAAATTGCGGGCTTGTCCCATGTCGCCGATGGGTCGTTCAGGAGCGGGCGGAGCGAACGTCCGTCCAGATGCTCTGGTACTTTGTGTCCGGTGTAGTCAACGAGAGTTGGGTACATGTCCAGCAGTTCAACCGGCTGGTTGCACGCCTTGCCCGCGTTTTTGACTCCTGGCCCGGCGATTATCATGGGAGCCCGCACAGATCGTTCGAAATTCTTGCGTTTGTACCACAGGCCCTTTTCACCCAGAAAATATCCATGGTCCGACCAGAACACGATCACCGTGTTTTTCATGAGATCGCGTTTTTCCAGTGCGTCCAGCAGGCGTCCGACCTGGGCGTCGACGAAAGAAACGCAGGCGTAGTAAGCTCGTTTGCACTTTTTGGCCTCTTCGATGCTCACGTTTTTGAAGAAGTACGGCCAGTTTCTTGTGTCGCGCTGAACCGCCATTTTCGGTACGTCGTCGAGATCCTTCTTAGCTTCGGTGAGGTTTTGCATGGTGATCTCAGAGAGCGGATACATGTCCATGTACTTCTTCGGAGCCACGTAGGGGCAGTGCGGATTGAAGAAACCTGCGGCGATGAAGAACGGTTTGTTCTTGTGCTTGTCGATCAGTTCAATTGCCTTGGTCGCGACCATGCCGTCGGTGTGTTCGGTGTCTTTGCTTTCCGGTCCCCACCATGCCATCGAGATTCCCAATCCGCCTTTTCGCCCGGTCTTTCCGCCCGGGTAGCGGATGATTTTCTCTTCCTGCAACTTATCGATTCCCGCGGGGTTGAACCGCTGGTTCCAGGTCAGGGCGTCGTCGTGCCCGTCGGTTCCGATCGCCGCCGGGTTGTTGTAATGATATATCTTGCCCACACGCGCTGAGTAGTATCCCTTCTTCTGGAAGAACTGCCCGAGCGTGACTGCGTTGGGGCGGAGTTTGCGAAGGTCGTCCCAGAGGCGAACGAAGCCTGTGGTGTTGGGGCGGAGTCCGGTCATTACGCTGGCCCGGCTGGGTCCGCAGAGGGGTTGCTGGCAGTATGCTCTGTCGAAACGAACGCCCATTTTCGCCAACCTGTCGATGTGCGGAGTTTTTACCTGTTTGTTCCCGTAGCAGCCGATATCCGTATTTAGATCGTCGGCTGCAATGAACAAGACATTGACATGATCGCCATCGGCCGAAGGCTCAGCGGCGTTCAAACGATTGGCCGCAAGCGAAACCGAACACGCCGAAACCATCTTCATGAAACTACGCCTCGAAATCGTTTTCATAGTCGCTTCCTTTCCGGATAACCGGTTTGCGGGTTTGCGTTTTACTGTTCGTATTTGCTGAAACAGACAAGCGAACCGTCTTCGAGCGAAATCATATCCGATTATTGGCTGCGATCATACTGTGATCATATGGGGTCAGAGCCCCAATAGTGAATAAGGAATTCCTTATTCACTATTGGGGC
>JABGPF010000180.1 GCA_018645065.1 Phycisphaerales bacterium
TTCACCGAATCGTGCGCGGTTTGGGAGCAGCCCGACAGGCGGAACTATCAAGCCGTTAAGCTGCTGGTGGCGACTGTTCGAGCAAAGAAACTGTTCCCGATTAAGGAGCTGGACTGGGGCTTCATCAGGCCGAAGAAACGAAGCGACAGATCGCTGGCGTACGCCCAGGCCGAGTGGATTATGGAGTACGTGATCGACACCCGCAAGTACCCGACGATCCTGGCGATGCTGAAAGGCTTCCGCGACGGAATGACCCAGAAGGAACTCTTCGCCAAAGTGCTGAAGACCACCGAAAAGCAGTTCGATAAGGATTTCGCCATCTGGGCGAAGAAGCAGATCGAGCAGTGGGGATACCCTAGCGACCCACCGCCCACGCTGGCGAAGGCCCGCCTGGAACTGGTGAAGGCCAAGGCCACCGGAGACAAAAAAGCCCAGGCCGACGCCCAGGCAAAACTCGCCATCGCATGGTATTACACCCCCAGCCGCGGCGGGGCGAACAAGGCCAAAGCGCACACCGCCGCACAGGCGGCGCTGAAACTTAACCCCGAGCAACCTAAAGCACTGGCTGTTGTCGCCCTCCACCAACTCAGCAAAAAACAGTACGATAACGCGATCAAAACCGCCAACAAGCTCGAGAGCGTAAATCACACATCACGCTCGGCGCCCAGGGTGCTGTCTGAGTGTTACCTGGCCAAACGCAACTGGCCCAAGGCGATATCGTCGCTGGAACTGCTGAAGCAACGCATGCCGCTTGACCCCTGGCCCTACGAGCAACTGGCGACGAAATACGTCCAGATGGGGCAACCGAAAAAGGCCCTCCCGAACCTGATCGAGCTGCACCGCCGAACGATGAAGGACCAGAAATACGCCAGGCAAATCGCCGACATATACCTCGCCGCAGAAGACGACGTCCAGGCAATGCAGTACTTCAAACAGATCGTGAGGATCAATCCCTACGAGGCCAGCGCATACGAAGCGATGGCGTCGATACATCGCTCAGCCGGGCAATACGATAAGGCCGTCGCCGCCATTGGCGCAGTCTGCATGCTTGAAAAAGATTCCGCTGACGCCTGGACCAAAATGGCGATGATGAGGTTCCTGGCCGGACGCGCCGCACGCAACGTAGACGAGCTTAAACGAGCCGACAAGGCTGCAGACAAGGCCCTGTCGCTCGACTCGGCTAGCCAGGCCAACAGAGTTAAAATGATGATCGAATCAGCGATCAAGTCTATTAAGGAAGACAGCTAAACATGGAAGACGGACACGACGTGACTATCAAAGAGTTCCAGGATTTCATCCTTAACCAGTACGGGAAACGCGACGCAGAGCGCGGAACGCCGGGCACTTTCATGTGGTTCATTGAGGAAGTCGGCGAGTTGGCGACCGCACTTGCAGGCGACGATCAGGAAAACAAGGAAGAAGAATTCGCAGACGTCCTGGCCTGGTTGAACACACTGGCGAACATCAACGGCGTGGACCTGACAACAGCAGTAGAGAAATACACAGTCAAAGGAGTCGAAGGCGTTAAGTGAGCAGCGGCGCACGTCAACGGCGCACGACAACGGCGCACGACAACGGCGCGCGACAACGGCGCACGGCGGCGACACCGCAAGCGGTAACGTCTTATTGACACTGCATGCTTTCCTGCGGATACTTAGGTTATGGGTATACTTTTAGATTTAATTTACGCGCTGCTGCTGGTGGTGTTCAGTCCGGTAATTATTTACAAGATGATCCGTTATGGACGCTATCGTGACGGATTGGGCCAACGCTTCGGAGCATTGCCTCTGCGATATGGGCTTCAACCGGTGATCTGGCTGCATGGTGTGTCGCTGGGTGAGGTTAACGCGCTGGCGGCGATCGTGCGTGAGTTGCAGTCGCAACTGCCTGATTATAGACTTATCATCTCGACGAGCACCGACACCGGAATGGCTGCCGCCCGACGACTTTTTGCCCCGACGTACAGTGTTATCCGCTGGCCTTTGGATTTCTCGCTGGTTGTGAGGCGTGCCCTGGGCAGGGCTAGGCCCGATCTGGTGGTGCTCATGGAAGGCGACGTCTGGCCGAATTTCCTTGCCGGTTGCAACAGGCGAAAAATCCCCGTGGTAGTTGTAAACGGGCGAATGAGCCCCGATAAGGGCTATCCCGGATACAAAAAACTCGGGCCGCTGGCGGCGAAATTGTTCAACCGCCTTACAGCGATCGGCGTGCAGGAGGAGGTCTACGCCGAATGCTTCAGAAAGCTCGGTACGCGAAGCGAAAAAATGCATGTCACGGGCATGATGAAGTTCGACACGATTGAAGTGGCTGACAACCTGCCCGGCCAGGATGAACTTGCCGGCGCGATGGGAATAACCTCCGCCGATAAGCTCATAGTCGCAGGCGGGACCGGGCCCGGTGAAGAGAAACTGCTGCTGGACGCATTTGCGAAATTGCGGGGCGAGGGTAAGCATCCCGCGGCCCGATTGGCGATTGTGCCTCGAAAACCCGAACGTTTCAACGAGGTCGCCAAGCTGATTACCGGCGGTGGGGCGTCTGTTATTCGCCGCAGCGACCAGCCCGACGGTTCGGCGGCAGATGCCCCGGATGATGCGATAATTCTTGGCGATACGATGGGCGAACTGCGAAAGTTTTACGCTTTGGCTTCGTGCGTGTTTGTTGGGAGGTCGCTGGTCCCGATGGGCGGTTCGGACATGATCGAAGCGGCTGCACTAGGCAAGCCAACGGCGTTCGGGCCGCACACATTCAACTTCCCCCAGGCCGATGATCTCGCCGAAAACGGATGCGTGCGAGTGGCTGATGTCGACGAACTTGTCGCGACGCTCGACAAGTGGCTGGACGCCCCGAGCGTTGCTGATCAGGCGGGAAAAGATGCGCAACAATACGTCCTGAGCCAACAGGGCGCCACGCGACGCAATGTCGAAATGATCTGCGGAGTATTGAACCGAAAACCCGCACTGGCTCCGGGCGGAATCGCGACAGACATAATCGAATCGGCGGAGAATAACTAGTAAAATGCCCGGTAAAGATTTGAGACAAAACGTCTTGCCCAACGTGCGGCGGATCGTTGTTAAGGTTGGAACCAACGCTATCTGCCAGCCGACCGGGCGCCCGGATGAAGACGCTATCGCTGCACTTGCCGAGCAGATCGCCGCGGTGAAAAACGCCGGGGTCAGCATAACGCTCGTGGCCAGCGGGTCTATCGGAGCGGGGATCGGCGAACTGAACCTGGACGCTCGACCCAAAACTACTCCGCAGCTCCAGGCCGCCGCAGCCATCGGCCAGGGACAACTAATGCGCACCTTCCACGATATCTTCGCACGCTACGGCGTGCAGGTCGCCCAGGTGCTCGTTACCCGCAACAGTTTTGAAGATCACCAGCAGTATCTCAACATTCGCAACACTCTGGCGGCGCTCGAAGAATACGGCGCCTTGCCGATTATCAACGAGAACGACACCGTGGCGATCGAAGAACTCCGCTACGGCGAGAACGACGTGCTGGCCGGGATCGTAGCCAACATGCTCGGCGCCGATCTGCTGGCGCTGCTTACGGTGGTGGACGGTGTGCTGAGCGATGGCGAAGTAGTGGACGTTATCACGCAAGTCGACGATGAGGCCATGTCGCTGGTCAGCGACAGTGGAAGCAAATTCGGGACCGGCGGGATGGCGACCAAACTCCAAGCCGCTGATATGGTTGTTCGTGCAGGGTCGGCAGCGGTAATCGCAAACGCCCGCACGCCGGATGTGTTGAGGCGTCTGCTTGTCGGTGAGCAACTGGGCACGGTGTTTGTACCGGCTGAGCGCAAGATGTCGTCCCGTCGCCGCTGGATCGGACTGACCGCCAGCCCTGTGGGGAAAGTTGCAGTAGACTCCGGCGCCGCGCGGGCCCTCACCGAAGGCGGAAAGAGCCTCTTGCCCTCGGGCATAACGGGCGTTGACGGCGAGTTCCGCCAGGGCGATATGATCGCGGTTATCGACGCGACGGGCGCAGAAATCGCACGCGGTTTAACGAACTATTCATCCGAGCAAATCGAAACGATCAAGGGGCTGCAAACCGACAAGATCCAGCAAGTCTTAGGCGACAAACCATACGACGAAGTAATCCACCGCAACAACATGGCGATTGTTTAACGGTATTTTAATCGCTCGAAAACCGCGCGAAACCGCAAGCGGTTTTTAGTAGCTTGCGAACAAATATGTTTCCGATCGCATCCCAAACCGCTTGCGGTTTCGCGCGTCGTTAAGCTGATGCGTTTGGATAAAGCGTTCCGCTAGCGTTTTGCTCGCATTGCGCTTGCTACTATTATCCAGATGATTACTGCGGCGACGGTGATTCCCAGTACGGGCCATCCGCCCCAGATCGCCAGGAATGGGATGGCTGCTGATGTCCATAACCCGCCGCCCATGAACGGTTCGTGGAGGATTTGTTTGTAGGCGAAGGCGTCGGCAGCGGGGGTTTCGTAGTCCGGGTCGACCACGCGCAATAGCAGCAGACCGGTGGCTGTTACGCCCATCGATTGGCCCATCTCGGCGATTGACCGCTCGAACCACGCGTCGGGCAACAGGCGCCGGGCGAGGAACATTACGCAGAAAACGTTCCAGGCGACACCGGCGACAACCAGCATGGCAAAGGGTATGAGCCCGTCGGCGATGGCTTCTATGCGTATCGTCGCGATGGCGGCGACCACCAGGAAATCCAGGGCGGTGTTCTGCACGCGTTTCATCAGCCCGTGGTCTATGAGCTTATGGCTATCGAATTTGTTGGCCAATACCTGCACCATCAGCCCGCCCAGCATGCACAGAGGGAACAGCGGGAAACTTTCGGTCAGTTGCATTACGGTGGCGTGGCCGTACGTACCGGCAGCCAGCAGGTCCATGTGGATCGCCAAATCGACGATACCGCCGTACGCATGACCGATGAGAATCAGGCCATGCTTGCCTACCCAGCCCAGGCCGATTGCGATTCCTACTATCGTCAGTTGGAACGAGAGTGTTTCCAGTGCGTTTGACGAGATTGTGAGCTTCCCGGCTTCGGGTCGGCGTTCGACGGGGATCACTGCGATTGAGTCGTCTTCGGGCACGTCTTCGGGGTTCTGCTTGCGCGTTGTGTAGCCTTTGCGTGCGGCCCAGTTCACCAGGATCATCCCGACGATAACTGCGCTGATAATGCCCGCAGTGGCGCACGCCAGGGCGAAATCCTTGCCGGCGGCCCAGTTGTAGTCGGCGAATACTTTGGTCATACCACCGGCCGTCCCGTGCCCGCCTTCGAATCCGACCGGAAGCACACCGCCGAACATCGCGGGCAGTTCGGGGTACATCCAGGTTATCACCGCCAGGAACAGTCCGATACCAACAACATATTGCCCCCAGGCCACGATCTGTCCGTAGGCCAGTTGCGGGCCTGCATGGCGCCATATCGTTTTGACGCCCGGGATCGCCATACCAAGGAACAGGCACGCGAACACGATGTTAATGAGGAACTCGGGCAGCTTACCCCAGACGAACGTTATATCTTCGGGCAACGGCGCCCCGCCGGCCCGGCAGCATTGTACGATCGCCAGTCCGATGAGTCCGGCGATAACGCTGGAGGGCAAGTAGAGCTTACCCATCAGGCGTATCTTCATCCGTATGATGTGCCCGATCCAGACCAGCACGCATAGTGAAATGAACGAAATGACAGCAATTTCAGTTGGTTTCATGGGCGTTTTCCTGATCAGAGTTAACTGAGAAATATTATAAGCGTCTGCATGGCCGGGCGAAAGGTTTGATCTGGGAAAAAAAATTGACGTGCTGTGGCCTATATGGCTATTATTATTACCGGTTTGATGCAAGAGTGGGTAAGGATATGGCCGATATGAGTTCTATGCTGGATACAATCAAGGCAGTAATTCTGGACTTTCAGGAAGCTGATCTCCAAACCGGAGTACCGCGTCGCTTGCAACTCCAGGCCGTTTCCGGAAAGGCTGCGGTCTGCATCGGCGTGCGGAGATGTGGAAAGTCGACTTATCTTTATCAGATCATCGAGAAGCTCGTTGATACCGGTGTATCGCGAGAGAATATCCTGTACCTGAACTTTTTCGATGATCGGCTGCACAATTTACAACAGGGCAATTTCGGGCTGATTGTAGAGGCGTACTACTCGCTTTACCCTGAGAAGAAGGGCGTCGAAACGGTTTACTGTTTTTTTGATGAGATACAGGCGGTTTCCGGGTGGGAGCCGTTCATAGATCGTCTGATGCGCACCGAAAAATGCGAGATGTACCTTACGGGTTCATCGGCCCAGATGCTCTCTCGGGAGATCGCCACGCAGATGCGAGGGCGTGCGTTATCGTGGGAGATGTTTCCCTTTTCGTTTCGAGAGTTTCTTGATGCTAAGGGTATCGAGTTCGCCGGGTCGCTCTCGACTAAGAGTCAATTGCTTGTCAGGAAGGCTTTTGAGGAATACTGGGTCACAGGCGGTTTTCCAGAAGTGATCGGGCTGGACAGGAATTTGCGGATCAAGACGCACCAGGAATATTTTCAGGCGATTCTGTTTCGAGATTTAGTAGAGCGTCATGATATATCGCATCCCAGGGCGGTTTCTGATCTGGCTCATTGGCTTGTGGATAATATCGCATCGCTTTATTCAATAAACAAGCTCACTGGATATTTAAAATCGCTTGGGCACAAGGTTCCCAAATCGTCGGTCTCGGATTATATGCGATGGTTTGAGGACGCCTACTGCCTGTTCAGCGTCAGATTGTTTGATGCATCGTTGTCTCGCAGTCAGGCCAATCCGAAAAAAGTCTACTGTATCGACCATGGCTTGGTGACGTCGATATCATCGGGGATACTCGTCAATTCCGGGCACCTGCTTGAGAATCTCGTATTTTCGGCCATCCGGCGTCGTTGGTCTGAAGTGTATTACTACAAGACGAAAACAGGTAAGGAAGTCGACTTCATAATACCGATGCGGACTGGTCAGAAAATGCTGGTTCAGGCATGTGAATCGCTGGCGGATTTGCAAACGAAAAAACGCGAAATCGCCGCACTGAGTGAGGCGATGGCGGAACTGAAAATCGACTGCGGCGTTATCGTAACAAGAAACGAAGACGATCATGTCGATTTTGACGCCGGTAGTATCCAAATAACATCTGCGTGGCGTTTCCTGATCGATCTTCCGAACCTGCCTGATTAACTATAAACAATGGATCGCCGAGCTTTTGAACGTTACGTAGAGCTCGCGGTCGGGTTCGATTTTTAGTTGTTGGAATGATGTATAGGTTATCAGGGCAACTAGCCGCAGGTCGCCGCAGGCCAGTTGCACCGCGAGTAATGCGTCGCTGTGGTCCCAGTCGATCACCGTGCATTTGAACTGGTTCAACGCGCTGCTGGTGAACGGTTGGTCGCTCAGCAGCAGCTCTTCGGGCATGATCCAGATGTGACGGGTCGATTCGGTCGCGGCGCTGGCGCGGATGCGCTGTCCGGACACTTCGCAGATGTCGTCTTGCACGCTGCTGACGGTCAGCACGTTGCGAATGCCCAGGAATTTGGCGACTTCCGCGTCGCTGGGGCGTCTGAACAGTTCTTCGGGCTCGGCGATTTGGCGCAGGCGGTAGTCGAGCATTACGCCGATGCGATCAGCAAGCGCCATCGCTTCTTCCGGCTCGTGGGTGATGTGGAGGATAGTCGTGCCGAGTTCGGCGTTAATGCGTTTCAGCTCACCGCGCAAGCGAGTGCGCGTGTTGGTGTCGAGCGCCGAAAGCGGTTCGTCAAGCAGCAGCAGTTTGGGCTCGGTTGCCAGTGCGCGTGCGATTGCTGTTCGCTGTTGCTGGCCGCCGGACAGCGTGTCGGGCTTGCGGGGCAGTAGTTCGGTGATCCCCAGCATATCGGCCAGTCGCGCGGTGCGTGCGGAGATTTCGGCGGTGTCTGCGCGTGCGGATTTTGCTCCGTATGCGATATTCTTCTCGACGCTGAGGTGGGGGAACAGGGCGTAGTCCTGGTAGACTACGGCGAATCCGCGGTTTTCCGGCGGGTCGGATGTTATGTCAACTCCGTCCCAGAATACTCCCCCGGCGTCGGGTCGGATGAGCCCGGCGATAATTTCGATCAGCACGGTCTTGCCAACGCCCGTAGGGCCCAGCAGTGCGAAATATTCACCACGCTCCAGCCTCATCGAGACGCCGGTCATGTCCATCGCACCGAGCCGCTTTGAGATTAGTTTCAGCTCAAGCATCGCGACCCTCCGATGCCCCGATGCGCGAGACCAATCGCAGCGCGATGAACACCGCGATGCATATCACGATCAGCAGCACTGCGACGGCCCGTGCAGCCGACAGTCCGTAATCGTTGAAGCGCTGGTACACCATTACGGGCGTTGTCATCGGGTGATATGCGATGATCAGCACCGCCCCGAATTCGCTGATCCCGCGTCCCCACATCAGGATCATGCCCGAAAGTATTCCGCGCCACGCCAGCGGCAGCGAGATGGTGAAGAAGACACGTTGCGGTGAGGCTCCGAGCGTTCTTGCGACTCGTTCCAGGCGCAGCGGTACGGCGGCGAACGCTTCACGCGCTGCATTGACCAGGAACGGGAGCGACACGAACGCCATCGCCACCGATATGCCCGCGGTGGTCGAGATCAGTCCTCCGCCAGTGAGTTTCCCGATCAACGAATTTCGCCCGATCACCATTAGCAGCGCGATCCCCGCCGCTGAGTGCGGGATAATTATCGGTAAGTCGACAATCGCCAAAAGGAGCGAGCGTCCGAAGAATCGTTTTCGCGCCAGCAGGTACGCCAGCGGGATACCGAAAATCGCCGAACCTGCGGTTGCGAACAGTGCGGCGAGGAGCGTTATTTTGATCGATTGTATTACGGCGTCTTCGGCGGCGGCTTGTGACAGTTCGCCGATTGATGTTGCGTATATCATTCCGCCCAGGGGAGCCAGCACGAACAGCAGCAGGCAGGCGCCCAGGGCGCCCAACAGCAGTTCGAACCACCATCGTCTAAAGAGCGACGATTTTTTATGAGCGTTTTCGGACATCTTTTAAAGTGCTTATTTGCTCTGGGTGCAAAACTGTTTGAGTGATTCGGGTAGTTTGTCGAACCCGTCGGTTACCGCCGGGCGCGGCGCCGGTTGCCCGTTGGCTTCCATTATCGCCTTGCCCTTGTCTGACAGCAGAAAGGCGACGTACGCCTCAGCGGCCTGGCGGTTGGCGGCGTTTTTGGGGATCGTTACCGAGTAGACCATCGCTTGACCGGCTTTGGTTATGAACTGTCCGGGCTTTTTACCGGTGATTTTCACCGTTGCGGTTTTGTAAAGTTCGGCCAGTTCGGGCGACTTCAGGTTCACCTCGTCGCTGAGGATGAGCGTTTTCAGTTTGTGCTGGCTGGCGACTGATCGATAGATGAACAGGTAGTCGATCTCACCGGACTCCAGCAGGGCCAGCAGGTCGGTCTCCTTGGGTCGGATTTGTTGTCCTTCCTTGTTCATCAGTTCGGCTCCCAGGCCGGGGCGATTGATTTTTTTTTCAGCCAGTTGCATCGTCATTACAGATCGATACCCGCATGGGTCGCGGTTCGGGTCGGCCCGGCCGTAGATCACGCCGTCGGCCAGCAGGATATCCGTCCAGTTTTTGGCGGTGATCTTGTCAGCGTGTTTCGATTTTTCGGTGTAGGCGATCGCCATTTCGTTTGTGGCGAAGCGGATGTTGAAATCCGCGTGCTTGGGCATGAGCAGGGTTGCGACGACGGTGTAGTCCGCAGAGGCCATTACGTCGCACTGTTTGTTCAAGTCGGAGATTTTGCGGGCGCAGTCTCGCGAACCTGCCGCTTCGGCCAGGACGGTTATGTGCGGGTTTTCCTTCATAAAAGCGGCTGACACTTCACGCAACGGGACTGACAGGCTGCCAGCGTGGAATATCACCAGTTGCTGTGCTTGTTGATCTTCTTTTTGTTGTGCTTGTTCGTTCTCTTTGGGTTTGCATCCGCAGATCGCAACGGCTGAAACCATCGCCAGTATTGTGCATATTGAAGTTCGCATAATATTCCTTTCGCAATGCGGTATAGCCGATCATAGCGACTTGCATAGGACGTTCAAGGCAATAGGGGCTGCATATTTCTTCGCGGGCAGAGTATAATGTTCCGGTGGACGTTATGATTTCAGCTAAATTCCGAAATGCGATACTCGTTGGCTTTCTGATCGCTACGGTGTTTCCGGCCGGTTGCGACCGCCGGCGACAAGACAAACCAGGACCCAAACCAATGGATGACACTAAACAATCTCAAGCCATTTTCGCCGCGGGCTGTTTCTGGGGCGTTGAAGCTGCTTTCCGCAGTGTTCAAGGCGTTAGCGACGCGAAAGTCGGTTACATCGGCGGGACGACAGTCGACCCGACGTATAAACAAGTATGCACGGGTACAACCGGCCACGCCGAAGCCGTTCAGGTAACATTCGATCCGTCGGTTGTCTCTTACGGGCAACTTCTGGATGTTTTCTGGGGATGCCATAATCCCACTACGCTGAATCGTCAGGGGCCAGACAGGGGCGCCCAGTATCGATCTGCAATATTTTTCTGCGATCCGGACCAGCAGAAACTCGCCGAGGCCTCACGCGATAATCTGCAAAGTTCGGGCAAGTTTTCCGAGAGAATTGTGACCGAGATAACCCAGGCCGAGGAATTTTATCTCGCCGAAGAATATCATCAACGATACTTCGAGAAGAATGGCGGGGCGGCGTGCAATATTATCAACCATAATGAGTAACACTTAGGTGGGCATAATCCCCTGGTCTGACGACAGGCCAGGCGGTGGTTATTGCTTGTCGGGCTTGCCAAGATGGGGCAGGGTGAGTTTCGTCCAGAGTTTGTATCCCGCTTCGCTCAGGTGCAGCCCGTCTTTGACCAGCAGTTCGGGCTTGACCTTCCCGCTTGAGTTCAGCATCGGCGTTGCGATATCGAGATACTCAAGCAGGGGATCGGTTTTGCTGAGTTCAGCGATTGCGGTGTTGGCTTTGTTCATTTCGCCCCAGAGCTTGCGGCGTGCGATTGACGGTTTGATCGCGACGAAAACGAATTTCGTCTTCGGGAGTGCGGCGCGAGTTTTTGCGATTAACGCCTTGTAGTCTGCGATTACCTGTTTGGATGACTCACCGGCTGCGATATCGTTATCGCCAGCGTAGAACACAACCGTGTGCGGTTGGTAGGGCAGGAGGATTCGATCGGCGAACTCCAGCGAATCTGATATCTGCGAACCTCCGAACCCGCGATTAATCGTTGTGTGGTTCGGGAAGAGTTTTTCAGTTTTCCATCGTACGATGCTTGAACTGCCCAGGAAGAGGATCTTGCCTTTGGGCGGAGGGTTCTTCTTGTCGGCTGCTTCGAATCGTTTTATGTTCTTTTCCCAGCGGCTCGGTTTTTTCGTTGGGAATCCGCCCTTGGCGATAAGCGATTTGATTACTTCGTCGGCCTTTTTCGGTTGAACGCCTCTCGGTCCGCGGGAATAGAAGGCGATTTTTCCGTCCAGTCCTACGATAACCGTAGCCGCAGGCCCCCCTCGATACGCCTTTTCCACGACCCCGCCCATTG
>JABGPF010000181.1 GCA_018645065.1 Phycisphaerales bacterium
TAAAACCGCTTGCGGTGTCGCGCGCCGTTCGCTTTTGACGTTGACGTTGACGTTGTCGTTGACGTTAACTTGGAAATTGGATATTTCTTGTTGTTCGGTTGGATATTGATCCGTCTTCCACTGATCCGTCCTCCACTGATCCGTCCCAGGCTTCTGGTCCGCCGGGCATGTCTATGCGGGGTTTGGTTTTCAGCATCTCGGTTATCGGCGTGAATAGTTTGAGGATCGCCTGGTAGTCCGGGTCGTCCTTCGTTTTGAAGATCGCTTTTCCGCAGGCCTGCAAACCGCCGGCGGATTTGGCCAGCGGGGCCAGCAGGAAGTTATTGTCTTCAACGCGGGTTGCGCGGGTGTAGAACGTTCGGGGGATCTTCCCGCCTTTGTGACACGATGCGCAGCGGCGTTTGGCTACGTCGGCGAGGACCTTGTTCAGCGTTGGCGGCAGCATTCGGCGGCAGCCCATTCTTTTTGGGTAGTTTGTTTTAGCCTCGCCGTAGTAGGGGATGTTCAGGTCGATCCAGGCGAAAATGCGCAGGCGTTCGGCGTCGGTCATTTTGATGCGCGGTTTGCCCTCTTTGTCCGGATGACCGGCCAGGATCTGATCGGCGAGTTTACTCGCTGGCGAGCCCCACTGGCGGGGCGTTATTTGGCGGATGTTGGATTCCGATCCGTTAGCGGTGGAGATCCAGCTCACCCAGGGCGGGGTCGGTTGGGCTCCGCCATGTTGTTCGGGGTGGTCGGCCCACTTTGTGCCCGTTCGTGTCAGCACGTCGTACGAAACGTTGAAGAAGTCGGTTCGTGCTCCGGACAGGTCCACGCCTTTGGGGTGCTGCTTGGCGTTGTGGCACTTGATGCAGTGTTTGTCGAGCACGGGCTGGACAACTTTCCAGTAGCTGAAGTTTTCGGCTTTCCATTCCGGTGGTGTGATTGCTGCGGGCTTTCGCAGGGCTGCGGTGGGGCGGCGTCCGCTTCGTCCGGTGGCGTAGTTGCGGTCGGCATGGCATCCGACGCAGCTTTGTACCTCGCCGGGCATGAAGTGGGTGAAGGTGCGCATGCGTTGTACGGCGCGGCCTTGTTCGTCGATGGCGGCGAAGTAGATCGGTATGCCAGAGGGAACTTTGAAGTTCGCAGACCCATCTTTGTCTACCGGAACGTAGCCCCATATTTTCTTGGCTGCGTAGGTCGCTCCGCACGACACCAGCGGGAACTGGAATCCGAACGCAGAGTTGGATGCGTATCCTTTTCCGGTCGGTACGGTGTCGCACAGCGGGACGCGGCGGGCCTTTTCGATCTCCTGGATCACGCAGATTTTCTTGATCTGCCCGCGTTTGACATGCGGTTCGAGCCCGTTGTATACGTCCTGGATAATTACCGTTGCCCAGGGCGAGGGTTTTTTCGGTAGTCGTGACGGGATTACCGGCGGGCGTTTGCGAGCCCTCAGCGGGCGGGCGTGGTAGAAGCCCATTTTGTCGGCCGGTCGAAGCAGAGTTGTCTGTTCTTTACTATCGTAGTCGCGCAGGATCGTTGTCCCGCGTTTCGAGACCAGGTAGTATTTGTCATCGATCGGCCAGGGGCTTTCGTACGGGCCGCGAACACCGTTTCCGTGTCCTGCGTCGACGCGTCCGATGTTAACCTCGGGCGTTATGTTGCGGATAGCTTTTTGTGCGTTGGCTCCGAGCGCAACGTCGATGATTCCGATCGCTCCGCGACATGGCCCGTTGTGGCTGGTAAGTACACAGAGGATCTTGCTCGCCCCGGGGATCGAGTGGGCTTCCATGAACGTGCCCGGACTGATCGCCCGGTTACCGAACACGCCCGATACGTTCGTGCCGTCGGGATTAATCGCCCACAGGCTTTGGATCGGTATGGCTGGTCGGTCGATGTATTCCCAACGCGAGTAAACTATGCGTCCGTCGTCGAGCACGCTTGGCGTGAAGTCGTTCAGATAGCTCGACGAGATGCGAGTGATGTTCCCGCCGTCGCGGTCCATCCGGTGAAGGATCGGCGAGGTGGTGGTGAAGCAGTACGCGAACGCCGGCTTGCGGTCGGACAGGAACGCGATGCGACCATCCGGCAGCCAGCATGCGTTGAAATTGTTGCAGTCCTTACCGGTGAGTTTCTTCAGGCCGGTTCCGTCGGCGTTGATCCGATAGACCGCGAACACGCCTTCGAGACCGAAGTCCTGGGCGCCGTAGCGGCTTTGACTTTTGCCCGATTTTTTCCAACTGAACAGTATTTCTTTCCCGTCGTACGACACGTCCACATCGATGATCTCGCCTTTTGGGCTTGCGACAAGTTCGGTGAGTTTCCCGTCGGCGGTGTTGTATGTGTACAGTCCGCCGCCGCCCTTGAAACTTTCGGCGTGGTAGGTGTAAACGTGCGAGGGGTTCATCTCGTGGCGTTTGACTACCACGAGCTTATCGAAGCCGAGCTTACCGGTTTTGACCTTGTTGGCCAGTTCCGCTGATTCGGGGATATATGCTGCTGCGGCCCGTTGTTTGAGCGAGGCGTTGTAGACTTTGAATTCTGCAACTGGTTTGAAGGTTCCCAGGGCCTTTTGGTCCGGGCTGGTCGAGTAGACCTGGATCTCGGCGGCGCCTGGATTGAGGCTCTTGTAGCAACTGGTGAACTTGAGCCTCATGGTTTTTGCTTTTGCCGGCGCGGTCAGCTTGATCCGCTGCGGGCCGTGTCCGCACTTGAACTGTCCTTTGATCGCAGGTTTTGTATCCTCGTCGAAGTACAGTTCGTAGTTTTTGAAGCCTTCGATCGCGTAGCTGCTTCGCCCGAAGTAAACCACTTCGGCGATATCGACGGGTGCGGGCCACTGGAAGGTAATCGTCACACCGGTAGGCCGGTTAGCTCCCGATGCCGCCCATTCGCGTCCGGCCCCGTTACATTTTCCAAGTGCGGGTATTATCCCATCAGCAACGAACCTCGCCGCGTAAGGCGCACTGTGTCGGGAATTGGCGAATATCCACGCCTGCGGAGCGATGTTCTTCGGCGCGGCGACAAGCGGAGCAGCGATCGCCAGCACGACGGCTGCGATAAGTTCAAACCGTTTAATTACCTTCATCATATTATCTCCAACCCGGAATATTCCAGAGCCATAAGTATACCCTGATCGCGGGGGGGTGGGTCAAAAAGAAAAGCTCCCCACATTGCTGTGGGGAGCTTTCTTAACGTTTGCTGCTATTTAGAAGGCGTTACTTCTTTGCTTTTTTTGCGGCCTTCTTTTTTGCGACTTTCTTCTTGGGTGTCGCTTTCTTTGCTGCTTTTCTGGGGTGGTTGATCTGGGCTTGAGCGGCCGCCAGTCGTGCCACCGGAACGCGGTAGGGCGAGCAGGAGACGTAGTTCAGACCAACGTTGTGGCAGAACTCGATGGAGCTCGGGTCACCGCCGTGTTCTCCGCAGATTCCCAGTTTGATGTCCGGACGAGTCTTGCGACCCTTCTCTACAGCGATACGAACCAGTTCGCCCACACCGTTGCGGTCGAGGGTCTGGAAGGGATCGGCTTCGTAGATGCCCAGTTCAACGTACTTACTGAGGAACTTGCCCGAGTCGTCGCGGCTGAATCCGCAACCCATTTGCGTCAGGTCGTTGGTTCCGAATGAGAAGAACTCGGCTTCCTTGGCCACTTCGTCCGCCGTCAGGGCGCCGCGGGGCACTTCGATCATCGTTCCGATCTTGATTTCCGGGGCTTTCTTCTTGCCCTTTGCGGCCATTTCGGCTTTGACCTGTTCGATCACATCGACGACGAGCTGCTTCTGGTTTGCCAGTTCGCCAGCGTGTCCGACCAGCGGGATCATGATTTCGGCTTTGGCGCCCTTTACTGCGAAAGCCGCTTCGACTACGGCGCGTGCCTGCATCGCGGTGATTTCGGGGTAGTAGATACCCAGTCGGCAACCGCGGTGTCCGAGCATGGGGTTGAACTCGTGCAGTGATTCAACTTTGTCTTTGATGACCTTGGGTTTTACGCCCATGGCTTTTGCCATTTCGGCTTGTCCGGCCTTATCGTGGGGTACGAACTCGTGCAGCGGGGGATCCAGGAATCGGATCGTTGCGGGTCGTCCCTTGAGTGCCTTGAAGATACCGATGAAGTCGTTACGCTGCAGCGGGAGGAGCGTCTTGAGTGCTTTTTTGCGTCCGGCTTCGTCTTCGGCGAGGATCATTTTACGCATCGATACGATACGATCGCCTTCGAAGAACATGTGTTCTGTACGCGTCAGGCCGATGCCTTCGGCTCCGAACTTGACAGCTACTGCGGTGTCTGCGGGCGTGTCTGCATTCGTGCGGACGCCGAGCACGCGGTGCTTGTCTGCGAGCTTCATGATCTGGTTGAAAGGTCCGGTGAGTTTCGGTGATACGGTGGGCACCTTGCCGACGTACACTCGTCCCAGCGAACCGTTGAGGCTGATCCAGTCGCCTTCTTTGAGAACTTTCTTACCAACGGTAAGAGTTTTCTTTTTGTAGTCGATGTTGCAGGTGCCTGCTCCGGCGACGCAGCATTTGCCCATTCCGCGAGCTACGACTGCCGCGTGTGAGGTCATTCCACCGCGAGCGGTGAGGATACCCTTTGCGACGTCCATTCCGCCGATGTCTTCGGGGCTGGTTTCGATACGCACGAGGATAACCGACTTGCCCATTTCGTCCCATTCTTCAGCTTCGTGAGCCGAGAAGACGATCTGACCGGTGGCGGCGCCGGGGCTTGCCGGCAGGCCTGTGGCGAAGATATCGGCGGCGGCTTCTGCTTTACCGTCAAACTGCGGGTGCAGGAGCTGGTCGAGGCTCTTGGGGTCTACGCGGCAGACGGCTTCTTCTTCTGTGATGAGGCCTTCTTTCATCATGTCCATCGCGATTTTGACCGCGGCGGCCGCTGTTCGCTTGCCCGCACGCGTCTGGAGCATGAACAGTTTACCCTTTTCGATGGTGAACTCGATGTCCTGGATGTCGCGATAATGTTGTTCGAGTGTGCTGCGGATGGCGATCAGTTCTTTGTAGCACTTTGCGTCGTACTTGCGGAGTTGGCTGATCGGTTCGGGTGTTCTGATACCGGCGACAACGTCTTCGCCCTGGGCGTTCATCAGGAATTCACCGTAGAACTTGTTTGTTCCGGTTGACGGGTCGCGGGTGAACGCTACGCCTGTTCCGCAGTCGTCGCCCATGTTTCCGAATACCATTTCCTGCACGTTAACCGCGGTGCCCAGCAGTCCTCGGATTTCGTTAAGCTGACGGTACTTGATCGCGCGGGTGTTGTTCCACGAGCTGAAGACCGCGTCGGCGGCGAGTTGAAGCTGCTGGCGAGCGTCTTGCGGGAACGACTTTTTGGCTTTCTTGTAAACGTCTTTGTATGCGGCTACAACGTCTCGGAGGCCTTCGACACAGAGATCGGTGTCGTTTTCGGCTCCGCGAGTTTGCTTGACCTTTTCGAGTGCGGCTTCGAAATCGTGGTGCGGGATATCCAGTACAACGTCGCCGAACATCTGCATGAAGCGACGGTATGAATCCCATACGAAACGCTCGTTACCATTTTTCAGCATCGCTTCGATCGTCACGTCGTTCAGGCCGAGGTTCAACACGGTGTCCATCATACCGGGCATGGATACCGCGGCTCCGGAGCGGACCGAAACCAGCAGCGGGTTGGCGCCCTTACCGAATGTTTTACCGGTGACTTTTTCGAGTTTGCGAATGTTCGTGTCGATTTGTCCGGCGAGTTCTGCGGGGTATTTGCGTCCGAGTTCGTAGTAGGCGGCGCAGGTTTCAGTTGTGATTGTGAAACCGGCCGGTACGGGCAGGCCCAGGCTGGACATGTCAGCGAGGTTGGCGCCCTTACCGCCGAGTAGTTGTTTCAGGGTGGCGTTGCCTTCGCTTTTACCGCCGCCAAAGAAATATACATATTTAGGTTTCCGTTTAGCCATCTTAGCTTTCTCCACGTTCCAATCGGTTAATCCAACGGGTTATTGTTTGTAGTGTTGGGGGAATTCTCGGCAGGCTCAGAACGATACCAGAGCCCGGAGGGTGGATAAGTGTAGGTAACAACTGGTAAATAGTCAACGATTTTCCGGCTTTTCTGCATAGTCAGATTCGGAAATCATTGAATGTTTTTAGAGCGTTGATTATTCTTCCGATCGTTTGTTTCAGCGATCAGGGTGAGGGAGTCCGGCTTAGTTCATTTTTTCTGAGATCCACTCCCTGGCCTCTGTCATGGTCTGGCGGTAGGTTGGGGATTCGTCGCACCACATTTCTACGGAAAACGGGCCGTCGTATTGCATCTCCCTGAGTTTGGCGAAGCCGGTGGTGAAATCGACTATCCCCTGACCGAACGGAACGCGCCGGAAAACGTTCGGTAGCGAGTCTTTAACGTGAACGCCCATGAGATATCCCTTGCCTGCTTCCAGATCCGAAGCCAGATCCCCGCCCCAAGCGCAAATGTTCCCGAAATCCGCGTAAACCCTAAGCCATGGCGAGTTAAACGATCTGACAATGTCGGTCAACCGGGCCACCGAACTGGTGTATTCAATGTCCATAACCTCAAGCGACAGGATCACGCCGACCGACTCAGCCAGCTTCAAACTCTGCTCCACGCCAGCGAGAAATCGACTCCGGGTCTCCTCGCTGCTGTCCTCGTAGAACACATCATACCCCGCCAGTTGTATCACGCTTATCTGGGTGTCGGAGGCGAATTGGACCGCGCTGGCTACGATCTCCAGTGAGCGTTGTCGAATCGAATCGTCGATACTGCCCAGGGGGAACTTTCGCAGCGAAGTGAGCGCCATCATAGGAATGGAAATATCAGATTGCTCAACTGAGCGGTTAAATGCGTCTCGCTGGCGTTGTGTCCAGTCCAGGCGAGCCATACGCTGGGGGCTTTCATCGATTGACAGTTCGATGAAATCGTAGCCGGTTTCCTGGGCGGCTTGGAGTTTGGCGTCCCAGGTCATATCGCACAATAACGCCTTTTCGTAAATCCCGAGCGTATTTTTCAGTTCCGGTTTCATGCGATATCCGTAATGGGGTATTGCCCGAGCACTGCGGCATTTTGGTAGAGGCTCAGCACGTTTTCCAGCGGGATATCGGGCGTTATGTTGTTTGCGGTGGCTAGTACATACCCGCCGCCGGGCGCCAGTGCGCCGATTCGCGATGCGGTTTCGGCGCGGACGTCCTGGACCGATCCGATCATTCCATGCTGCACGTCGATGGCGCCCTGGAAGGATATTTCTGATCCGAATTCTGCTTTCAGCTCGGCGGGGTCCATTCCGCGAGCCAGCGGTTGGATGGGGTTGAGGACGTCGACGCCGATTTCGATCAGGTCGGGTATAATCTGGCGGACCGAACCGCAGCAGTGCATGAACACCTTGGCGTCAGGGGCTTTCTTGTGAAGCATAGACACGAATTCGGCGTGACGCGGTTTGAGCATCTCTCGGTAGAGATCGGGCGAGAACATCATGTTGTCTTGGGTTCCCAGATCGTCATTGAACTCAACAACGTCAAGATACGGGCCCACCGCGTCCAGCATCGCCGAATAGACGCCCAGGTTGAATTCAAGCGTGCGGTCGAGGGCTGCTTCGGCGGCTTGTGGGTCAGCAAGCATGTCCATTAGAAATGCGTCCATACCGCGCATCACGCAGGCCATATCGAACACGCCCAGTAATGTCGCCTTGTAAGCTGCGATGGCGTAATCAGTATTATCCCGCAGGGCTTGGGCCTGCTGGGCGAGCCCGACGACTCTGGCTGGGTCGCTGGGGTCGGGCATTTTCCACGCCTTGATCTCCGAAGCCGATGCGCCCTGCCACGGATGCCCGACCATGTGCGTGATGCCGGTGTCGGGGTCGGCTTTAAGTCCAAAGCCCAACTCGTGCAGCATCACGCCGTTTTCGTCCGGGTCGGCAGGCGGGATGCGGTTGATCTGGATGTGGCGAAAATCAGATCCGCAGAACTCCAGCACCTTGGGATGGTAATGGATCACGTTGCCCAATTCGTCCAGCGATTCGTCCAGCGTGTAGTCATCGTCGATACCGAGATGTTCCTTGATCGCCTGGTAAATGCTGCGGCAGAACTTCTGTGCAGTTCCGCCCAGGCAAACCGGAACGCGGTCGGGCTCCTGGTGGTTATAGGCGAGCCGAACTCGCTGACGCGGGGTCATATTTGAATTAGGCGCAGGCATATGCAAAAGGTCCTTTTTGTGATTCAGGTATTGTTACAGTTCGTGTTTGGCCTGGATCCGCGCCAGCTCGTCGAAGCTGGGCAGCAGTGATTCATAGGTCTGCTCGTACAGGGCGAACATGTCCATGTACATCGGCGCCAGGGCGGCGTCGGGTTCGTAGGTTTGCTCGGCCTGTCCGGCGCGCCGGGCGACTTCCTCGAAGCTATCGAACAATCCGGCGCCCACACCGGCGAGAACCGCACTACCGAACGGCGAGGCCTCCGGGGCTCGAACGGTGACTAACTTGCGCCCGAAGACGTCAGCCATGATCTGACACCACAAAGTGCTCTTGGACGGACCGCCGGTGACAATGATCTCATCGATCGCGACGCCCATATCCAGGACATTTTTCAGGCTCTGATAAGCCGCATACGCGCAACCTTCCATCACCGCGCGGATCAGATCGGACTTACTTGTGCCCGGTGAGATCCCGAAGAAAACGCCCTTGGCTGCGGGGTTCAAAACCGGATGAAACTTGCCGAACAGGTGCGGTAAGTAGATCACCCCGCCGGCTCCGGGTTTTGATTTCATTCCCTCCTGGGTCAGGAGTTCAAACGCGCTGGTGTCGGACTCCGCGGCGGCGGCTTGTTCGCTCTGGCCGAGTTGGTCGCGGAACCATCGCAGCGAATAACCGATCGATCCCTGCACCCCGTCGAGAATCCGCAACTGCGGTCCGAGCGGGTGAATGAATGATATCAGGTGCGGTGAGGCGATCTCCTGATTGTCAGTGATCGCCATCATGTTCGCCCCGCTGCCCATGGAGTAGAAGCCTTGCCCGGCGTGGATCGCCCCAGCAGCAAGAGCGGCAGCGAGCAGGTCGGCGCCGCCTGCGTAGACCGGAACGCCCTCCGGCACGCCGGTTTCAGCGGCTGCTTGGGCGGTAACTTCGCCCAGCGGTTCGGTGTTCGGATGCAGGTCGGGGAAGATTTTCCTGTCCAGGCCCATCGCTTCGATCAGTTCGTCGTCCCAGTCCAGCGCGGCGGTATCGAAACCGAAGTCCAACGCCGAAGCGAACCCGTAGTCCATTGTGTATTTACCGGTAAACCGCTGAGCGAGGAATCCGCTGGGCTCGGTGTACTTGTGGATGCGTTTGTAGACATCGGGACAATTGTTCTTGATCCACATCAGGTGAGTCGTCGCGTTCAGGGTGGTCGGAGCGTTCTTGCACTTGGCGAAGATCATATCCTTGCAGTTGTCGGTCAGGAACTGCACTTCGTCCTGGGCACGCTGGTCCGACCAGGGGATACCGTTGTAGACCACCGCGCCGGTTTCGTCCATGGGCACCGGACAACAGCCCAGGCTGCTTAGCCCGACCCCGGCGATTCGCTCGGGGGCCACTTCTCCGTTCTTCAGCGCCACTGCGAGAGTAGCTTTTACGCAGTCCCACCATTCGTCCGGGCGGTATTCACTCCAACCCGGCTGGGGGATGATCGTTGTGTATTCGCTTGTCTCGCTGGCCAGGACGTCGAACTCCTCATTGAATACGACCGTCTTAACGTTGGACGATCCAATGTCGATGCCAATCAGTATGTCTTTCTTCATTTTTTCACGGGGCTCCGCTTATAAAGGATAGACGCCGCATTCCAACGCGGTTTCGTACATCGCAAAGAAATTCTCGACCGAAACGTCGCTGGTCAAGTGGTTTGACGGCGAGAGAATATATCCGCCTCCGGGCCCGTAATCGGCGATCCGGAGCTTGGTTTCGGCGATTGTCTGGGCCTTCGTGCCGGTAAGGGCTTGCTGCAGATCGATGCCGCCGTGGAAGAGAATGTCGCGGCCGAACTCTTGTTTCAGCAGGGCTGAGTCCATGTCGCGGGCCATCGGCTGGAGCCCGCTTAGGATGTCGACACCGGTGTCGATAAACGCCGGGATCAGCGAGCGCACCGAACCGCAGGAGTGCAGGAATATCTTTGCCTGCGGGGCTGTTTTGCGAACGGCGTCGAATATGCGGGCCATCGGTTTGAGCAGGAATTCGCGGTACATTTCATCTGACATGAATGCTCCGGCCTGGGTTCCGAAATCGCTTGCGAACTCGACCCACGTCAGATACGGAGCGACCGGCGTGATGAAATAGACGTAGAGTTCGGTCACGATGTCAGCGATTTTTTCGATCAGGGCGTGGGCGAACTTCGGGTGCATGTACAGGTCCGTGCAGAACTGCTCGGTTCCGCGCAGGTAGTGGTAAATGTCCATGATTACCCCGGATACCGGAGTGGTAGTGGTGATCGCGTAGTCGGTGTTCTCGTGCCAATCACGCGCCAACTCGGCGAGCCCTTCAATGCGCCCGGGATCTTGCACGACAGGCCACTTGTGCTTTTTCAACGCCGACATATCCGGCTCGGCGAAGGTGTGGCGCGTGATCGACCAGCATTCGTTTATGAGCTTGTACCCGATGCCCCACTCATCGTAAACGTTACCGTCATCGTCGTAGTACTTTTCGAAGTTGCCAGGCTTGCCCGCGGTCAGGTGCCTGAAATCGATATCGAACAAATCGCTCAGGCGGTAGTCCACGTATTGCGCGGTTTTACCCGGGCGTTCGAGCGTGCCGCGCTCGTCCCAACCGAGATGCTCGAGGATTTTGAAGTAGAGCCCGTCGACAAGTCGGCTGTCGCAGCCCCACAAGTCGAGCGGGATTCGGTCGGGCTCTTTGCGTTGCAGGGCGGCCTGGACTCGCTGGCGATGGGTCATATTGTTCTCTTTAATTCCACGTCACGGAAATCCGACAAGGGGGCTATTTCTGATTTTTCATGCTATCTTCAGCCACCGCTTTCGAGTCGCCGTCCTGGCGGATGTTGAAGCGGTTGATCTCCGGCGCGGTTTTAACGCGCGGGCGGAGCTTGAGGGTATCGATGAACTTGAAGTTCGGATCGCCCATCGCCCGGATCTCCTCTTCACCGAGGTACGGGCAGTTGGAGTCGACCCACGCGGTCAGGCGTCGCTGGGACGCGGCGTCGATCTTCACCTTGTGGTGCTTGCCGCTGGTGGCGTTTTGCAGGAGCTTGCTCTTGTATGAGAAGATGCTCATCGGCTTGAGGGTCTTCAGCGATTCAGGGTCAATAGTACCGTAACCTTCAACTACAAACCCGCCGGCCAGCGTGATCTTATTCTTGCTGCGTCCCCAGCGTGTCCCGCCGGAAACGAACGTAAGATACGGTTCGGCGAACGGTGAGGCGTCGGCTTTGCGGTGTCCGGCCCGCCCGCGGAATCCAACCGATTTCCCGTCGCGGAAGGTCATGTCGACAGCTTTGAGGGCCTTGGCGTTTTTGTCGCCCTGGTGACACTTGGCGCAGTGTTTGTCGAGAATCGGCTGGACGAAAAGTTTGTCCCCGATCGATTCATT
>JABGPF010000515.1 GCA_018645065.1 Phycisphaerales bacterium
AGTCGAAGAAGGGCTCGGTTGTCCCGAAATTCCAGGCCGACAGCGTGGCCAACCAACTGCTCGTCGCAGCCACCACCAAGCATTTCGTGAAGATCGAAAAGCTTATCAAAAGCCTCGGCGAGAAAGCGGAAATCAGCTCGCAGACAAAGACGTTCCTCCTGATAAACGCCAAAGCCACCGACGTGGTGCCCGTTCTGGAGACGATGTTGAACGAGCAGTTTGGCAGCGGTGCGGCGGTAAGGTCCTCTCGCAGGGGCAGAAGCTCTGCACCCAAGAGGGGCAGTGCGGTGCGCGTTTCGGCGATGGCGAAAGAGAATATCGTTATCGTGCAGGGCAGCCCGCCGGTTCTGACCCTGGCTGCGGAACTGATCACAACGTTCGACACCAAAAAGGTCGGATCTAAAATCGTTATCGAGATCATCCAACTCAAAAACGCACAAGCCGAAACGCTGGCAACGGCGATCAACGCCACTCTCGCCAGCCAGGCCGCAAGCAAACGCCCCACCCGACGCGGAGCAACTACTCCAACAAACACTGACGACAAAGTAACGGTTACGGCGGAGCCTAACTCAAACAGCGTTTTGATTCGCGGTCCGGAAGCAGACGTTCCGGCGGTCAAGGCGATGATCATGCAGCTCGATTCGGGAGGGATCAGTTCGGCGTTGAGCGTGAAGATATTTCCGCTAAAAAACGGTGAAGCGGCCGATTTGGCCAAGTCGGTCGGGAAGCTTTTTCAAGACATGATCAAGCAGCGCGCCCGCACGAACAAGAAGGTAACCCCCCCGCCGTTCAGCATAACCGCAGACGTACGAACAAATTCGCTTATCGTATCGACCACCGCGGGTCACTTCGCCCTGGTCGAGCAGATACTCGACAATCTCGACAAGGCGCCAGAGCGTTCGCTCAAGATCGTCAGATACATCTGGCTCGAAAACGCGATCGCAACTGACGTAGCCGACAAGCTCACCGCAATGTACGCAGATCGACGCGGGGCCGACAAACCGGTTATCGAGTCGGACATCTTCGCAAACGCCATCACCATTATCGGTAAGGACGCGGACATCAAAACGATGGAAAACGTCATCACCGATCTCGACGAAGCGGCGATGGACAACAGCATCCAGGTGCAGGTCGTCCCGCTCAGCGGTGTGCAGGCCGCGAAAATGGCCGCCGTCATCAAACGAGTCTACGGGCAAATGTCAGACTCTGAAATCGTAATCACCGAGAGCAAAGACCAGCCAACCGGCGCCGCACCGGGCCCGGAGGGAAAGGTCGGACCGGCGGCGGCTACGCAACCGGCAACCCAACCTGCCGACGAGAAAATTCCCCCTATCGTTATCGCCGTTGACCAGGGCTCAAACTCGCTGATCATCTCGGCGACGCGAACCGAACTGGAAAACGTAACGGACCTTATCCTTCGCCTTTCGGACAGCACCACAGGCGGAGAGGCTGAGTTTCGCACTTACAAAATCGCTAACGGTGACCCGTCGGTGATCGCCAAAACGCTGTCGAATCTTTTCAATCCGCCCAAGCAACCGGTATCACGACAACCCAAGCCAAAAAAAGGCGCCGCGCCTGCAGCAGTCGTCCCCCTTCCGGTTATCACCGTAGTAGCCGACACCAGAACATCCAGCGTGATCGTTCGCGCAAAACCGATGGACTTCGAGATAATCGAACCGTTGGTAAAGCAACTCGACACGGACGCCACGGTCTTAACCGAAGTACGCGTGTTCGTCCTGAAGAACACCGACGCGGCCGAAGTGGCGTCAAACCTGAAAGAACTGTTCAAGCTGTCAGCCAGCGGTAACAGGACATCGCAAACAAACGCCAGATCCAGGGGCGGTTCAGGAAGGTCCGCACAACAACAACGTGCTGAAATGATC
>JABGPF010000516.1 GCA_018645065.1 Phycisphaerales bacterium
AAACGTTCTCCATCCAGACCATGCCAGGAACACCACAAGGAACACATACGCCACAGACGTTGAAAAATACGCCTTCAGCTCACGCTTGAATACGCTCATAAAACCGCTCATGAGGCACCTCCCTTCTTAACCGTAAGATCGCGGAACGCGCGATTCAGCGAACCACCGTGCTCGGCGATCAGTGCATCGGGAGTCTCGTTGACGAGTATCCGACCCTGGTCGATCATAATTATGCGATTACAGATGGCTTCGACCTCTTCCAGGATGTGCGTCGAAATTACGATGCACTTCTCGGACGCCATTTTCTTGATCAGGTTGCGGACCTCTTGCTTCTGGTTGGGGTCCAACCCGTCGGTCGGCTCGTCCAGAATCAGCACGTCCGGATCGTGCACCAACGCCTGGGCCAAACCCAAACGCCTGCGGTAACCCTTGGACAGCGTACCGATTGACTGGTGCATAACACCGCTGATCGCACAACTGCTAGCGACCTTGTCGATCGCCTGCCTGCGCTTGGAGCCCTTGATCTTGCGAGCGTCGCATACGAACTTCAACATGCCGAGAACCGACATCTCATCGTAAGCCGGCGCGTTTTCCGCAAGGTAACCAAGCGATCTGCGAACAGCGATAACGTCAGTGATAATATCGTGGCCGTTGACTATGGCGGTACCACCATCGGGCGGCAGGAAGCCGCACAGCATTTTCATTGTCGTGGACTTACCGGCTCCGTTGGGGCCCAAGAAGCCCAGCACGTCGCCCTTGTCAACGGTAAACGATATTCCGTCGACGGCCACGATCGGCCCGAAAGCCTTTCGTAATTCCTTAATTTCGATCAGGTGCATCGTTTCCTTTTCCATATCTGCGAAGGTTAATCCGGATACTATCTCCAGACCCCCATCCGGCGAGAGGACGCCGAATCGCACACAACACCGCATCGCCTGGAGAACGCCGCAACGCGGGTCGCATATAGTACGTGATTCACTACATGAGGTTCAAGGAATCAAGTGTTTTTTTTCACCCCGATAGACGCCAAACCAGAACCCGCAGCGCGATTGATCAGCGTTTTGTGTCGACTTGACGGTCCGCATGCCGCGTGGTTGACTCCAGTTTCAGTGTCGACCCGGCGGTGGTAGAGGGCATGGTGTCGCCATGCTCGCCCCGCCCTCGAAGGGTCTGGCGTTCAATGATCCGCCGGATCTCCGATGCCCGATCCAACCGAAGGCTGCGACGGTTGATGTTAATAACCAACGCCTGGACGTTAATTCCCAGTTCCTGCTGGGTTTGCACGTTGCGCCGCAGATCGTCAGTTATGATCTGCTGGCGGATCGCATTATTCAGCTGGGTATATTGCTTTTCAAGTCGTCCACCGTTTTTTCCACTACGTTGTCCAGCGGCGATCTGCTTCGATAAATCCTGCAATACCCTGTCATTACGATCGTAAGGCACGTTCTGCATGACCCCACCGCTGGCCAAAACTGGTTCACCGGGACCAGAGGTCTGCGTCGAGGCGCGTTTGGCGACCCCAGGCGTGGAGACTGCTCCTAAGACGCTGCCGTCGGCATCTTCTTTCCGCCCCACTTTCTCCGCCTTTGCCGCCAGAGCCACAGTATCGCCTGTGTCGCCAATGTTTCCTGTGTTACCGACCGCAACATCAACATCCTGCCCCACCGAGCCCTTGGGCATCGGGGTTCCGCCTACTGCTCCTGCTGCTACGATTGGTTCTGCTTTCTCCGCCTCGGCGGTTTTAACATCTACAGCCTCGGGCGCCACATCCGCTACTAACTGTTTTGCCCCCGCCACTATTGGCTGTGATGCGGTCGGTGCTCCCGGTCTTACCGCCGGCGCAGGCGGGGGTGAAACGCC
>JABGPF010000182.1 GCA_018645065.1 Phycisphaerales bacterium
CGATGTCCGGGGTTTTTCGTGACAGTTCACTGCAGATGTCGATACCGTTCAGGCCAGGCATCGTTATATCCAGTATGATAACGTCCGGGCGGGTGCTCTGGGCCAGAGGAAGAACTTCCAGACCGTTGCTGCATTGGTTGATCACGGTTATGTCCGGATCGGCCTCCAGGAGCACACACAGGCCCTCGCGGAGCACGGTGTGGTCATCGGCAAGCATAACTGTTATTGTTTTGTTTTTCATATCTCGGGCTACAGTAATCGTAAGGTGATTACTCTACTCTGATTATGGTACATGGAAACGCATGAGAGGGCACGCGCTAATTGCAGGAGATGTATTTATGGGGCAACGGTGACGGTGAACGCCATCCCGACTTCGTCGGGACTAAGGCGGACTCTGTGCGGGGTGGGGTTGGTTTTACTGTTCGCTGCTTACCGGGACGAGGGATTCTATGAACTTGCTGACTTCTGCCATTGGTGGTTGGCTTTTGTCGGCGGAGATTATTTGTTTGCGGTATGCGTTTAGTTGTTGTTGGCTTATTGCTGGGCGTGTTGTTGGGTCTTTTCGGAGTGTTTTGTGATGGTCGAGTATCTGTGCGGGCGCCTGGGCGGTGTCGCATATATTCTGGGCGACGGATTTCGTGCCCTTACCGCGGATGCTTGCGTCGGTGGCGATTGCTATAAGGTGTTGTGTGTCGGTTAGTTGGTCCGGTTGCGTATCGGCTAGGAGGTCTAGCAGGAGCGTTTGGTTGTTGCGGCTTTGCTCGAGGGGCGAATCGAAATAATCGAACTCTTTGCCCTTCCCGTAGACCCTTGACCATTGGCCTTCGATATTGATGTTAATCTTTTGTGAGGCGTGCGTTGTGTCTATGAAGCAGGCGCTCCATCGCGAGAGCACCAGGTGGTCGATCCGGACGGGGGAGCCTTGGATATCGAGCAGTAGATTGTTGAATACGAGGAATTCGGGTTTTTTACCGAACTCGGCGTCGAGGCGTTTGGCCATCTGTTTTGCTGCTCGCAGGCGTGAGAGTCGCATGTTGGCTTCTCTGGACTGCTGGTCGCTGAGCTGATAGCGGGTAAGTATGTTCTTGAGTTCGTCTAACGCTCGGTTATAGCGTACTGTTTTGCAAATCATGGTATGGCCTTTCAGCACGTAGGATACACACTTGTGTGATGCGACTCAAGACGGGCGTTTGGAACCTTGAATTCCGGGGGGGGGTAGGGTATGTTCTCTGGTTGGTTGTCGGGTGAAGTGGGTTCGGTTGTGTTGGCCGGTCTCATCGCTCGTAAAGTCAAAGGAGACGCCATGTTTGATCGAAAAGTATGTGTCGCGATTCTTGCACTCGCCGCCGCGACGGTTATGGTTGTTCCGGGATGCGGACCTGCGGAATTGCAGACCCCCACACTTCTGGCTGAACTACCGGAGTACTGCCTGACACCCGACGGGATGGATATCGATAAGGATGGTAACTTAATCGTCGCCTGCCCGAACTACGGCAGCTATGGCGACGGAGCGACAAAGGGCGCCCAACCGGGCTGTTTCATCAAGATCAACAAAGCGGGCAAGGTCTCCAAATGGTTCGATTCTCCGGTGCTGGCTGAGACAGGGCGAGCATGCCCCATGGGTATCGCGATCGGACCGGACGGGGCGATCTACGTTTCGGACAACCAGAACTGGCCTGACGGAAACGGCGACAACGGCGAGCGTAACCAAGGCCGTATCCTGCGTCTCAAAGTCGAAGGCGACAAGATCGTCCAGGCCGATACTGTCGTCGGCGGGATATCGCACCCCAACGGCGTGCGATATCGCGATGGTAAGCTGTATGTAACGGTTTCGATGCTGCCTAAGGTCAAGCGGGCCGATGGTCTGCTGACTAGCGCGGTGTACGTTTTCCCGGCTGACGGGAAGGACCTGACGATCACCAATACGCTTGCCGACAAGCAGATTATCGCCACGTTCCCCACGCTGAACAAGAACTGCCAATACGGAGCCGACGGGCTCGTATTCGACTCGAAGGGTAGCTTGTTCGTTGGCAATTTCGGCGACGGAGCCCTGCACAAGATCACGTTCGACGCTGCTGGCAAGGTCACCGGCAACACGATTTTCGCCAAGACCGATCACGACTACGAACTCGCCCTGGATGACCCGACGTTCCTGGCCAAGGCCACAAAAGCCAAGATGCGAACCACCGACGGGATCTGCATCGACAAGGACGACAACATCTACGTCGCGGACTTCTCGAACAACGCCGTAGCCAAAGTCGCCCCGTGCGGTAAGATCACCGTGATCGCCCAGAACGGCGACACCAACGGCGCCGGTGGACTGCTCGACCAACCGGGCGAACCGATCATCTGGAACGGTAAGCTTGTGGTCACTTGCTTCGACAAGGTCACCGGGCCTGACAAGGTAAACACCGGTCACGACGCACCTCACACGATAACGACGCTCGAACTGAAGTAAATTCCCTTCACGAAAGGACACTCTAATGAAGCACGTATCAACGGTAATAGGGTCTGCGATATGCGGCGCCCTGGTCTTCGGTATCTGGCCGGAGATGTGGAAATCTTACGGGATTATGGGCGGGTGGCTGGCTGCGACGATCTTGATTTCGATCGCATGGTTCATGAACCACTGGCTTGGCGTGATTACTAACAGTGACGGGCGCATGTGGATCGATCAGGGCTGGGCGGTTGGTTCGGCCGGTGTGGCCTGGGCGATTGTTCGCTTTTATCCTAACCAGTTATTCGTCAAATGCATCCCGGCGCTGGTGCTGTGCCTGATCGGTGGGGCGTTGGCCGGTGTGGCTGCTGTTGCGGTGAAGAAGTCAGTCCCGGCGTTCCAGACTCAGGCTGACGATTCTGACAAGGAGGATTCCAATGGTTGAGTGGCTAAGCACATATAACGACATAATGGGCATGTACAACGCCCACATAATTACCACGATCGCGGGCGCATTTTTCGTTACGTTTGCGGTATGCATCTGCTGGGGCAAGATGGTCGAGACCTTCGGGCCTATCGGTGGAATGATGTGCGCGGCGATTATCGTCGGTACGTTCTGGGTGATGAACCACAAGTTGCCCGGGTTCGGAATCAATCCTGAAGGGTTGACCGCTGCTGACGGCAAGGGAATGCAGTTTGGCCTGATCGCGCAGACGGGCCCGTGGGTCGATATGGGCTGGGCGATCGGCATGGGCCTGTGGGTCTTGTCGTTGATCGAATCCAAGCCCAAAGATAGGCTGCCGAACATTGTCGAATCGACACCGCGTCTGCTGTTCGTGATTCTTGGTGGAATCATCGGCGGGGCGATTGTCGGGCTCAGCGGTTTCACCGGAGCCGAACTGTTCGGGTGGGGCAACTCACCGGTATTCGGGCAGTAAACTTAAGACACAAACGATAAATGATTCAGGAGATATGCAATGAGAACTGTAATAGTCTCAGAACCGGGCAAAGTTGAAATCGCCGAAGTTGGCGTGCCCGAAGTTGGACCTTACCAGGCGCTGGTGCGAACTGAAGCTGCGTGCGTTTGCAACGCGACGGACGGAAAATTAGTGGCAGGCCATTTCCCCGGCGTGGAAGATTATCCGCTGGTGCTTGGGCATGAAGCGGCCGGTATCGTAGAAGCCGTCGGCGAAAAGGTTCGCAACTTCAAGGTCGGCGATCGTGCGATCGGCGGACTGGTCTTCGCGTTTGATAACCCCGACTACAACACCGGGTGGGGCGGGTTCTGCGAATACACGCTCTGCAACGATCATGACGCGATGGTCGCAGACGGCGTTGCCGATGAAGAGCACGGATGGTTCGAGTGCTACGAGATCCAGCGCACCGTCGATGCCGACATTCCCGTCGAAGCGGCTGCGATGCTCTGCACGTGGCGCGAAGTTTACGGTGGGTTCGGCGACTTCCAACTGGGCGAAGGCGACGATATTCTTATCTTTGGCGCCGGACCGGTTGGCCTGAGTTTCGCGAAGTTCGCCAAGCTGCTGGGCCTGGGGCACGTCGCGGTTGTCGATCCGCTTGAGAACAAGCGGGCCAAGGCCCTGGAAATGGGCGCCGACGCTGTGTTCGACACCGATGCGGACCTTAAGGCGATGGTGGCTGATCGCGGTAAACCGTTCGACGCCGTGATCGATGCGGTGGGTTCGCCAGCGATCATAAACGCTGCTCTCCCGCTTATTAAGCTGGGCGGAACGATTGGTGTGTACGGTGTGATCGCTGATGAGTCGATTACTATAAACAAGGCTGATGGTCCGTTTAACTTTAACTTGTTTGTCCATCAGTGGCCCACGCGCCACCGCGAGCACGCCGCCCAGGCGCCGCTGTGCGATTGGATCCGCGAAGGTAAGTTGACCGCCGCCGAATTCATCACCCACGAGTTCCCCCTCGAACAGATCAACGACGCCTTGGACGCAGTAAAACGCGGTGAGGTGATCAAAGTTCTTATGAGGTATTAACGGCTGGCAACTGGCAACTGGGAACTGGCAACTGGCGAACGGCAAAAGCAACGGCGAACGGCAACGGCGAATGGCACATGGTATTGGCGCATGGTAATAGGTGATGGTGGTGGCGACGAGCTAATGTTCGTTATGCGGCGTTAGGTTTGTTTTCGCCGTTGCCGTTGCCAGTTGCCAGTTGCCAGTTCCCAGTTGCCAGTGTCTGTTCCCAGTTGCCAAGCCGCATTGGAGTTTTATGAGTGATAATGTGATGGCTTTGGATGTCGGTACGCAGAGTGTTCGGGCTGCTATTCTTACTGCTGATGGTGAGATACTTGGCATTGCGCAGGTTAAGCATGATGTCGATAGTCCTCAGGCCGGTTGGGCACAAGAACGCCCTGACGATTGGTGGGCTGAGATATGCACCGCCATTGGGCAGGTGTTCGACGAGACGGGTGTTGAGGCGTCTTCTATCGCTGCGATCGCTACTTGCGGGCAGATGCACGGGCCTGTCGGGCTCGACGATGCGGGCAAGGTTACTACCGAATGGGTGCAGCTCTGGTGCGATAATCGATGCGGCAAGCAGGCGGTTAACATTGGTAAGGCTCATGATGAATCGAAGCTGGCTGAGATTACGGGCAACCCGCTGAACCCGGCGTGGACGGGCCTGAAGGTTCGCTGGCATCTGGACAATCAGCCCGAGGTGTATAACGCTTCGCGATGGTTCCTCGTGCCGAAGGATTTCATAAACTATCGTCTGACAGGCGTGGCGGCTGGCGATCCGAGTGAGGCGTCCGGTTCGTTCCTGTGGGACGTAGCTACTGATGCGTATTCGCCCGAACTTGCGGATGTTGTAGGCGTCGATATCGGAAAGTTCGCACCGATCCACCCGTCGCACCAGGTCATCGGAAAAGTTACCGCTCAAGCCGCGTCGCTTACCGGTTTGCTCGAAGGCACGCCGGTAGTGGCTGGCGGGGGAGACTTCCCGGTCTCCATGCTGGGCTTTGGAATAGTAGGCTCAGGCGTTACCGCCGACGTTACCGGTACGAGTATGCTGCTGGCGGCGCATACTGAAAAACCGCTCATCGACCCGTCGATCCAGAATCTCAGGCACGTTGTGCCCGGTTGGATTCCGTTTACGATTCTCGCTTGCGGCGGTTTGAGCATGAAGTGGTGCAAGGACCTGGCGACTTCAATGTGCGGGCGTGATGTGTCGTACGATGAGCTTATCGAGATGGCCCAGAAGGTTCCGCCCGGGAGCGAAGGGCTTACGTTTTACCCGTATATGCTCGGCGAGCGTCGCGCGGAGAACACTACTTCGCTTGGCGGTTATTTTGGTATCTCGCTGAACCACACCGCCGGTCATTTTGTCCGTGCGGTGATGGAGTCGGTAGCGTTGGTTATGGGCAAGGACGTCGCTCAGTTCCGTGCTCTGGGCATGGACGTTACGAAGGTCCGCAGCGTTGGCGGCGGAACGCGCAACAAGCTCTGGAACCAGATCAAAGCCGACGTGATGCAGGTCCCGCTGGAGCTTGACGAAGAGCCCGAAGCGGGTTTGAAGGGCGCTGCGATCCTGGCGGCCGCGGGCGTGGGAATTATCGACGACCCGGCGGCAGCGGCGATTACCCGCAGCAAAGCCGACCAAGCCGTTCAACCGCAAACCGAAACAACCCAGGCCTACCAGGCCGCACAGAAAGAATTCGTCCGAGTTTACGAGCACATGCTCGGCTTCTGGATGGAGAACTAAGCTTCTTCGGCCGGCGTGTTACCGGCCTGGAGGAAGTTTTCGATGACTGGAGAAATGAAATGACGATGCAGGCGTTTACCGGCGGATACCTTGGCAAGATACTGAGGGTTAACCTCACCACAAAGCAGACCAGCGTTGAAGAGCTGAATGACACTGAAGTCCAACTGCTGCTTGGCGGGCGGGGAATAGCGGCCCGGATGTATTACCAGGAAATTCCCGCCGAGGTTAAACCGTTTGACGAGGGCAATAAACTGTTCTTCGTTACCGGACCGATGACGGGCGTTGCGCTGCCTTCGACCACGAAATTCCAACTGGCGACCAAGAGCCCCGAGACCGGTCATTACCTCTGCTCAAACTGCGGTGGAGTGTTCGGTCCGCAGCTCAAGCAGTGCGGATACGACGCCCTGATCATCGAAGGCGTTGCAGATGCCTGGACCTACCTTGAGATCAAGGAAGGGCAGGTCGAATTCCGCGACGCGTCCGATATGGTCGGAATGAGCACCACCGACGCACAAGCCGATCTGCTGACGAAAATCGACGACAAAGACGCCGGGACCATGACAATAGGCCCAGCGGCTGAGAAGTTGGTGCGACTGTCGTATATCGGTGTTGACTATCGCGCGTTCGGGCGCGGAGGACCGGGTGCGGTAATGGGCTCAAAGAAGCTCAAAGGCATCGTCGTCCGCGGAACGGGCAAAACGCCCGTCGCCGACCAATCGCGAATCGATGAAATCCGCAAAGCCGCAATCGCCGAACTCCGCACCACACGGGCCGACCACACTCGTCTGGGCACCCCGCAGTACATCAAAAAACTCAACGACCTGGGATGCATGCCAACACGGAACTTCCAGACATCGCACTTCGAAGAGTGCGAGCCCGTGGAAGCAGAAGCCATGAAGGCCGACTATTACGTGAAGAACTACGCATGCTACCGCTGTCCGGTGGCGTGCGGAAAGGTGTGCGAAGTTAAAGACGGACCGTACGCCGGAGCCAGAGCCCGCACCGAGTTTGAGACAGTGGGACTCTTCGGGCCGTGCTGCGGCGTGTCGGATTTTGGCGCGATCGTAGCTGCGAATCAACTCGCCGACGAAATCGGCCTGGACACAATTTCCGTGGGGAACGCAGTTTCCCTGACGATGGAACTCTACGAACGCGGGCTCATCACCAGCGACGATACAGAAGGCATCGAAGCCACATTTGGCAGCGGCGAGGCCCTGGTTGAGATCATTCGCTTGGTCGGCGAGAGAAAAGGGATTGGCGATCTGCTGGCTGAGGGAATGGCCGAAGTCGCCCGCCGCAAACCCGAGTGGAGCTTTTACTGCATGCACGTAAAAGGCCTGCCGTTCGCCGCATACGACCCGCGTGGGTTCTACGGAAACGCACTGACAAAGGGCACGTCAAGCCGCGGAGCATGCCACAATGTCGGCGGGTGGAGCATCCGAGCCGAACTGCTTACCGACGACTACGATCGCTTCGCACTCGAGGGCAAGGGCCCCATGATCATGAGCATCCAGGACAACCGAGCCTACGTCGATTCACTCGGCTTGTGCACCGTCGTTCGCGGGTCGATGGCGTTCTCCGCCAGCCCGTCCGGCGATACGATGGAGGCGGTTACCGGATACGCCTTCACGCCGAAGCTGCTGGAAATCGGCGAGCGAATCTACAGCCTCGAACGCATGATCCTGAATCGCGAGGGCATTGTCCGCGTTGACGATATGCTGCCCGAGCGAATATTCAAGGAAGCGATTCCCTCAGGCCCGTGCGAAGGCAAGTCGCTGACGCAAGAACAATATGACCTCATGCTGGACGAGTATTACGAAGCTCGCGGCTGGGATTCAAACGGTGTTGTGACGCCGGAAACCATCGAGCGACTTGGCCTGACCGACGCTCTGCTGGCAGCTGGCGGGAAGGGATAATAATTGTGAATAGCGAACAGATGAGGCTACTTACCACTCCGTTCGATCTGGTCACCGGTTTGTCCGGTGACGTCGAACCGATCCGCCGAAATCTCTCAGAGATGGCGGGAATGTACGCAGACCAAGCCGCATTTGACGCCATGGTCGCTGGCGGCGACCCGCTGGTCTACGAGTTCTACGACCTCGGCGTGCCGTCCGACGCCGGCGAGATCGCGTTTGGTACGAGCATTACCTATCCGGGCAAGGTCGGCGCGGAATACTTCATGACCAAAGGGCACTTCCACTCGATCCTCGAAACCGCGGAGGTTTACTACTGCCTGAGCGGCGAGGGGCAGATGATGATGGAGAATCCCGAGGGCGATTGGAAGTCGGTCGAGATGAGTGCGGGCACTGCGGTTTACGTGCCCGCCCGTTATGCGCATCGCAGCATTAACACCTCGGCGACCGAACCGCTGGTCACGTTCTTCGCTTTCCGAGGCGACGCCGGACACGATTACGGGACCATCGAAGAGAAGGGCTACCGCAATCTGCTCGTCGAACGCGACGGCCAACCCGTTACGATAGAAAACCCCAAGTGGGGCGCCGATCCGGAGACCGCATAATAATGAAAGTATTGATAACGCCAAGATCACTCACGCGCGGCGGGCATCCGTCGCTGGCGAAACTCGAAGCCGCCGGTTACGAACTGGTGTTCACCACGCCGGGAGCCTTCCCGAGCGAAGATGAACTTATCGAAAAACTGCCCGGATGCGTCGGTTATCTCGCGGGCGTCGAGCAGATATCAGCCAAAGTGCTCGATTCAGCGGGCGATCTCAAAGCGATAAGCCGCAACGGGACCGGTGTCGACAGCGTTGACGTAGAAGCCGCCCAGCGGAACGGTGTCCAGGTCCTGCGAGCGGCAGGCGCAAACGCACGCGGCGTGGCTGAGCTCACGTTCGGGCACATTCTGGCGGCTGTCCGGTCGATCCCGTTCAGCGATGCAGCCATGAAAGACCAACGCTGGGAGCGTCGCAAGGGTATCGAACTTGTCGGACGAACGCTTGGGCTGGTCGGGTGCGGGATGATAGGGCGGCAGGTCGCCCAGTTCGCCCTGGCGTTCGATATGAAAGTTATCGCCAGCGATCCGTTCGCCGATACGAGCTTTCAACCGTCCGACAAATTCTCGTTCGGTTCGATCGAGGATGTCATAACCGCTTCGGACATTATCAGCCTTCATTGCCCTGCACAAAGCGATGGCAAGGCGTTGATCGACGCGCCTGTGATTCAGCGAATGCAGGATGGCGTTTATATCATTAACACCGCCCGCGCGAGTTTGCTTGACGATAAGGCTATACTCGCGGGGTTGGAAAGTGGTAAAATTGGCGGTGTGGTGGTTGACGCTTTCGATCCCGAACCGCCGACTGGCTGGTCGCTGGCCAACAACGAAAAAGTAATAAGCTCACCGCACATCGGAGGTTTCACTTCCGAGAGCATAGATCGTGCGGTGTCGGTGGCTGTGGACAATCTACTCGAAGCATTGAGCTAACGGAGACTAACAGTGAGAAACAAACTGAAGACTGTAGTAATGGTGTCGCTTCTATTGGCGATGGTGTGTGGCGTGAATATTGGCGTTGCAGCCAAGAGAAAAAGTCCGCCGCCGCGCCCGGAAAAGCAAGCCGATCGAATTGTGCTGGACTGGATGATCCAGGATCACGGGAAGGACACCGCCAAGTGCTTCACCTCGACCAGCGGTTGCGGTGTTGAAGCCAATATGGTAGCGAAAGTACTGGCGGAAACCGCTGACGCCAAGCTGAAAGCCCAGGCCGATGCGTTGGTCGCAGCCAAGACGCCCGGTAACGATCCCAAGTGGAAGGCCCTGTACGTAAGTGCATGCCAAAACCGCCGCGCCGCTCGCCTGAAAAGCCTGAACGCCGCCACCAAGCGAATTGTCTTCACCAAGCACTACAACATGGGCGCCTCTCACTACGCCTACACCGAAGGACTCTCAGACGCCCAGGCCGAACGCCACTTCATTCCCGGTTCGGCGCTGTGCATCCTGGAAATTAACGGTACAAAAACCGAGGTCACCACGCTGATTGATGATCCCAAAGGCGTGATCCGCGACCCGGATGTCTCCTTCGACGGGAAACGAATCCTCTTTGCCTGGAAGAAGTCTGACCGCGAAGATGATTACCACCTCTACGAGATGGAAGTGGCGACAAAGAAGGTTCGCCAGCTTACTTCCGGACTCGGCCACGCCGACTACGAAGGCGTTTACCTGCCCAACGGAAACATCCTGTTCAACTCGACGCGTTGCGTGCAGACCGTTGACTGCTGGTGGACCGAAGTGTCGAACTTTTACATTGTCGATAAAGACGGAAAGCTGATGCGCCGCGTCGGATTCGACCAGGTGCACACCAACTACCCGCAGGTGCTCGCCGACGGACGCGTGATTTACACCCGCTGGGACTACAACGACCGCGGGCAGCTTTATCCCCAACCGCTCTACCAGATGAACATCGACGGAACCGCACAAACCGAATACTACGGTAATAACTCGTGGTTCCCAACGACCATCGGCCACGCACGCGGTATCCCCGGTTCGGACAAGCTGCTGGCGATCGCTACAGGCCACCACAGCATCCAGGCCGGAGCACTGATTCTCATCGACATCAAAAAGGGACGCCAGGAGACCCAGGGCGTAACGCTCGTCGCTCCGCTTGTGGAGGACAAGAAGGACCGTCGCTATCGGAAAGTCGACGGTTACACGGGCTTTAACGGCCACTTCATGTACCCATACCCCATCAGCGAGACCGAATACGTTTCGGCTTACAGCGCCCATCAGACTCGGCGCCGCTCGAAAGACGGTTACGGACTCTACTACGTACGTCAGGACGCCGCCCGCGAACTGCTGATCGACGACCCGAAAATCTCCTGCAACCAGCCGGTGTTCCTGAAGGCTCGCAAGACCCCTCCGGTTCGCCCCAGCGTTGTCGATTACAAGAAGAAAACCGGCACGTACTACGTGCAGGACGTGCATATCGGCCCGGGCTTGAAGGGGATCGAACGCGGCGTGGTTAAGAAGCTGCGTGTTGTGTCGATTGGCTTCCGCGCTGCTGGCGTTGGGTCTAACGGTAACGGCGGACCGGGCGGTGGGGCGTTGGTCAGCACACCGATCGCGATTCGCAACGGAACATGGGACACCAAAACGGTTATCGGCGAGGCGAAGGTGCACGAAGATGGTTCAGTGTTCTTCGAAGCCCC
>JABGPF010000183.1 GCA_018645065.1 Phycisphaerales bacterium
TTGGCCGTTGTCGTTGTCGTTGTCGTTGTCGTTGTCGTTGTCGTTGCCGTTGCTGTTGCCGTTCGCCGTTCGCCAGTTGCCAGTTCCCAGTTCCCAGTTGCCAAGCCGTTATCCTACCGTCGATGCTCGCGATTTGCACTGATATCATTATAATGCGTGTATGACCGATTGGGACTTACATTTTATGCAGATTGCCCTGGCTGAGGCTTTGCTCGGCAGGGGCGCGGTTGAGCCGAACCCTATGGTGGGTGCGGTTATTGCGCGTGGAGATGCTGAGCTGGCTCGCGGGCGTCACGAGCGGTTCGGCGGTCCGCACGCTGAGCCAAATGCTATTTCCGCAGCCAGGCGAGCGGGCGTTGATATAACTGGCGCCACGATGTACGTGACGCTCGAACCGTGCGACCACCAGGGTAAGACCCCGCCTTGCAGCCGTGGGATTATCGACGCCGGGATCGGCCGTGTGGTTGTTGCGATGGTCGATCCTGACCAGCAGGTGTCAGGCGCCGGGATACGCACGCTTCGTGACGCTGGTGTTCAGGTTGATGTTGGCGTTTGTGAGGCCCAGGCCCGCGAGATGCTCAGGGCGTACTGCAAGCTACGAACTACCGGACGTCCGTGGGTTATATGCAAATGGGCGCAAACTTCTGACGGATACCTGGCCCTGCCGCCGGAGCGCGGGCGGTGGATAAGTTGCCCCGAATCGCTTACACGCCTCCACGAGATACGCTCCTGGTGCGACGGTATCCTGGTCGGTATTTCCACGGTTCTGGCTGATAATCCGATGCTGACCGACCGAAGCGGGGCGCCGCGCCGCAAACCGCTTTCGCGTATCGTGCTTGACTCCCATGCACGCCTGCCCGCTGATTGCAAACTCGTCGCCAGCGCCGCCGAGGCGCCGGTTATAGTCGCAGCTATCGAGGGCGGCGGTGCGTTAGCCGCCCAGGGAGCAGAACTTATGGCGCTTCCCGCCCGCGATGGGCGAGTTGATATCGAGGCGCTTCTGGACGAGTTGGGACGCAGGCAATATACGTATCTTCTGGTCGAAGGCGGGGCGAAGGTGCTGGGCAGTTTTATCGATTCCGGCCTGGCCGACGAACTAATGGTGTTCATTTCACCGCAGATCGCCGGCGATCCGTCGCTGCCTGCATTTGATATCGCCAAACTGACCGACCGCATATCCCTGGGCGATCCGATCGAAACCCGCATCGGCGCAGATACGCTACTAAGCTATCGATTTTGCGTATCGTAGTATTTCTGCTTGATCCGACCTGCCATTTTATACTACAATCAAAGGGTGGATTTACACGCCGGTCGATGGAGAACATATTGGATATATCTAAAAAACTTATAGTGGGTGGAGCAGTGGCGGCAGTGTTGCTGCTGGTGGTTATCATTAATTGGTTTTCCTCTGGTTCGCCCAGCATGTCAACCGGTGACGAAGCCCAGCGCCTTGCATCTATCGGTGATATTGTAGTTGACGGCGGGTCGAGCGCTGGCGATGCCCTTGCAAAGGTCGCCAAGAGCGATCCATCCCCCAAAGTACGTCGCAAGGCACTGGCCGGTATGTCCCATTTTCTCACACCTTTGCACAGACAAACCGTTCAAGAGTGCGTCAAAGACCCAGACCCCGCCGTGCGGGAAGTTGCGGTCGATATCCTGGGCCTGTACCGCGATAAGCAAGCCAGCGACGAACTGGTGAAAATAGTTAAAAACGAGCCCGAGGAAAAAGTCCAGCAAGCCGCATGTCGCGGACTGGAAAGATGTGACGATCCCATGGCGATAGTCGCTCTTATGGAGCAGGCTGAAAAGGGCGCCACTATGGATCTGAAACGAGTGGCGATGAAGTGTTTGCTTAGTAAACTGGGTGTCAGGATTTCCAGAGACCGGAACCCCAAAGATGATCGCGGCTGGCGGGACCTGATACAGCGATGGAAAATGAGCCGACGAGTGCAGGATGCGTATTCCAGAGCCAACGTGCGTCTGGTAAGCAAACCCCAGGATTTCATGGGTAAAGACTGGCACCCTGAACGTCGAGGCAAATGATAGATTGGTCTAGCAGGTGAATTATGGAACGCAAAGCATTTACATTGATTGAACTGATGGTGGTGATCGCGATAATCGCGTTGTTGGTGATGATTTCGGTTCCCGCGGTTCAGTCTGCAATGGGCACTTACCGAAGCACCCAATGCGCCAACAACCTGAAACGACTCGGCGAAGGATTTTTCACCGCGAGCGACACGTTGGCGATGTCCACTGGTCCGATAGCGCTTAAGGCTCCTGGTGCGGCGGGGTTGTATCCCAGCGCGATGATCTGGCCTAGTATTCCCCACAACGTTGTGGAGGATATCGAACTGTTCAAATGCCCCGAAGCCGAAGTGGTGCAATCCTCGGTGATGGGGTCCTTGGCGAGTCTCGAATATGAAAGTCCGCATGGGCGATATCCTTTGGATACTATTGGAAATGGGGAATGCTATAAGTCCAGACGCGGGCGAAACTCCAAGGGCGAATACACCGATTATATGATGCAGGATGATGAAGGAACCGGTGGGCAATACGCGCAGATGAGCTTCAACGGTTGGGTCGATACCGACGGAGTCGCACGCGTTTACGATAGCGGGGAAATATACATTTTCAAAGATATGATCAAGGATACCGCAGGCAGCGTTCCGGCATGGACTAATAATGGGGGACCGGGCTGGCCCAGCAGGGTCAACACGTGCGGTAATATGAACAATATCCGCTACCTCGACGAGCTTTCTCTCGAGGGGAACGGTCGGATGCAGGACGCTCGTGGAAAGTCGTTCCGCCTGCATGACTGGGGCGAACGCATGACGAATTACGGTATGAGCACCGAAGCGTACAAATACGGTACTGGCGCGGGAGCAATTGTGCTTACGGATTACACCTCGACGATAGTGGACCTCGACAGGCGACAGGAAGCCCAGGAGTTCCTGGTCCAGAGTGCTCGTCACTTCGGGCGGGTTAATTACCTCTTGTCCGACGGTTCGGTGGGCAACGATGCACCGTTGGAAATCAGCCCGTTGACGAATATTCCGGCCTGGCGACCTTAGTACGGGTTGTGCCCGCCGGGGTTTTTTAGGGAAGCACCTGCTGTATGATGCAGCGGGTTTTTGGGGTGTGCTGTTCACTTCGGCTTGGTATCTGGCGTCTGTATCGTTTCCCTACTGGTCAATCTGTCAGGAACGTAAAAAAACGGCCTTACACGCAGCTTCCTGATATGGATGCGGCGTGTAAGGCCTTGTTTGCAAAGCGAGTTATGCTCGCTTGCAGCGATTGGTTCGTGCTGTGTGGATTATTTTTCTACGATCCAGATGTTTCTGTATTCGACTTTGTTACCGTGATCCTGCAGCATGAGTGAGTCTTTCGGGGTGATTCCGCTGGCTGCTGCTGCGGTTGTTTTGCTGGGCAGGACCTGGTTTTTGTGGATTTCGATACCGTTGTGGCTGACTGTCAGCATCGGTGGTGTTTTGACTTTTCCGTCTGCTCCGACTACGGCTGACTGGAATTCGATGTCGTATGTCTGCCATTGCAGCGGGGGCAGCGAGGCGTTGATTTTCGTGTTCGCGACTCTGTAGATCGATCCGGCGTCGTTCGATTTGCTTGCCAGTCCGAAGGATTCCAGCACCTGTACTTCGTAGCGTTTCTGTGTGTATACGCCGCTGTTTCCGCGTCCCTGGCCGCGTCTGTGCGGTTCGTATGGGCAACGCCATTCGATGTGCAGTTTCATCGAACCGAATTTACGAACGGTGAAGTTTGATCCGCGTCCGACTCGCATTGCGCCATTGCTCAGTGCGGGCCAACCCTTGTTGGTCCATTCGTCCATCGAAGGCTTCTTGCCCGGTTCGAAGGGCAGCAGGACGATAGCGCCCTTGGGCGGTTTGGCGCAAAGCGTCGGGCTCTTGCGAACGGTCCACTTACCGTCGAACGAACCCTTGTCGCACTTGGCTACGAGGGTTTTTCGCCCGACGAGCGTGCCTGTCCAGCCGCCGCCTTCCAGTTGTATGTTTCCGTCTTTGTCGGCTTTTCCGGTCAGTTCGATGCGAACTTGCTTGATGTCCTTTGCGGTTTTCCACAGGCCTCGCATCAGTACGGCGCGGTACTGGCCGTCTTTTTCAGCGATTATCTGGGCCAGTCCGTCGCCTTTTTTACCGTCCACAACGAACGAGCCGGTATACTCGCCTGTGTACTTGTCGACCTTCTCCGGATCGGTTACCGGCGGCGTTACCTTTTTGGGAGGGGCGGGTTTCTTCTTCTTGGGGGCGGCGATCGAGAGGTTACCGGCCGATGCGATCAGGGCGGCAGCTATTAGAAGCGATAGTGCGATGCGTTTCATGGCGTGTTTCCTTGTTCAGTGCCGCCCGGAAAGACGGCGATGGTTTATACATCGTGTGACGTTTTCTACACTCGCTACAGAGTGTGCATCATACGAATAATATAACGCGTCGCAAGGCTTCATATTTCGCATATGCGCCGAGCCTATATTCAGGTAGTTGGCAAGGAATAGGTATGGATATGCGTTATGATAGAAGTAGAATAATACGCTGCGATTAAACTCTAACATTGATGGAGAGTGTACATGACTCGTTTCGGAATGAACTGGTTGAAACTGATAGTTATCCCCGCGATGCTGCTTGGCCTGGTCTCTCAGGCTGTCGCCAAGAGCGAGGTCGCCTGTTCGCACGCTGAGGTAACTCTGGGCAGCAGCGGTGATCTGGCCAGCGGTAAGATGGGCGAAAATGCTTTGGTTAACGCCAACCGCGATTATCAGTTCACCAAGGTCCCCAAATGCATTCAGGGCCTGGCGTACATTTCGCATCATCACAAGGCGTCGACGGCCTACTCCGGTACGGTGAAAATCGGCGGGCGAATGTATCTCTGCCTGACCGACGGGCTAAAACCCGTCGATAAGGGCGCCAAGGGCAACTGGACACCGGCTGGAAAGATGACCGGCGGCGACGCCAAAGGAACCATGGCCTGGACGGTTTACCAGTGCGATTTCACCAACGGGCAGAAGTTTGCGATCGAGTCGGCCGGTAAGTGGGGCGCCGTACTCGTCGCGGGCAAAATCGAAGCGAGCAAAAAACTACCTAATCTCGCCAAGGCCCGCAAAGCCGCCTCCCGCTCAAGATCGGCGAAACGAGCTACAGGCGGTTCGCTGGACGATGAATTCGCACTGACCGCAGGACGACTCATCGCACGCAAAGCCGGCGGCGCCCATTACGACCGCCTTGCCGCTGAAGTGTTCCGCAAGCCTGCTCTCCTGTTCACAGAAGACCGCGATCCGGTTGATGTAGTCCTGCGACGCACAAAGGCTCTGCTCGACGATATCAAGCAAATGAAGAACGCTCCGGACCTGGCGAAACTCGCTGTCGAGTTGGCGGCGTTTAAAACCCAGGCCGCACAAGTACCCGTCACCGATGAAACCGCACGCAGAAAACTCTTCGATGACATCCGCAAGGTCCGCCGCAAAATCGCGTTCTCCAACCCGCTGGTCAATTTCGACAAACTCGTATTCGCAACGCACCACAAAACTCACGGGCACATGTGCGATCAGTATTTCGGCTTCCACGCTAAAAAGGGCGGGAGTGTTTATGTGCTGGAAAACGCGTTCGGCGACAAGCCCACCGTCCGAGACGTGCTTAAAGACGCCAAGATCCAGAACGGGCGTTTGAAGGGTAAAACACTGGCTGAAGGTTCGCTTATGTCGCTGGAACTGAGCTACGACGCCAAGACTATTCTGTTTGCCTGGACCGAAGCTTTGAACACGAAATACAAATGGTCCGAACAGAGCACCTATCACATATTCAAAGCCAACGTCGAACCCGGCAAGCCGGTCAACCTGACGCAACTCACTGACGGTAAGGAAAACGATTTCGATCCGTGCTTCCTGCCCAGCGGGCGGATTGTGTTTATCTCCGAACGCCGCGGTGGTTTTGGACGATGCCACGGACGTCCCGTGCCGACCTACACCCTGCACACCATGAAGCCCGACGGAAGCGACATTATCGCCATCAGCTATCACGAGACTAACGAGTGGCATCCCAGTGTGGACAACAACGGGATGATCATCTACTCGCGATGGGACTATGTGGACCGCGACAGCGACGTGGCGCACCACATTTGGGTGACCTACCCCGACGGACGCGACCCGCGAAGCTACCATGGCAACTACCCGGTGAAACGCGAGATGCGTCCGTGGATGGAACTCTCGAACCGCGCCATTCCAGGATCGCACCGTTACGTTGGCGTCTCCACGCCGCACCACGGGCAGAACTACGGTTCGATGATCCTGATCGATCACCAGTTGCCCGACGACAACGCGATGAGCCAACTCAAGCGAATCACGCCCGAACTACAGCTCACCGAATCTGAGAAGATACCAGGTGTCGCGCTGGGACGCGGCCGCAACGGCGGCGGTGAAGTTTACGGGCAGCCCTGGCCACTCAGCGAAGATTACTACCTGTGCGTCTACGATCCGGGCCAGAGACAGTACGCGCTGTGCCTGATGGATAGTTTCGGTAACAGGGAAATTCTCTACCGCGACCCGAGCGTACCATGCCTCGACCCGATCCCGCTACGCCCGCGAACCAAGCCGCGGATCATCCCGTCAATGACAACCCAGGCCAGCGAAGACAAGGCGCTCATGCCCGCATCGCCTGCGACTATCTCGCTGATGAATATGTATGATAGCGACTTCAAGTGGCCTGAAGGGTCGAAGGTTACCTCGATGCGTATCGTGCAACTGTTCCCCAAAGCCACCCACAACGTAGGTCAGCCTGATATTGGTCTTGCCGCTCAGTCGCTGGCTCGCGGTGTTCTGGGCACCGTGCCCGTAGAGGCCGACGGCAGCGCATACTTCCTGGCTCCGGTCGGCGTTCCGATTTACTTCCAGGCGCTCGACGATAAAGGCCAGGCCATCCAGTCGATGAAGTCAAACACCTACGTTCACGCAAGCGAGAAACTCGCCTGTCAGGGATGTCACGAACCGAAGCTGCGCATGTCCGGCGCTAAGCGGAAGATGACAGTGGCAGCGGCGCTGAAGCGGGCCCCGTCGAAGATCAAGCCGGACGTATCGGGCTCGTATCCGCTGACGTTCCCGCGTCTGGTTCAACCGGTGATCGACAAGAAATGTCTTCCCTGTCACCAGAAGAACGCCAAGAAGAGGGCTCCGAATCTTTCGGGCACGGAGTTCGGCCGCAAAGGTTGGTCCAAGGCGTTTGAGTCGCTGAAAAAATACGGATGGGGCAAGTCGGGCGGTAACGGCGCCATCTTCCGCAACGGGACATCTCGGTCGATCCCGGGCAAGGTTGGCGCCAAGGCCTCCAAGCTGCTGGCCCACCTGACGAATCCCAAGGGCCATCACGATCTGAAATTGACGCCCGAAGAGCTCTATCGCATCACGCTCTGGATCGACTGCAACACGAACTTCTACGGCGCCTATCTGGAAACCGCAAAACAGGCGCGCGGCGAACTTGTGATGCCTTCGATTAAATAGTTGCATCACCTGACGCCGTTGTGCCTCAGGGATAATATTGACGCCGCCTCGGGTCTTTGGATTCGGGGCGGCGTTTGTTATTGCATTGTCGCCTTGGCGTGGTATCATCAGATATCCAATGTAGTTGCAGCGTTTTAGTATCGGGTGCAATACATGAGCAAATGCCATATATGCGGGTTCACGTTGATCGAGTTGCTGGTTGTGCTTGCGATTATTGCGCTGCTGGCGATGCTGCTGTTTCCCACGTTCGCAAACGTTCGAGAACACGCTTACGCGACGAACTGCCAGGCGAATCTCAAACAAATGGCCGATGGCGTCTGCGGCGCCGCCACGATGCCTTATCCCGCGGGGCATCGCAAATTTCTTATCGATCTTGGGTTCGGCGGTGTGATGGCTTGCCCCGCAGACGAAGATTCAGAGCTCGCAGATGAGGAACTCCCACCCGATCTTGAAGATCTTTATCTGGTCCAGAAGCAGGGCAACAGCGTTCGATTCTCGAACATTAAGGTGATTCTGGACACCGGCACGTCGCCCGAGGATAACCAGGTCAGACGAGCCGACAACGCACACGGAATAAACGCCGGTCCCAATCAGATGTTGATAAAAGTCGGTGGTGAATGTGCGTTTATGCGTGTTACCTACGGGCACATTGTGAAGTTCGAATCGATGATCATTCAGGCCAACCACGGGTGCGGGAGCGTGCACTGGCTTTGTCTTGACGACGGGTCGGCCAATTGGCGAAGTCGGATCATCTCGGGCCTGTCCGGCGCGACTTCGACTAGCGGGGCTAACCCTGACCCTGACATTTTTGTGATGCGTCTTCAGTCCGGCCCGCGTTATACGACCAAGGCGCCGGACTACGAAGTTGGTTTCAACAAAGCGTCTTACGCCATGAGCGATGCGATTAATTTTGACGCCCCCAAGCCGGGGCAATTACTGTTCGTAGAGTACACTAAAGACGTTGCGAGAGTTTTGAGGACGGGCTATCGAGTCGACGAATTGGGCGCCAGCAATGAAGATCCCGACGGGTTCCTTAGGACTCGTCATTTCGGCAGGGCCAATTTCGCGACCACCGAAGGTAGTGTAAAATCGATGACACGCGAGCAGTTGCAATTCGAATACGACGCCTACACCTCCTCAACGCCCAATGGAATGTGGGCGCCTTAAACCGGAGAACCACCATCAGGACAACACCATTAATTCGAGTCGGACTGGCTACGATTGTCGCGCTGATACTCGCGCTGGCCATGCTGTATTGGCCCCATCGCGGTGCCCCGGAATCGCCCGACATGCAGCGCCGCCTCGACGCGATAAGCCAGCTGGTCGACAGCACCGATCAGGCCTCGCTTGACACTCTCGTTAAACTTGCCAGTGACCCTGAACTGCGCGTCGCAAAGGCCTCGATCAGGGCCATCGGACACAGACGCGACGAACCGTCGCGCCTGGTGCTCAAACAGTTGGTCTCTGAGCATAAAAGCGGTGAACTGCGAGGGACGGCTGCGACTGAACTGGGCCGATTCAAGGAGACCGATTATCGCTTGCTCACCGCGATGTTACTGGAGGATAAAGACCCCAAAGCACGCGCCGGGGCCGCTAGGGGACTGAAACTTCTGCACAATTCAGCCGCCGTCGATTCGCTGCTAAAAGCATTGGGCGACACCGACGCCGATGTACGCGCCGAAGCGTTTAGAGCACTGGGCAGATGCACGGGCAGATGGTTTGAATTTGACCCGAATGCTTCGCTCGAAGCTCGCAGCACCGCCATCGAAGTTATCAACGACGAACTGACACGCATCAAAAGCCCCAATGGTCACTGATGTTGAGTTTGTTTTGCATTTCTTCTTGCGGCGGGGCGGTTGGTGGGTAGAATAGTCCTGTTCGCATGGCGTTAGGGGTGCGATTTTTGGAGTGTTATGACTGACTTGCCACAAACAGAGAACTGCGAAAACGATTTTACCAGTGCGCTGAGCAATGTGTTCGGTTTCCACGGGTTCCGTGATAATCAGGAGGATATCGTTCGGGCGATTATGTCTCGGCGCGATGTTTTCGCTGTTATGCCCACCGGTGGTGGTAAGTCGCTGTGTTACCAGTTGCCCGCACATCTGCTGGAAGGCACGTGCGTGGTTATCAGCCCGCTGATTTCGCTGATGAAGGACCAGGTCGACGCCGCCCAGGTTAACGGACTGGCCGCTGAGTTTCTCAACAGTTCGCTCGACGCGTCCGACCGCACGCGGGTTTCGCGGGCAATGTCGGCTGGTAAGCTCGATCTGCTTTACGTAGCCCCCGAGCGGTTCGCCTCGCCGGGCTTTCTCGGCGTCCTGAAAACCATTCCGATCAGCATGTTCGCCGTAGACGAAGCACACTGCATAAGCGAGTGGGGACACGACTTCCGACCGGACTATCTATCGCTGTCGCAGATCGTTTCAGAATTTCCCGGCGTGCCTGTCGCCGCGTTCACCGCCACAGCCACCGCTCGCGTCCAGGATGATATTATCGCCCGGCTTGTCCTCCGCGACCCGCACCTGACTCGCGCGTCGTTTAACCGCCCGAACCTGTCATATCAGGTTACGCCCAAGGGCGACGTGGACGACCAGATTCTAAACTTCCTGGCCGATCACAAGGACCAGGCCGGTATCGTTTACCGCACCACTCGCAAGGCCGTTGAGGCCACGGCTGCGGAGTTGGTGCGCAACGGTGTAAACGCCCGCCCGTATCATGCGGGGCTGGAAGATGAAATCCGCCACGCTAACCAGGAAGCGTTCAACCGCGACGACATTACCGTGATCGTAGCGACCGTTGCGTTCGGTATGGGAATCGACAAGTCCAACGTGCGGTTCGTTATCCACGCCGACTTGCCGAAGAACATGGAGGGGTACTACCAGGAAACCGGCAGGGCGGGTCGAGACGGCGAACCGGCGCACTGTGTTTTGTATTATTCGCGGGGCGATATTCCGAAGATACGCTTCTTCATTAATCAGATCGAGGACGACGCGCAGCGGGCATCGGCTACGGGCAAGTTGAACGACATGGTGAACTTCGCCACGGTCAATGTATGTCGTCGCAGCCAGATACTCGGCTACTTCGGCCAAGCTCTCGACGAGGACGGGTGCACCGGTTGCGACGTTTGCTCGGGCGAAGTTGACAAGATCGACGCGACGCGTGAGGCCCAGATCGTTATGTCTGCGATGATGCGAACCGGTCAGCGGTTTGGCGCGGTGCATATTGTTGACGTGGTCATCGGCGCCAACACGCAGCGCATTCGCGACTTGAAACACGACGAACTGAAAACCTACGGCGCCGGTTCGGATCACGACAAAAATTACTGGCGCGGGATTCTGGACGACCTGACCGCCCAGGGCTGCCTGGTTCGAACTGACGGTGAATATCCCGTATTGAATCTGACGCCTTTGGGGCGTGAGGTGTTGTTCGGGCGGCGCGAGTTTCAGGTTCTTCGGCGTCAAGAAGCGCCTGCTGCTCCCAAACGAAAGCGTGCCGCCAGCAGGAAGGCCAAGCAGGTCAAGCAGAAGATAACCGACTTTGATCGCGCATTGTTCGAGAAGTTGCGTGCAGTGCGCAGGGCGTTGGCCCAGGAGCGGAATTTAGCTCCGTTCATCATTTTCTCAGATCGCACGCTTCGCGAAATGGCTCACCACATGCCGACCACACCGTCCGAGATGCGAAAGATCACCGGCGTAGGCGACCAGAAACTCCTGCAATACGGCGGCGACTTCATCCAGGCCATTGAGAGTCATAACGACAGGTTCTAGGTGCTAGGTCTCACATGACAACACATCGTTAGCGCTTTTAAGTGC
>JABGPF010000517.1 GCA_018645065.1 Phycisphaerales bacterium
GTTCGCTCAGCGGATCGTCGACGAGATGGCCGACACACGTCTGTTGTGTCCGACCTTCGGAGCCACCAGCAGCGTCATGGGCGAATTGGAGTGGTATGTGCTCGGAAAGGCCCAGGGCAAGCAACGCATTCGCCAGGGCTATGAACTGGCTCCCTGCGATCCGGTCGCCGGCATGATAGCCGCCGACCTTAACGTCCAGGAGGGCGACTTCGAGGACGCGCGTGATAAACTTCGGCGGGTTGTGGAGATCAGTGGCGTCTACTTCGACGATGCGGCCAGATTGTTGATAAACGCCGCCAACCGACCTGATATGGCGATCGAGCTGGCCGGAAACGATCACGCAAGGCTCTTCAAACTCGAACGAATGCTACGCGACTCGACCGACAACGAGTCGTTGGCGGCAAAGGTCCGCCAGCAGGCGTTGGAACTGCTCAAGGCATGTGCCGAAGCCCCCGACGCCGAGGCGGGGCATCTGGCCTCCGTCGCAGGCATCTACGCACACGAAAAGGATACGGACGCGGCTATCGAGTGTTATACCCGCGCCTTGAATCTTGATTATGGACAGGTGGGCTGGCGTTTGAGGCTCGCGAGACTTCTGGCCGGCGACGATCAGATCGATAAAGCCATCCACGAAGCACGAATTTGCCTGCGGCTCAGGCCGCAAATGGCCGCCGCACGGAAGCTCATCGAGGACCTGAGCGTCCTCGACAAGGGAACGCGGAAGTAAACCGCAGCGCCCTCGTTGGACCTATTACATACGTCGGAGATAAGCAGTTAGGGCCCGTCTCCCGGCGGCGGTCGACATGACCGGAGCCTTGTCGGTGCACCGACGGGGACGGAGTGCGCGCCGAGCGAGAAGGAATATAAACGTGTTGAAACTTTCAGACAACCCGCTCATGCTGCCCGAATCAATCGAGTCGGTGTCCGACTTGCAGGGAACCTGGCGGGTCGCGCACACCAAGGCGCGATTCGAGAAGGCCTTCGCTCATGATATGCAACGCATGGGAATCGGATACTATCTGCCCATGATCGAACGCGTGCGGGTTTCAGGCGGACGCAAACGCCGCGTTATGGTGCCTCTGTTCGTCTCCTACGTGTTCTTCTGCGGCAGCGACGCGGACCGTTATTCGGCTATGACCACCAACCGGCTTTGCCAGACCATTGAGGTCCCTGACCAGGATCGCCTGGTCGAGGAGCTTCGCTTCATCGAGCAGGCCCTGGGCGGACAGGCTGAACTTGACCCATACCCCTTTGCAGTCGTCGGCCAGCGATGCCGCGTGACTGCCGGATCTATGATCGGTTTGGTGGGCACCGTCGTCCGCCGCGACAAACTCGCCCGACTCGTGCTGGAAGTCAGCATGCTCGGACAGGGCGCCTCGCTGGAAATCGAATGCGATCTGCTTGAACCTACCGATGACTGACCGATGATTGACCGATGACTGACCAAATTATCCGCCGATAGGGCGGGATACTGAAACTTTGAGAACTTACATAGCAACTTATTTCATCGCCGTGCTGATCGGGCTGGTACTCACGCCTTTGGTGATCCTGCTGGCCAAGCGGTTCGGGGTTGTTGATGACCCCGGTCTCCGGCGGATGCACACTGACGCGGTCCCGCGGATCGGCGGGGTTGCGATCGGTCTGGCCACGCTGCTGGGCGTGCTGCCGGCAATGTTTATATTAAACTCTATCGGGCAAGCGTTTATGAACGTTCGCCCGGAAGTGTTGGCCATTCTTGCCTCCGCTCTGGGTATGCTTGTGCTGGGCCTGGTGGACGATCTGAAAGGCTTGCGGGCCCGTTTCAAGCTGTTTGGGCAACTGGCTGCGGCATTTGCAGTCTGTTACTACGGCGTTC
>JABGPF010000184.1 GCA_018645065.1 Phycisphaerales bacterium
CCATTTAATATCATGAAAGGTTGTTCACCCAAAGAGTACGTCACTGGAGGCAACCTTTCATGATATTAAATGGGACTAAGAGAAACACGTCAAGAAATTTGAACAAAAAGCGGACAAGTACGGTGTTTTCTGCAAATCTCTTTATATGTCCTGGTCCAGTTGCTCCCGTTTAGCGGCGGGGTATTCCCGATGTACATCGGGACTGGTGAGTTTCACCATTACATCACACGCTTTATCTATCTAGTTGTCAGCAAACGGTAAATCCAGACTCGATAATCACCAACTTTTTGGGACTAGAACCTTAATAATAGGAAAAGGTAAGCAGGAGTTGTTGTAACCATGCAAAACCAAAAAAGGAAATATACCATGAAATCAAGTAAATCACATTCACGAGCCGGCCTGTTGCGGGGCATTGTCGCTATTCTAGTAATGGCCGCATGTTTAAGCACCGTTTCGGCTGCTGCGCCCATTGCGCTTAGCGTCGCGGGTAAGAAGCTTGAGGCGAGTTATGCCGCGCAGATGGAATCGCTTAAGGCGGAGATCATCAAGGCCCTACCGCAGGTGGACAATCAGAAGAAGGCAGACTACCAGCAAGCTGCTGAGGCGGAAAGCGCCGCCAATGCACATCTGAAGCGATGTCAGGCCGCTCTGAAAAAGAGTGGCGGCGTTTACGGGCTGTTGGGCCATAGAAAGAAATGGATGGCCGAGGCCACCGGAGGGGTTGCCCACTGGAAGAAGAAGCTGAAGGAAGCCGAAGCCATGACGGGCGAGGGCAAGGCGGAAGCAGTAAAGGCGGCTCAGGCAGCACTGAAGGTGCAACAGGACGGCTATAAGACAGTCACCATCGAACTCAAGAAGGCCCAGGATATCGTGAAAGCGGCTGAGCTCGCAAAACCGAAACTGACCAGGGATGTGGAAGCAGCCAGGACGGCATTGGACGGTGCGAAGCAACGTGCGATGACGGCATTCAAGGAGTTGGGGCTCACGAAGTTCCTCCGAAGCGACAAACTGGACGCGAAACTGAGCAAGTATGTCGTCATGATGGAAGCCACGCCACGGGGTCTCGCAGCATTTGCCCAACAGGGTGCGGACCAGAAGAAGCTGATTGACGACCTGCTGGCGGACGAGTCCCTGCTGCTTCAGATAGTCATTGCCGATGGCGCCAAGGGTGGCAAGTACGGCGCGGCGATGACGATTTACAGCGCCATTCAGAAGGCCAGCCAGAAGAGTCAAAAAGGCTGTCTGCAGCGACTGGCTCTGGCCGTGGCTCTGGAGCATGCCGTATCGCTGGCCCAGGGCAATCCGGCGGCGAAGAAAGACGCTCCCAAGACTGTGGACCCCGTAAAACGCTATCTGCATTACGAGAAGGCCTACCTCGGCAAGGAGCTGGATCAGGCGTTCAAGGGGTTGACCGTATGGGAATACAGAATGATTGTGGATGGCCGCCAGCCGGATGAGATCATCGCCTGGGGCCGGGAGATGCTTCGTAGCTACCGTCCAGACCATATCACCAATCCTGACTACCGCTGGCGTTACGTGGGTGTCGTCAAAACCGATATCAGGTACTGCGGGGGCTACAACAGGATTGTCCGGCCGGAACTGCAATACACCCAGCATATTCTTATGAATGGCGGGGTATGCGGTCGGCGTGCATTCTTTGGTCGTTTTGTTCTGCGAGCTTTCGGCATTCCCACCGCCGCACGCCCCAGCCCGGGGCACGGCGCGCTGACTCACTGGACACCCGATGGCTGGGTGATCTGCCTGGGTGGTGGTTGGGGTGTAGGCCACACCAGAACACGCTACGGAGCGGATGTTAACTTTCTGGCCACCACTCAGGCAAGGAGCAGCGGGAAAGAGTTTCTGCGGGTTAAACGCGCCCAATGGATCGGCGACGTGATGGGGGAGACCCGCACTTTTGGTCTCTATTCCGGCAAACAGGAATACTGGTATGGCGTATCGCTCTGCACCCGCAGAGCCGTTATTGACGATGCCAAAGCCGTTGCCCTGGCCGCGGTCGGTACCGATCTCGGTGAAGCCAATGTGTCCAAGGTCAAAGAGGCGGTCAAGACAGTCACCATCTCGGACGAGGACCGGAAGATTGTGGTCGGCAATAACGGTGTGATCACCATCCCGGCAGCCGCCTGCAGCAAGCCGACCGGCAATACGGGCAGGATCAAGTTCATGCCCAGTAACCACGGTGGCATGCAACTGCACTACAGCCGCACGGGCAATGCGGAGACGTTTGAGTATTCCTTCAATGCGCGCAAAGCCGGAACCTACGCGCTTACGGCGCGGGTGGTGACGCCCAGTTGGAAGCAGCGCCTGCAGGTCGCCGCCAATGGCGCCAAGGAACCGCTGGATATCGCACTGCCGTTTACCGTCGGCATGTGGGAAACCACGCAGCCGGGAAGAATGTGCTGACCTTCTCAAGGACCCACCACGAACATCTGAAAGGTTTGACTATCAGGGATTTCACCCTGACTCCGGCAGCGCATAGCAGAGATACCGTGTCTACGCCTGATTCTTATAATGTGGTTTGGAACACGCCCAGTGTGGACGAGAATGGCTCGATGCCCATTGGCAATGGGGACATCGGTGCCAACGTGTGGGTGGAAGACGGCGGCGATCTTTTGTTTTATGTCAGTAAGACAGATGCCCTGAGTGAGAACATGCGTTTTTTGAAATTGGGTCGCGTGCGTGTCACGTTGAACCCCAATCCTTTTGAGAAGGGTTGTAGTTTCAAACAAGAGTTGGATCTTACAAATGGTGTGATCAACATAACGTCAGTCTCTAAATCAAATCAGAATTTGTTGAACTTAAAGTTTTGGATAGATGCCAACAACCCTGTCATACGAGTGGAAGCAGATACTTCAAAAGACACAAAGGTCTCGGTACAACTTGAAATGTTGAGAAACAAACGTACACAGGCTTCAGATGGAGACATATCGTTTGGCGGCTTGAAAGACCGCGACAAAAGACGTCGTTTCTCTTATCCCGTTTTTGTAGAGCCTGACACGCTGCATCCCTCAAAAGACAACACCCTTGTTTGGTATCACCGTAATAAAAAAGGCAGTCATTCGGTTTGGGAAGACAGCCTTAAAGTGCAGGGCCTTGAAGAGTTTATGAAAAAGTCGAAAGACCCTTTGTTGAATTTGACCTTTGGTGCACAAGTGCAGGGGACAGGTTTGTTGAAGTCTTCAGCAATGGAGCTCAAATCTCAACAGCCTACAAAGCATATCAACATTTCGGTTCACCCTCTCACAGATCAAAGTGACACGGCTAAGATTTGGCTGGGCAAACTTAAAAAACAAGTTAAAAACAGTGGTACTCACACAGCGAAAAAAGCCCAGTGGCTGGCGCATAAAAAGTGGTGGCATGATTTTTGGCAACGTAGTTGGATCAACATCACCGCAAAACCTGGCGAAGACGCCTATGTGGTGGCCCGTGGTTACGCTTTGCAGAATTGGGTCACGGCCTGTGGGGGCAGAGGTAGCATGCCCATCAAATTCAATGGCAGTATATTCACAGTGAACACAAAAGAGAGAGGTCGTTTACATGGCCCCGACTACCGTGCTTGGGGTTCGGCTTACTGGTGGCAAAATACGCGTTTGCCTTATTGGCCCATGTTGGCTTCTGGGCATTATGAAATGCTACAGCCATTATTCAAAATGTACTCAGACGCTTTGCCTTTGGCCAAACATCGCATAAAGAAGTATTACAATTTTGAGGGCGCCTACTTTCCTGAAACCATGTTTCCTTGGGGCACTTATCGCAATGAAGATTATGGATGGAATCCGAAAAAAGGTCGTCACCCTGACAGGATCAGAGGCCATCACACTCAGTACTACTGGCAAAGCGGCATCGAACTCACGGCGATGATGCTTGAATATTATGATCACACGGGCGATAGAAACTTTTTAAATAAGAAGCTACTACCTATGGCCAAAGAAATCGTGGCCTTTTACGACCAGCGTTACAAGCGTAATGCGGCAGGCAAGTTGGTCATCTATCCCGCCAATGCCTTGGAAGACGTTTTTCATTGCACAAATCCCACGCCTGAAATTGCGGGTTTGAAGTATGTCTTGCCTCAGTTGATCAAGCTTTGTGAAGATAAAAATCTAAGAGAAAAGTATAAGAAGTTACTTACGGAATTGCCCGATATAGAATCGGCTGTCAGTGAGAGCGGGCAAAAATATTTGTTGCCCGCCAGAAAAGATGTGAAACGTCGCGGCAACTGTGAAAAGCCTGAATGTTACGCTATCTTTCCATACCGTCTTTATGGTGTGGGCCTACCTGACTTGGCTTTGGCTAAAGAAACATTTAAGTTGTCACCTAGAGAGATGGAGGGTCAAGACAGAAGCAATGGTTGGGCGCAGGACCCCATCTTTGCGGCTTGTGTGGGCAATGTGGATGAGGTAAAAAAACTTATGATACAGCGTATGAAACGTTATCATAAAGAAAGCCGTTTCCCCGGCTTTTGGGGCCCTAATTTTAATTGGGTTCCTGATCAAGATCATGGTGGTGTTAACTGTACGGCTTTGCAGAAAATGCTTTTACAGACAGAGCCTTACAGTAATAAAATTCATTTATTAGCTGCGTGGCCCAAAGATTGGGATTGTTCTTTCAAGTTACATGCCCCATATAAAACCACGGTGCAAGGCGAAGTGAAAAATGGCAAATTGATCAACTTGATTGTGAGCCCCGCGTCTCGCAAAAAAGACGTGATCAACTATTTGAAATAGTAAATAAAAAAGGATGCTCAGCATATGAATGTTTTCAAGGGCACGATCGAGGTCGTGGACACCTATCTCTGGCGTCCGGCCGAACTGGCGCTCATCCGGTCGATGATCCACAAACGCAAGATTAAACCTGATGCCGCAATGCAAGAAACACTTCGCAATGCCGGAAACGGGTCGTTCTATCTGTTAGCTGGCCACGAAACTGGTTCGCGGCTCGCCCACCTTGCTTCGCAGACAGGAAAAACAAAATGATGATGCGAAACACACTGTGCGTGGTTGCGGTGGCCGTCAGCCTGCTTTTCGCCCACGGTTGCACGGGCAGCGATCAAACCATCGTGCTCGATCTACCGGCGAACTCCGTTTCCGCGGCCAGGGGATTGGTCGGGCGGTTGTTTCCAAAACGGGCGGACGCGTTCGTCTTCGAGTCGATCCCGACCGACGACGGTCGCGATGTGTTCGAGGTCGAGTCTCGCGATGGACGGATCGTCGTCCGCGGCAACTCGGGCGTTTCCATGGCCGCCGGGCTGAACTGGTATCTCTCGCAGCGCTGCCGCTGCAACATGTCATTCTACGGCGAGAACCTCAACCTGCCCGACGCGTTGCCCGAGGTGAAATCGAAGGTCCGCCGAACGTCCTGGGCGCAGCGTCGCTATTTTCTGAACTACTGCAGCTTCGGCTACTCGCTGCCTTGGTACGACTGGAAGCAATGGGAGCGGCTGATCGACTGGATGGCTCTGCACGGCGTGAACATGCCGCTGGCGGTCACCGGTCAGGAGGCTGTGTGGGAGGCCGTCGGCCGCCGCCTCGATATGAGCGACGCCGAGATCAAAGCCTTCCTTGCCGGACCGCCCTATCTACCGTTTCAATGGATGGGGTGTCTCGACGGCTGGGGCGGGCCTTTGCCGAAGTCGTGGATCGCCCGGCATGAGAAGTTGCAGAAACGGATCCTTGCCCGCCAGCGAGAACTGGGCATGACGCCCGTGCTGCAAGGCTTCACCGGACATGTGCCCGGCGCCATCCGCAAGAAGTATCCAAAAGCAAAGTTGCACAAGATCCGCTGGAACGAATGGGAGACGTATCTGCTCGACCCGCTCGATCCGCATTTTGCTGGAATCGCCAAGATGTTTCTCGAAGAGCAAACGAAGCGGTACGGCACGGACCATCTCTACGCGGCCGACCCGTTCATCGAGATGATCCCGCCCCGCGGCGACGCGAAGTATCTGGCCGACCTTTCCCGGGCGATCTACGCCGGTATGGCCGAGAGCGATCCTGAGGCAATCTGGGTTTTGCAGGGCTGGACGTTCATGTACAAGCGAACCTTCTGGACGCAGCCGCGATTCCGGGCCCTCCTCGACGCGGTCGACGACCGACGTATGCTGCTGCTGGACCTCTTCTGCGAGCATACGCCGATGTGGAATAAGACCGAGGCGTTTTGCGGCAAACCGTGGCTGCGATGCAATATCCAGAGTTTTGGCGGCGTGGTTCATCTCAGCGGGAATCTCGAAGTAAACAACGCCGGACTTTGGGCCACGCGACGCGATCCGAAACGCGGTCAACTGGTCGGGCTGGGGTTCGTCAACGAGGCGCTCGACGTCAACCCGGTTGTATACGACCTGATGTTCGAGGCCGCCTGGCGCGATAAGCCGGTCGACCTGGACGCCTGGATCATCGACTACGCCCGTCGACGTTACGGCCGCAAGAACTCAGACGCTGAGGCGGCCTGGTGTCTGCTTCGCGAAACGGTCTACCAGTCTGCGTACCCGAGGGGGGCAGTGCTGGACCGCTTTCCGACCATGAAGCCAAGGCGCGATGTGACGCATGACAACGCCCGACTGGCCGAGGCCTGGCGCCGGCTGTTGCTCGCCGCCGACGAATGCGGTGGCATCGACGCCTATCGATTCGACCTGGTCAACGTCGCCCGGCAGACGCTCTCGAATCATGCGGCCGTGTTGCAACGCAAGGTCGTCAAGGCGCATGGAGCTGGAGACGCGAAAGCGATGCGTGCCGTGGCCGACGAGTTCCTGCAGTTGTTGCTCGATATGGACAAACTGCTGGCCACGCGGCGCGAATTCTTGTTGGGTCGTTGGATTGCCGATGCGCGACGCTGGGGCGAGACCGACGCCGAGCGTGCTCGCCTGGAATGGAACGCCCGGCGCGTGCTGACCTCCTGGGGCTCGGGCGGACACACCCTCGACTACGCCCGCAAGGAGTGGTCGGGCATGATCCGCGGTTTCTACCACGAGCGATGGCGGCGACGCCTGGACGCCGAGATCGCGGCGATTTCCGAAAAGCGGCCGCTGGACGTGAAGGCCTTTGACAAGAAACTCCGGCAATGGGAACTCGACTGGTCCTCTCGACGCGACGCGTTGCCAACCGAACCGCAGGGTGACGCCGTTGCGTTGACTCGGCAATTATGGAAGAAATACGGCCCATCTGTCCATGGCAAGAACTCCGTCCGGAATGCTGACCATAAGAAAGATTGATAACAAGAGAATGAACGCGTGAACGAAATGATCTCCAGAACCAACCATGAAGAACCAAATCAAAGTAGAAACCATGATGAAAAACAGAAACCAATTGAAATCACCGCGCCGTTCCGGGGGCAGAACGATCACTGCACGCTCCCTTCTTTCCGTATCATTGATGCTCACGCTGTTTGTCAGCAGCGGTTGCGTCTTGAATGCCAGCGATTCCAAGCTTGCTGAAAATTTCAGAAACCCTGGCAATGAAGCACGCCCGAGAGCTTATTGGAACTGGCTAAATGGTGATGTGTCGCTGGACGGTTTGACGCGTGACCTGGAAGAGGCCAAAGCCAAGGGGCTTGGCGGTCTGGATATGTGGGATACCGAGGCGATGCACAATCCCGGCGGGTTTGTCCCAGCAGGACCACCATTTATGGGACCCGAATCGGTCGCCGCGATGCATCATTCGATGAAAGAGGCCAAACGGTTGGGGATGGATTTGGGGCTTACCACTTCCAGCGGTTGGAATGCTGGCGGTTCGTGGGTGCCCCCGGAAATGGCGAGCAAGAATTTGTTCCATACAGGAGTTGTATTAACCGGCCCGGCTAAGGTAGGGCAAAAACTTGCTTTCCCGAAAGTTCCAAAGCATTGCCCAATGGGTAAAGACGGATTGCCCAAGTGGCGCCTTGATGTTGCTGTTCTCGCATGGCCGGAGTCGAAGGGGAAGGTTATATCCGATCTTTCCAAGGTAATTAATATTACTGACAAGTTCAAAGATGGTGTGCTCAACTGGGATGTCCCTTCGGGGAGGTGGCAGGTTGTGCGTTATGTCTGTAGTAATAATGGCCAGCAGCTGATATCGGCAAGTCCGAATTCCAAAGGCCTGTTCATCGACTTCCTTGAACCGGAAGCAACACGTTTTCATTTTGAGTATATTATCGGCAAGCTCGGATTAAAAAAGGGAGGCGATCCTTCTCCGTTGAAACACCTTGAGGTCGACAGCATGGAACTGCACAAAGGGATTCAATGGACGCCGAAATTCCCTGGCTGGTTTAAGAAGGATCATGGTTATGATCTTATAAAGTGGTTGCCTGCTTTATCTGGCTGGACGATCAAGGATAAAGAGACAACAGAGCGATTTTCTTATGACTACAAAAAGACGGTTAGTGATCTGCTGATATTCAGTCACTATACAACAGGAAGTCAAGTTTGTGCGGAATACGGTCTGCAGCTTACAGGCGAAGCCGGAGGTCCTGGCCCGCCTATTTGGAATAGCTGTCCGGTCGATGCTCTAAAGGCACTTGGAAACGTTGACATCCCTCGCGGTGAATTCTGGATCAGGCATAGGAAGATGTTTTTGATCAAGGAGATCGCATGTGCGGCGCATATTTATGGCAAACCATACGTCGATGCGGAATCGTGGACAACTTGGCGGCGCTGGAATGACAGCCCGTTTATTCGCAAGCAGATTGTTGACAGAGCCTTTTGTGAGGGACTGAACCGGATAACCTATCATGGTTATTCGCACTCACCCACAGAGGTTGTCTATCCTGGCCGAACCTATCATGCAGGTGTCGATATGAATCCACAGGTTGTATGGTGGTCAAAGGCAAGGCCGTTTATGGATTACCTCTCTCGTTGCTGCCAAATGCTGCAGCAGGGACTTTTCGTTGCCGATGTTGCTTATTACTACGGTGATCAGGCTCCGAATTTCTGGCCGTTATTTCACCGTGTTCCCAAAAAGCCTCTGCTTGACGGGCTTGGGGCAGGCTACGATTATGATGTTGTAAACTCTGATGTGATCGTCAATCGCATGTCGGTTAAAAACGGTCGCATCGTCTTCCCATACGGGATGTCATACCGCGTCCTGGTCCTGCCGAACCAGCGTGACATGCAGCTCGAAGTACTGGAGAAACTTGAAAAGCTGGTGTCCGCCGGAGCGACGATCATCGGACCCAAGCCGTTGGATGTTCCCGGTATGCAGGATTATGATTCGCGTGGTGCAAAACTTCGCGCGTTAGCTGACAAAATGTGGGGATCATGTGATGGAACCACGATCAAACAGAATACTTACGGTAAAGGCAGGGTTGTCTGGGGGTGGACGCCTAGACAATGGCTGGCAAAAGAATCTGTCGGGCCGGACTTTTCATGTTTAATCAAAGAACATGCAGAGAATTTAGATTTCATTCACCGACAAGTAGAAGATACGGATATCTATTTCGTCAGAAATAAATCACTAAAGCCGGTCAAAGCCGATTGCCTGTTCCGTGTAAAAAACAAAACGCCGCAATTCTGGGATCCGACTGACGGCAACAGGAAACCTGCGTTTGTTTACAGCAAGGTCGACGGCGGAACCAGCGTGCAACTTGACCTGCCGCCAAGCGGTTCAACCTTTGTCGTGTTTGGTGATAAATCCGCATTAGGCAGCATGGATTCGCCTGCGATGCAGTGTTTCCAGAACGGCCAGTATTCACTCACCGGTAGTAAGGGCGAAAAGAAGCAGGTCAAGGTTGATAGCTTGCCTGCACCGAGGACACTTGAAGGAGCATGGTCGGTTCAATTTGATCCAAAATGGGGCGCCCCGGCAAAGATCAAACTGGACAAGCTTATTTCATGGACCGATTACAAAGATGAGGGCGTTAAATATTATTCCGGTTCAGGTTTCTACACCAAGACTTTGGATGTCCCAGCCGCTTGGCTTGCCAGCGGACGGGGTGTTCATCTTGACCTGGGTGATGTTCGCGAACTTGCGGAAGTGTTTGTGAATGGTAAATCGGCCGGTGTGCTTTGGAAGGCGCCTTTCAGGGCTGATATCACTTCGCTTGTCAAACCCGGCGTCAACAAGTTGAAAATCGAAGTGATGAACCTGTGGATCAACCGCCTGGTCGGTGACCAGAATCTTCCGGAGGAAAAGAGACTCACCCGCACCAATATCCGGAATGGAAAGGGATGGGTTACCCCCAGGCCGGAGGGATGGCATATCCAGCCGGCCGGTCTTCTGGGCCCTGTTCGATTGCTGCCCTCGGTGGAAATTGTTATCGATGCAGATAGCAAGTGATTCTGTTTGTACAAAAATATGAATACAATACGCTTGATTACCCTGACTCCGGTAGCTAACTGATGAGATGCGTCGGCACTATTGGATATCGGCATGAACGTCGGTGAAGCCATGGGCAGGGCGATGGCGAAACTGATTCTGGCCAAGTCCAAGAAGCCGGTCAAGAAGCCCAAGCCCGATCCCAACGGACTCTCTGAGAGAGGGCTATAGCATGAATCACCTGTTGCGAAATACACTGTGCCTGGTCGTCGGCCTGAGTCTCTCTAGTTCGCCCTGAGTGTGATATTGCGTCAGGATTGCGTCATTTTCACTCCGAAAACAGTCCGGCACCAGTCCGGTGTTACTCGGCAAGTTCTTTATAGGCCGATGTTACTGCTGATGTGACGGTGGGTTACGATAGGGCGGGGGAGGCTTAGAAGACCGCTGTAAAGGGCGAAGTAAAACTGTAGCACAGGCGGAGCAATAGTGTATCGAAGTACGGCGGCAGCAACCGAGACTTTGCAGCGTAATTGTACATCGTTCGGCACGTGCCCAAGATGAACTTGACGCCTTTGTCGCTGAGGCGACGTTTTTTGGCGTTGGGGTGACCGTTGGGGGCCACCTGAGCCGTTCGAAGGTACATCACGAAACGTTCCGCATTGACCTGATGGGCGTCTGCGGTCGGATGGAACTTGGCCGTGAAGCCGATCAGGTGATCCGCTGCGGTGCGGTAGCGATTGCAGGTCGCCACTGATGATCGAAGAACATGCTCGTGATGCTCTAGCCAGCGACTGACAAGATGCTGAACGCTAATCGCCTCGAAGGAGAGCAACGTTGGCTGGCTGGCGGTAAGTTGGGCGTTGACCCGTGCACCAACGGCCTCGGCTTCGTCGAAATTTTCACCGACACGGCGCCGAATTGGTTTACCGTTCTCTCGGAAGTAGAGCCACCACGAACCGTGGTGATTATAGACTGATACGTTGCCGATCCTGATTCGC
>JABGPF010000185.1 GCA_018645065.1 Phycisphaerales bacterium
AAAAGCACGCGAACGGTATCTGGACATTCAACCGCCTCAAAAAGCGGGGTGGCGTCACTATGTCCGGGGAAGTCAATCCCTGCACCGCCGGCCAGCAACATTTTTATCATCGGTATATTATGCCTCTCAGCGGCGAGTTGTAATGGCGTATTATCGTTCAGGTCGCGAACGTCAGGCTTGGCTCCGTTTTCCAGGAGCAGTTTGACAACTTCGTTTCTATTGTTCTCAGCGGCCACATGCAGCGGATTTTGATCGAACCCGCCAACAGCATCAGGCGATACCCCTTTGCGTAAAAATTCGGCGACTGCTTTGGTATCGCCACGTTCGGCGGCTTGATGAATTGATGTCGGCGGTCCGAGCGGAGGCATGACGAACTGCCTGGGCTTCGGTTTCGGTTTGGTTTCACCCAGCCCATAGACAGCAACCTCTATGCACTCATTCTGATCATTATAGGTGCTACCTTTGCTGTATATTCGAACATAGCGACCGCGAACGCCGCCTGCGTCAATAATCTTACCGTAGCGAGTTTCAGCATACCCCCTGTCCTCACCTCGCCCCATAGCCGACGAATTATCATGATCGTTATTGAACAGCGTGCGGACATCACGATTAAATTCCGGATCGTTAGACACCTGCACAATCACGTCACGATATACGCGATACTCACGCCCCCCGTGCCAAGGCCGCCATATTACAATCGCGCAAAGCGGCGCACACTGCTCCAAATCTATTTGCACCCACTTCCGCCCAAAACCAATATTCACGCTGTAACCATCCTCAACGTTGATAATATTGTCTGTCACCATCTCCAGTTCGCCAATTACCGGGAGCGATTCATTACTGGTCACAGGACGATATGACGCCAGATTCACCGCACCGTCAGGCACCATAAACACCGGACGATGAGGCTCTCGGTAGTCCGGAAGTTTTTCGACATTCGGTTCTGCATAGGGAAGATACATAGGGCCATGAAATAATAGCTTGGGGATGTTCAATTTCAGCGGGACCAACGCCTGCGGGACCTTGGCGGGGATTGGGGGCTCGCTTGTTGGACGAGTGGTTGGCGTCGGCGTGGCAGGCGGTTCTGGCGACTGGGCCTGTTCGCCGCGACAGCCTTGCAGGAGCACGATGATCGTTATAGACGCCAAGGTTGCATATTTCTTCGCCGATGAGGATTGCATACCCTTACAACGATCAACGCGCGAAAGTGACTAGTGTTTTTTGGGATTGATTTTTGAGTCAAAGCGCTAAGCCGCAAGCGGCGAACATGATGAAATCCGAATGAGCGCCAAGTCCTGCCGCTTGCGGCTTAGCGCTTTCGAGAGGAGCTGAGCACTTATATGGTTCAAATATCCTGAGGAGAATTTGCGTTGCGCCATGATTTGGTCAACTCGGTCGGGACTGGCGGGGTTGATACTTCTGCGTTTTTCGCCAGGTCGTTCAGGCGGTGGTTTTCTGCTGCGGATTGGGCTTCGATCAAATTGGCGAAGCGGAAGTTGTAATACGCCAGTAACGGTTCTACGCCTTTTGCGCCGGCGAGCTGGGGCATTGTGGCCCACTTGCCCGGGGTGCGGGTGGATGCTAACCAGGCGAACGCTTCAGGCGTAGCATCGGGCATGTCGCAGGCTGCTGCTAACCATGACGCCCTGGGAGCCCAACGCATCATCGAGAGCAATCCGGACATCGGGCCGCGTGCGTCCGGCGCGTCGGGAAGGCGGATGTAATCGGACAGTTCGGGCGGAACTTCGCCCGCCCCGGAGATCACAACTTGCGAAACCGTCTGGGCCATGTTCTCAATCGTGCGGGCCAGCCACGTCTTGCCGCCTGTCTCGATCAGGTGTTTCGGCGTGCCCATGCGTGTCGACTTGCCCCCTATCAGCACGCAGCCGTACAGCGGCTCGGCCGCTATGCGATCGGTAAGCAGTTTGTCTATCAGCGGTTTAACCGCAGCCGGGCGATCAACGTCGCGCGAGAGCACCAGAAGCGGCGGACCGGCCTCTTCCAGCGGAGCCCTACCGTCGTCGCTCTCCAGCCAGACTTTGGGAATATCGCTACGCTTGTGCCCCTCGACTAAAATCAGATCATACCGGCCAGCAAGCGGCGCCAGCAACTCTTTGAGCCGCACCCCGTCGTGATGCCCCCGGAAAAATATCTGGTCTTCTCCGTGAACCAGAACATCGGCGCCGAGATTGAAAAACTTATCGCTGTCCTTACCCGGACGATCAACTTCCAACCCGTGGGCGTAATGTTTGAGAATCGCAACTTTAAGCCCGCGGGCCAGCAAATCGCCTGCAATCTGCTCGATGAGCGTGGTCTTGCCCGAACCGCTCCATCCGGAAATACCGAGGATCGGTAAGTGATCAGCCATCGGTTTGCTCTCCGGTTTCAGGTCGTCCGCAGTCAGACTTATCACCGCGCAGTTTCTCCAGCCCATGGCCCAGTGCGGGCAGCACGGCTTGGAGGTTTTCGGTCGCCGCTCGCTCCGACCCCGGCAGCGTGATTATCAACGTTGACCCTGCGATGCCCGACACAGCTCGCGAGAGCATCGCGTGGGGCGTCTTAGCCGCCGACGCTGTTCGCATCGCTTCATCGAGTCCGGGCGTGAGGCGGTCGATAACTTCACGAGCCGCTTCTGGGGTCACGTCGCGGGGCGAGAAGCCCGTGCCCCCCACCGCCAGCACCAGGTCAATCGAATGCCCTTCGCTGTAGTGCTTCAGTCGTTCTGCGATAACATCTTTTTCGTCGGGTAGAATCTCGGTGCGATAGATATTCGCCCCGAGAGATTCGATGAGTATTTTCGCGGTCGCCGGTCCGGCGGTGTCTTCGGCCTGGCCGCACGAGCAGCGATCGCTAATCGTCAACACGACCGCCTGCAAGTTTTTTCGCGGAACAATATCGAACGCTTCTGCGGTATCGCCCGGACGCACAGTTCCGCCCGATAGAACGCGTGCGAAGATTCCCAGACGCGGCATGATGCAGTCGCCGGCGAGATAAAAAATCCGGCAACGCGTGTGACACGTCTTTCCGATCTGCGAGATCGACAGGACAACATCGTCGCCAAGCCGCAGCTTCGTGCCCAGCCCGCACGAGTTCAGATCCAACCCGGAGAGAATCACATTCTCGGCGAAGGCTCCGTCGGCCAGATCGTCGAGCCCTTTTTCGCGAATCGTTTCAATATCGCTTTCAGCCAACAGGCTCACCTGGCGATGCCAATCGGCCGCATGAGCGTCAGACTCAATACCATGATCAACGCGGAAAATCGCCGACTCGATCGGCGTCTTCTGCTCGCCCTTGTTTTCGCTGATGCAGAGCGCTTTAACCGTTGCCATCGTTATTCTCCGCTCGCAGCCATCGCCCTGACTTACCACCAGTTTTTTCCAACAGCCTGATCGGTCCGATCTCAACGCCCTTGCCAGCCGATTTCACCATATCGTAAACGGTGAGCGCCGCAACCGAAACGCCCGTCATCGCCTCCATCTCCACACCGGTCTTCCCGTGACATATCGCTCGGGCGACAATGTGCACGCGATCGCCCACCAGTTCGGCGTCGATCTCGACAACGTCCAGACCGAGCGGATGGCACATCGGTATGAGGTCGCCTGTGCGCTTGGCTGCGAGTATCCCCGCAACGCGAGCGGTCTCAAGAACGTTGCCCTTAGCCACCGCGCCGGTCTCCTGGAGCAACTGTGCGATCCTCTGGCCAACATGCACCCAGGCCTCAGCCAGCGCCGTTCGCCTGGTGGGCTCTTTGGCTCCCACGTCGACCATCGAAGCTTTCCCGTCGTCCGAGACGTGGGACAATTTCGCATCATCATGTAATTCCGAATCACTCATTGTAGTTCTCCAACCGGCCCTATCCGCCTACGGCAGCCATCGCGTGACCGGTGTCGAAATCACCGCGGTGGGCCTTGGCGTCCAATTCGTCGCTTATGATTTTTGTCAATTTGTCACGGTCGTCAAGGTTCCCGCTACCGAGCAGATGGGCGATATCGGGCCCTTGCCCGTGGGCCAGACACGTGATCAACTTCCCGGTGCTCGTAAGTCGCAGGCGTCTGCAACTCGAACAGAACGGTTTGCTCTGGCCTGTGATCAGCCCGAGCCGACCGGCGGACTGACCGTCGTCGATATCAAAGACGTCAAAATACTTCGTACTCGCCCCGGGTTTATACGCCTGGGGTTTCAGGTCAAAGGCCTCGCCAAGCCGCGTCGCAACCTCCTCAGACGAAACATAAAGCTCTTCAAACCTGGAGGTTATGTACCCTATCGGCATCAGTTCCAGGAAGCGAATAATACATCCGCGAGCCATCGCCCAGCGGGCCATATCGACAATATGCATATCATTATAACCGCGTAGCACAACGGTGTTGAACTTAATGGGTCCGAGCCCATTGGCTAGTGCGGCGTCAATACCGCATATCACATCGGCGAGATGTCCGCCCCGGGTAAGCTCTGCGAACAGTTCCGGTTCGAGCGAATCGAGGCTGACGTTTACGCGATGCAGACCGGCGTCTTTCAGCTCGCCAGCCAGCGTTGCAAGCTTGCAGGCGTTAGTGGTCAGGGCCAGGTCCTCCACGCCGAGTGCGGCGATCATCGCAACCAGATTCACGATCCCCTTACGCACCAGCGGTTCACCACCGGTAAGGTGCACCTTGCGCAAATCGAACTTTGATTTTGCGAGACTCACGAACTCCAGGATCTGCTCGAACGAAAGAATATCTTCGTGCCGGTGCTTGCTCACCCCGTCGGCGGGCATGCAGTACAGGCATCGAAACTCGCATTTATCGGTTATCGATATTCGCAGTGAGAGCGATTGGTTTTGAGTGCTGGGACGATTCACGAGATGGATCTCCATGGCAGGAAATCGACCATAGTCCCAGCCGGTAATTCAGTTTTCGATGCGGGCACGGTGATCACTCCGTCGGCGGAAGCTGAGGCGTATATGTCGGCTGACCCCATCGAACCGACCGGCTGGACCACAGGTCCGGAGCGTTTGTTCACGATTCGCCCCAGCGCCATAAGTGTTCGACCTGAGCGTGATTTCACCTTACCGTCCAGCGGAAGTCGCAGCGTTGTTCTTGCATTTTCGGGGCTAACCCCAGCCAACATTCGCAGCGCGGGCAGCACAAAAACGTGCATACTGGTCAGCACGCTTACCGGGTTTCCGGGCAGGCCGATGATGTGCGCGTTTCGCCCTCGCGTTGCATAGAGCACAGGCTTGCCGGGCTTCATTTGTATCTGGTGGAAGCGAAGTTTCGCTCCGATAGCAGCCACCGAATCGGGCACGTAATCGTATTTTCCGACCGACACTCCGCCCGAGAGTATGGTCATGTCGGCGTTGTCAGTGGCGCGTCGGAGCGCGTCGATGGTGAGTTGCGGATCGTCGGGCACTATTTCGTGGGTAACGTTTGTGAACCCTTCCCGTGCGAGAATCGCCTGCATTACAGGCCCGTTTGAGTTCCGCGTCTGGTGCGGGCCGACGGGCTGCGACACCTCGCGCAGTTCCTCTCCGGTGCACAAAAGTGCGACTTTCGGTTGGCGCCGCACTTTGGGGTTCGCTAACCCCACAGTAGCACAAACGCCAACAGCAGCAGGAGAAAGAATCGTACCGGCCGGCAGCAACACATCGCCTTTTGACGCCTCCTCACCGCGTTTACGCACGTTCATGAACGCCTTAACAGGCTCGTTGATCGTAACTGTATCGCCATCGAGGCTGGTCAGTTCGATCTTCACAACGGTATCGCTTCCAGGGGGCGTATTTGCGCCTGTCAGAATGCTCGCACATCCGCCCGGTGTTACTTTTGGGCGTTGGGAACTGCCCGCCGCCACTTCGCCTATCAGGCGCAGTTTGCACGGGTATTCGGTGAGATCCGCGGCGCGAAGCGCGTATCCGTCCATTGCGGACCGATCGGCTGGGGGCATGTCGCGGTCGGCGCGCACATCTTGTGCGAGGCAATGCCCGAAGGCGTCATTAAGCGGTTTTCGGATTGATCCGAGCGGTTTGACACAACTGCGGATTATCCCCCATGCTTTTTGGGGGCTAATAGCCATCAGGTGTCTCCTTTCCAAACGCAGGAGGCATGGGCGTTTCCACCGACACCCTATCGCCCGGGCGCCATGGCTACGAGCTGTAGGTCACGCCGGGTCGGAGACTGTATTACTACGATAGTGCGTATTATAAGGCTTTATCGCCCGTAAAACACCAAAAATCGCACCAACTGGGGAAATGCGGGAGACGAATAAACGAACAAACGGCGACAGCTCCGTTACCGTTGCTGTCGCCGTTCGCTATTTGTCGTCAGGCAATTGCCAATTGACAATTCCCTATTGCTATGTCTTTAGAACTTCCAGACAAGGTCGCACTGCAGGATCATGTCGTCCTGATCGCCACTGCTGGTGACCGGTTCGACAAAGAATGCATTGGCGCCCAATGTCAGGAAATCAGTCAGATTGTAGCCGGTTTTAAGGACGTGACCTTTGCGGTTCGTTCCGCCGAAGTCCGCATCGATAATGACACCTGGGGTGGCGTTGGCTTCAATATACTTATACTGATAGCCCACCGACCAGTCGCCCTTCTTCTTGTTCTTACCGACTTTTACGCCCATGGCGTATCCGTCATTGGCGTTCTCGAAGTCAGCAGTCTGGTCATTTTCCTGGTTGTTGTGGACCCAGTCAGCGTAAACCTGCCAGGGAAGTCCGCAAGCATTGAACTTGACTTTCGCCAGAACGTTGATGACCCGCGTGTTCCTGTTCCAGCTATTGGCGGCTGCTCCCAGAGCTTCGTAGTCTTCCCAGTCGTACAGAGAACCGACAATCATTGCCTTGGCGTCGCCGCATGGAAGCGGGAACCTGGCGCCCAACTGGTAAACGGCCAGCGATGTGTCGTGACCGTTGCGGACTTCGTTTACCGCCAACTGTGCGATATTCGTGAACAATTCAACACCGAACACTTCGCGTTTATAAGCAACCGCGGCGCCTTCAGGATTGATGTCGCTATCAAAGATAAGGTCGGTGTGCTCGAGGATGTTCGGGATTTTACCGGCGATGAACGTCAATCCGGGAACAGCGTTGGGTGAATAGACGGCATACGCGCGGTCGAGCCAGATGGACTTTTGGCTGAACCCGCCAGTCAACGTCTGATTGGCGCTGGTTCCTGCGGGCGTATCACCACTGGCCAAACGAAATCCGACTTTCATCTGATCGTCCAACCAACTCTTGATGAACCCGAAACGCAGACGCAAGCGATAGCGACTGCGATCCTTGGGATCCTGCCCTTCCGTACCGTCCTGGTTCTGATATTCATACCGCAAGCGCAAGTCGCCGAAGAAGTCCAGATTGTCCAGCCAGTCCGGAACCTTAGCGCGTGTGCCTGCATCTGCGCGCATATCGGACATAATCTTTGCGATCTCTTCGTGACGTGACGCCTGAAGCGCTTCGTCGGTGAGCTTCGACTCCAATGTCGAAATCTTCTTGTCCTGGGCTTCAAGACGTTCGGTCAGCGCCTTGATCATCGCTGCGACGTCCTGATCCGGTTTATCGGCGGCGATTGCAGTAGCCGCCGACAAAACAATCGCCCCGAACATCACCAACACAACAGGTAAAACTAACGAATTTTTCATACACATTTCCTTTCGATGCCCTCAATAGGGCACGTTTTAGATGTACGACCAAACTACCCGAACCAAACGGATCGCATCGGCATCCGCTCAGTGTGCATATATTTTATTGACCGTCTTAAGGCGATCACCCCCAGCCGCATGCCGGGGACTTCACCATCAGACAACACAAGCCAAGATCACTCTCCAGCCCGCGCACATCTGTAGCAGACGTAAAACTTCTGTACTCTCTTCGGACGTTCGCGTTTCTTTTCTTGAGTCAATCCCAAAAAGAGAAACACAAATCGTGCACCCCCAAAGGAGGATCTGCGTTTTACAGCACTCCCACCGATAACATCGCGGGCACATACGCATCAGGCATGAGGACTGTAGGCCCACCTCAAATCACACAACTCAGAAATCCCGCACCCAGAAAATATGCTGACGACAAGACACTTGCCCAAAAGTCACCTATCCCTATTAATTTAATCGAGAAAAAGCGATAATTTGCTTTTTTTTTGCCGTCCCATAACGACGCGACCCAAACCTCGAATCCTCCCTGTTTAATATCACGACCCGTAACACCCGCCCACAAAGCCACTTAACGCCGACATACAAAGCAGCAAAATTCAACTAGATTCCTAAATAGATAGCAATGAAAAAAAGTAAGGTATTTACCTTATTTTTCTTGAATATATGAGCCCACATATAATATTATATGATAGTAAGGTTGGCGACGTATGGGTATTTCATCTGGTCCTTAATCGGTCCTTAATTTGACTCTTAAGAGGTAGCACAATGGCTTCACGAACGGACAAATACGAAGAACTGGCACGAGTATTTCACTCGCTGGGCGATAAGACACGCCTCAGCATCATGATGCTGCTGAGCAACGGTGAAATGAACGTAACGAGCCTATGCAACAAGCTCAAACTGCCGCAGTCGAGCGTTTCGCACCATCTCAGCCTGCTGCGTATCGGTGGTTTGGTTGAGACCAGACGCGATGGAAAGCAGATTTTCTATTCGCATGCTGATCTGGCACGACATCGCCTGGGCAAAAAGTCTGAACTGGCAAAGGTCGATAGTAACTCCGCTAAATTCGGACCGGCTGAACTGGTCCTTCCCAAGATTAAGTAGCTCAGAGTAGCGAGTTAACGTCTTGAATGACGTCTGGTTATAAGTAATCCAGTACGTCAGGATTTGGTTTGACGTAGTATGTACAATATGACATTCTTTCGCAGCGGTTTTCCCAACCGGTACGAAAGTTCCCGCGCAAGGTCTGGCGAAATATCGCCAGGCCTTTTTTTTGTCCATAACCTAACACCGGGAAGTTTGTTGGTTTGGGTATGCATAAAGCTTCCCAAAAGCGCTAAGCCGCAAGCGGCACGACTTCACGTTCATTCGGGTTTTATCGGGATCGCCGCTTGCGGCTTAGCGCTTTGGGAAGGAGTTTTTTTGCAATCGAACTCTTAGTCCCCGATATTACGTCATGAACTTTTTTTGCCCATTTCAGCGGTTAAGAACGTTTCGCAGTGCGCTTTCCAGTTGCGGGCGTTGGAACTGATACCCCGCATCGCATAGAACCCTCGGGGTCACTCGTGCGCCTCGCAGCAGGAGTTCATCGGCCATTTGTCCAAAAATAAGCCTTGCCGCAAAGGTCGGTATACGCGCCACAGTGGGCCTTGCCAAAACCCGCCCGAGAGTCTTTGTGAACTCGCGGTTAGTCACCGCCTGCGGCGAAACGACATTCACAGGCCCTGAAATGTTCGAATCGTCAAAAATCAACCCAATTACCCCCAGCACATCGTCAAGGTCGATCCAACTCATGTACTGACGCCCCGAGCCGATCACCCCGCCCAGGCCCCAGCGAAACGGCCCGAGCATCATTTTCAGCGCCCCTCCGCTGGGGCTTAGAACCAAGCCCAAACGCAGGAACACCACTCGCAGCCCGGCGTCTATCGCAGGACCGGTCGCCAACTCCCAATCGCTGGCGACATCGGAAAGAAAACCGCTTCCGCGCGGCTCGTTTTCATCGATAATCCGGTCGCCCTGATGTCCATAATATCCTACCGCAGAGGCGGATATGAGTAGTTTTGGGGGTCGGGACATTCTGGCGATTTCCCCTGCGAGCAGATCAGTACCGACGATCCGGCTGTCGGCGATTCGAGCTTTGCGGGTCTTGTTCCATCGTCCCGAGGCTATGTTTTCACCGGCCAGGTTGATAATCACATCGATTGGGCCGGTATTTTCGAGATCGATTTTCCCGCGATTCGGCGCCCAGAGCACATCATCGCCCCGAGGGCATGATCGAACAAGCCTGCGAACAGAACAACCCCGTTCAGTGAGAAAATCCACCAAGGCAGAACCGATCATTCCCGAGGAACCTGAAATAAGAACATTTGTATGCACTCTGCATTTTAGGCGCCCCGGGACGAGGTGTCAGCAATTCTCGCATTTTGCCTGCATATTTCGGGTGATTTCGCCCGCGCATCTACTTCTTACGAACGATTACGATCATATTATTACCGCCCAGAATCACTTTCGGGTTGAGCGTAAGATCTGTGCGCAGCTCTTTCCGTTTGCGATCGGACCGCATGCAGTTGATCAACCTCATGCAGGCCACCATAGGCCACCAAAGCAACTGCTTGCGTTTTGGCGCGTTTTGCTTGAATTCGAGAATTTCCAGCCCGTTGATCCGCAACATGAACTCGAGAATGGTTATCGTGATGGGAGAATTGTGGAAGTTGAAGAGATTCCGTCCGCTATTTTCGTATGATTTGGTCGAAATCGGCTTGGTGAACACGCCGCGGAACAGAAAACGGATGCGGCGTTCGATATTCGTGTAGTTTGGGATCGAGAACACGCCCAGCCCGCCCGGTTTGAGCACTCGCGCAAATTCGGACACTGCGGTGTACGGATCGGTCATATGCTCCAATCCGTCAACGCACGCGACGTAGTCGAACGTAGCGTCATCGGCGTCGATCCGACGGTTCAAATCCGTGTAGACAACGCTCATACCGGGCACTTTAAATATTTCCGGGTCAATTTCCCCGCATGTGACATCATAATCCATATCGCGAAGATTCATGCTCAAGTGCCCAAATCCAGCAGGCGCATCAAGCACTTTACCCGGGGTCTGCTGAGCAAACCACGCCAGAATCGTAGTATGTATGCTGGCGCGTGCCTTAGGCTTCACCTGCTGGGCGGCATCAATGTTCGTGTCATTATTATCATTTGTCATAAACAACTCCCAAATCCAGATCGATGATATAATAGGCCAATCCCATCGCAAATGAAAGTCGCTAGTTCATCCAGGCAGGGCAAACGCATTCTAACACCAAACGGCAACGGCTTTTTGCCACAGAGGGCACAGAGAACGGCAACGGCAAACGGCCTTGCCACAGAGATCACAGAGAACGGCAACGGCGAAGATTTTGTAACGGCAACGGCAACGGCTTACGGCTTACGGCGAGATCACAGAGAACGACAAAAAGTAAGTTCCTTCCCTGCCGTTCTCTGTACTACTAATGTTCAAGATATCGAATTTGTTTTGCACTTATAAACGGCAGAGGGGGATTTGGTTGCAGCCAACGGCCACGATAGGCCTTCTGTAGCAAGGCCGTT
>JABGPF010000186.1 GCA_018645065.1 Phycisphaerales bacterium
ATTTTGTGCGAACGGTCGGCTTGACGGTGTTGGGCGCGGTTCCACCCTGCCCGCCGCCACCGCCGCCATTTTTCGCCTCACCCTTACTTTTGGAACGGCGGGAACGGCTCGCCATTTTCGCCATCGGCGCCGCGGCTCCCATCGGCGCGGAGGCGTTTTCCGCCACCGCATCGCCCATGAATCCCGCTTTCCCGCCGCGGAGCGAACCGCTATCGGTTGCCACTGTTTGACCATCCATATCATCCATTCCGCCCGGTCCGGGTTCGTCAGCCACTGTGCGTCCGAAGATGCCCAGGAACGACATTCCGATCTCACCGGTCTTCAGCAGGTTTCCGCTGCCCTTGTCCAGCGACGTTTCGTGTCGCGCGTGGTGGCTTCGTTTCCACTTCCAGAAGAACTCCTTGATCTTGGCGACGTTCGATCCGCCGGAGATATATTCCACGGACTTATCGTACATCGTCATCACAGTCGAGCCGGAGAACGGTTCACCGTTTGCGTCGACGAGTTTGATTTTGATCTTGGCTTTCTCACCGGGTTTGTACTTTTTCTTCGACGGGAAAATCTTCACGTCGAGCACGCGTTTCTCCGGCGGGACAACGATCTGGCGAACCTCTCGATACACCTTTCCGCCCGAGATGGTGAGTGCTTCTACGAAGAAGTTGGGCATGTCCTTTTTGATCACTTCGATCTGTTGGTTAACGCTTCTGCCCTTCAGGCGCAGCGTCTTGGGCGCCAGGTAAACACCGTTTGCCGGACGGACGAACAGCAGGACCGTCGACCCGGTGCGGTTAGTGTTAACGCGGAGTTTCACTTTCTCGCCAGGCTTGTAGCTCTGCTTGTCAGCCACCAGTTCGATATCGTTGAACCGGTAGTTGCTTCCGCTGTCTGCCGCGCCCCAGATCACGAACACATAACCGCCTTCGATAACGTGTTTTTTGGCGTCGGTCACGGTGTAGCTGAGTCGATACTGACCGGCGGTGTGGGCTTTGATCTGGATGGAGGCCTTTCCGTCTTCGTCGGTGTTCAGCGCCCATTGCTGAACCTGGGTTTCAACGGGCTTGCCCTTTACGTACGAGACCTTCATGAGTTTCAGCTTACCGGCGCCCTGCACGCCCTTGGAGTCGAGGCGTCTGGCCTGGAAGTTGGCTTGGATTACGTCACCGGTGCGGTAGTGTCCGCGGTCGACCCAGGCGTAAACCTTGAACGGTTTGCGGGAGACCAGCACCTGTCCCGTGCCTACAATCGTCCGTCGCGACTTGTCGGTGACTTCGGCGGTTATGCTGTATTTGTGATCTTTATCACCGTGGATCGCCTTTGCAAGCGATGTGTCGATAACGATCTTGACCTTTCCGTCTTTGTCTACTTTCACTTCGTTTTCGGAGACAACTTCGGGCTGCGGCGTCGGTCGCCATCCCCACCAGGGCCAGATCGGCCTGCGGCAGCCCCAATGCTTCCATCCGGGGTACCACGGGTAGTCGTAACCGTACCACCAGTAGCCCGAATCGAACAGCCAGTCCCATCTTGTCGCCGGATACCAGTTGGCTGAGTGCTCAGTGCGAAGCACCTTGTACTTGACCTTGGCGTCGGTGACTGGGGCGCCGAAATAGTATTTCGTTTCGATTGTCGCGGTGACTTTTTCGCCGAGCTGGACCGGGTCTTTCGGCGCTTCGATTTTCACTTCGAACTCGGGCTTCTTGTATTCTTCTACGCGGAAGCGCCCGGCTCCGTAGTAGCTCGAGCCCCGCCGGATTTGTATGGAGTACATTCCGAGCGTGGCTTCGTCCTTGAGCATGATATCGCCTCCTGCTCCGCCGAACTCGTCGAGCGTCACGCTCTTTTCGAATATTTTTTCGCCCTTTGGATTGTTGATTCGCACCTGGTAGCTTTGTCCGGCGAACTCGCTCTTGCCTTCGACATCGTACTTGGCGGTGTTGATCCAGAACTTGAAGTTGACCTTCTGCTTGGGGCGATATACCGGCCGGTCGGTCATCACAAACGTTTTTCGCTGGTTGTACTGGCGATCGTAATGGTTCCCGTACCAGACGTGCGAGAAGCCCAGATACGCCAGGCGTCCCTCCTTGGTGCGCGCGATTGCGACCCATCTGTAATTGCGGGGCATCTGCGTGGCGTCCAGCATGATCTGTCCGTCAGCGTTGGTGAACTCCGAGAAGTTTTTTGTCAGCGTGTCGTATTTGCGTTTCCCATTGCGGCCAACATATTTGCGCCACCAGCCGAAGAACTCGACGTTGGCTTTGGCAAGCGGTTTTCCGCTTACCGCGTCGGCAACGTAGTACCAGGATTTTCCGTTCAGCGGTTTCTTGACGATCGCGGTGTCGGCGACCCAGATGATGATCCGCGACATGTTGCCGTCAGCCATTTTCGCTGTCAGCAGATACGCCCCTGCGCTCTGAAGCGTGGTGGCCACCGTGATGCGTTTATCGAAATGCCCGGCGCGCGGTTTTACGTCGAGATCCCAACCGGCGACTTTCTTGTCGATATACTTGGTCTCGTTCTTTGCGACCAGTCGGTATCCGATACTGCGGATCTGCGTTTTCTGCCAGTCGCCGGTCTGCGGGTTGGTTTTCAGATACGCCTTAACGTCGCTGAGCAATTGCTCGACTTTGATCGCATGGGCCTCGAAGTGAACTTTGTTCCCGTTGCGGAATCGGTATTCGACCGTTGCGCCTTTACCTGCGGGTTGGGTCATTATCGGCTCGAATACGCCCCATGCATCGATAATCTGTTTGAGGCGTTTGGCTTTGTGTTTGTTGCTGTGATCGCCGAATTTTTTTATGTTCTCCCGCCAGTAGTCCGCAGCTTTGGTATATTGGCGGCGGTTCTCGAACGTGGAGCACAACTGGCTCATCGCGTTTTGGGCGTATGAGCCTTTCTTGTCAGCCAGTTTTTTGAAGATGCTAATGAAATTGTATTCGTCGGGCAGTTTGAAGCGTCTGATTCCGATCGCGAGTCGCGCGATGGTTTCCTTGTCGCCGAGGGTGTGCAGTTCGAACGTTCCTGACTTGTCTTTCTTTCCGTCGTCGCGCGGTTGTGGTTGGGGGCGATGCCAATTGTAATTGCCGAAGTATCGCCCGTAGCTGCCCATGCTTTCAACGCCGAACTGGGCCTTGAGGAACGAGGCGAATTTGTAGTCGACCGCATCCTTAAGCGACGGTGAGAACTCGACTGCCTGCAGCATCGCCCAGCGCCATCGCTGCCCGTCGGTTTTTGCTGACGCCCAGGTTTTGGGTCGCGTGTGGTATATCGGTTTGTCGTCCTTGTCGACCGGAGCCCCGCGCGATCCGCCGTGGTAACCGTAGTAGTAACCTTTATCGTAGTCGGGCAGTTTGGTCAGATCGGTTTTGTACTGTAGTCGCCAGGCGCCGGCGTATCCGCGGTTGCCCATCATCATGTCGGACAACGCCATGTAGAAACTACCGACGGCGGAATGATCACCGTCGTTTTTGGTCAGCGGAATTGCCTGGACCATCAGTTGCAGCGCCCGCACGCGGTCGCGTTCGTAGCTGTTGCTGTACTGCCCTCCGCCGCGATGGTGCCCGCGATGGTACTCACCACTGACAATGTACCCGTAGTGCGTGGCGTTCAGGTACGAGTTGGCGGCAGTGTGCAGCAACCGCCAGTTCTTTGCGTGCACCTTGATTACTTTCTCGCGGAATGCGTCTATCTCACTGCGCCGGTTGAGGCGTTGCAGCGAGCGGACGGCAAGGTTCAGGTCGTCGCCTACGCGTTTTGGATCGCTCTTGGCGTTCAGGGCGAGTTTGGACGCCGCTTCGTAGGCTTCCTTATAGTTACCCTGGGCCGAGAGTTTGTTTGCCTGTTTGCGGTCGGCTTTCTCGTCCGCCGATGTCGGGGCGACGATTACCAGTCCGATTGCGAGTATCAGGGCGATTTGCGTTAAACGTTTCATGGTGGATTCCTTCAAGTGATCGAACACCGTGCAGATGTTCCAAGTTGATAGACTTATACGCAACTTGTATAGACGCACAGCCCTCCCGTCAAGTTCCCTGTAATTGGGTTTATATGCAAAATCGCCCGGAAAACTCCGCGATGCATCCTTGCGTAAACTCAATATTTCGTTTGTCTGGCGTACTTTACCGGGTACAATTACGATGGATGTCCCGCGGTAGTCGCGGTGCAGCTCCACCTGCAGGGCGGTAGGCAGGTCTGGAAACCCCAGTTGAGGTTATACGTAATGAAGACAAAGGCGATCGCACTTGTCGTGGTTCTACTGGTGTCGTCAGTTTCGCTGACGATCACAGCCGAGACCAAAGCTAAAGCTAACGCCCAGGCCAAACCGGGCGCCAAAACCAGCCCCGCAGCCAAAGCACAAGCTGCTTATGCGTCGGCAGTTAAAGCTGCCCAAACCGCTAATGCTGCTCTGGCGCCGTTAAGAACCGCTATGCAAAAGGCCGACGTAGCCTACGCCAAAGCGAAAAAAATCGCCGACGCCAAACGCCAACAAGCCACCAACGCCAAGAATCTCTCAGGCCAGCCGGGCGTAAAAGCACTCAAACAGGCCCAAGACAACGTTCCCATTGCTACCAAAGCGCTCGAAGCGGCGACCAAAGCCAAACCGCCTCTCGACCAGGCGCTGGTCAAAGCCCGAGCCGACGCTCTCCCGCTTCAGAAAGCCTATGACGTCGCGGAGAAGGAGGCAAGGGCAGCGGAGGCTGTGGCGAAGCGCGCGTTCGATGCAGCCAACAAACTCAACGCCGACGCCCAGTTTGCAACCGCTCAGGCGCTGGCCAAACGCAGAATCGCCAATAATGCAAAAAACACGTTGGCCCGAGCACAGCAAAGCGAAAAGGCGTTGCTGGCCCAGGCCAACACCCTGCCAAAAAAACTCGTCGACGCCGAGAAGAAGAAAATCGCCACCGAGAAGATTGTAGCGCCCATCAATAAACGGGTCGATGCTGCTCAGGCGGCTTATCAGACTGCAGAACAAGCCGCCAAGACAGCCCAATCCAACGCCAGGATTGTCACCCAAACCCAGAAGCAGCAAGCTGTTACAAACGCCACCGCGAAACGCAAAGCCGCTTCGGCCGCGAAAACCTCGCTGACCAAGACACAGCGATACACCAAGAATCTCCAGACCAAGGCGACCGCGATCAACAAAACCCTCACCGGTTCGGCAAGCTGGAAGAAAGCAGCCGAAGCTGCGGTGACCGCCGCCAAAAAACAGACAGCCACGGCGTTCAAAACTGCCAGAACCGTTGAGCAAATCGCCAAAAACGCCTCCCTCAAAGCCAAGGCAGTCGCCGCCGACGCGGGGAAATCAGCAGCAGAGAAGAAACAGGCACAAGACGAAGCCGCCGCCCGGCGCAAAGAAGCCTCCGCGGCTTGGGCGGGCCTGACTCAAACAAAGAAAGCTGAAAAAACCGCAACCGACCGCGTCGCGATGATCGCCAAGAATCTGACCGCCGCCAAGGCGCAGAAAAAACCGACTGATGCAGCGTTGATCAGCGCCCGGAAAAAAGTAGCTGCGCTTTCAACCGCCTCCCAGACCGCCGAGCGGGCTGCACTGGCTGCCGAAGCTTACGCCAAAAGGATGACCAAACTGGCTGCAAGGCCCAAGGCCCAAACCCAGCAAGCTGCCGCCGACGCTGCTGCCAAGCGAAAAACCGCCGACGCCGCCAAGGCGGTTTTGAACCGGGCGCTTAAGGCCCAGCAAAAACCGCTGGCTCTAGCTGGCGCCGCGGCCCAGACGTTCGGTCGACTCCAGGCTCGCAAGAAGATGCTCGATGCTGCTTTGGCCAACGCAAAAATGCAGATCACCGCCGCGACCCCTCGCGCCGTCGCCACCGAGAAAACCGCCCTGGCGTTCGAGAAAACAGCAGCCCAGAAACAGCAACTCGCCAACCAGGCCGCCGCGAAACGAAAAGTTATCGCCGACGCCTCAGGCGCCCTGAAACGAGCCAAAGACGCCCAGCGACAAGCACAACTGCAACTAACCGCTGCGAGCAAACCGCTGGCCGCTCTTACCGCTAAGAAAAAGTCCGCCAACACAGCCTGGCTCAGCGCCAGGAAAAAACTTACCACCGCGGCAGCAGCCTTCAAAGCTGCCGATAAAGCAGCAGCAACCGCCGCAGCCAAGGCAAAGCAAATCTCCGCCGATGCCGGTAAATCGGGCGATGAGAAGAAACGGGCGAGTTATGACGCCACCGCCAAGCGCAAAGCTGCCGCTGCGCAAAAGGCGGGGTTGACCCAAGCCCAAAAGAACGAGAAAACCGCCGCCGCTGCGCTCGCTGCGATCAATAAACAACTGATCGCAGCCCAGGCGAAAAAGAAGCAGGCCGATACCGCTCTGGCTTCGGCCAAACCCAAAATCGCCGCTGCAGGCATTGCCGTCCAGAAGGCCCGACAAGCCGCCGGTGTGCTCACCCAACTCGACGACGAACGGTGGCGAACCGCTATGGAAGCCGCCGCCAAGCGAAAAATCGCCAAGGCAGCCCAAACAGCACTGACGCCCAAGCAGAAAATATTAGAACAAGCGACTGTTCGCGCCACCTCGGCGGCCCAAGCGCTGGTGCGGGCCAAGGCTCGCAAAAAGTCAGCCGAAACGGGCCTGGTGAATCTCAAGGCGCGAATCGCCTCGTCCAAAAAGACGCATATTAACGACGCGAAAGCAGCCAGCGCGGCCGAAGCGGTGGCTGCCCCGTTGAAAGTAACGGCTGGGAAAACTCGCGCCGCATATGTCGCGGCTCGGAAAGTCTCCGACGACAAGCGCGATCTGGCTGAGCAGGCAAAAGGCGTACTCTACCGACTGCTGGCTGCGGGGCGAGTGGCGGGCATCATGGAGAGCACTGAGGCGCCCAAACCGACGAACCGGATCGACGAGATCGTGTTCGCGAAGTTGAAAACCCTGGGCGTCAAGCCGGTGCTGTGCTCCGATTCGGTGTTTGTGCGTCGAGCTTTCCTCGACCTTACGGGCAAGTTGCCCACCGCCAGAGAGGCCCGAGCGTTCATTAAAAGCACCAGTACGAAGAAGCGAACCGCGCTAATCGACAATCTCCTTGATCGTACAGAGCATGTCGATTATCTGGCGATGAAATGGAGCGATATCCTGCGTGTAAAAGCCGAGTTCCCCGTTAAGGTTTGGCCTAACGCGGCGCAGGCGTACCATCGCTGGGTGTGGAAATCGATCGCTCAGAATGTGCCGTACGATAAATTTGCTCGCCAGCTTCTGACCTCAAGCGGGAGCAATTTCCGCGTCGGGGCGGTGAACTTCTATCGCGCGATTCAGAACAAAACGCCCGAAGGGATCGCCTCGTCGGTTGGATTGGCGTTAATGGGCGCTCGCCTGCACTCCTGGCCGGAAGAACGACGCGCCGATATGGCGGTGTTCTTCTCGCAGGTTGGTTACAAGCCCACCAGCGAGTGGAAAGAGGAGGTTATCTTCTGGGATCCGCTCCACTCGACGAAAGTGCCCGGAAGCATCGCACCGGGGATCAAGGCGGTGGCGAAATCCGTTACCGAGACTAACAAGATCCCTCAGGCTCTGGCCAAACCTATGAGTCCAAACGGGCCTCTGCCGGCAGTCTTCCCCGACGGTACCAAGACCACGATCAAGCCCAACCGCGACCCGCGCGTGGTGTTCGCCGATTGGCTGATTCGCCCTGAAAACCCCTGGTTCGCCAAAGCAATTGTCAATCGCACCTGGGCCTGGGCGATGGGGCGAGGGATCATCCACGAGACCGACGATATCCGCAAAGGCAACCCGCCCAGTAACCCCGAACTCCTGGCGTATCTGGAGAAGGAACTTGTCTCAAACCGCTACGACATGAAGCACCTGAAGCGGTTGATCTTCACCTCGACGGTCTACCAGTTATCATCGATCGCCCGAAGCAAAAACCCCCAAGCCAAAGCCAACTTCGCCAGCTACAGGATGCGGCGAGTCGAGGCTGAGGTGCTGATCGACGCGCTGAACGACATCACCGGCAGTTCGGACCTCTACACCAGCGCGGTGCCCGAACCGTTCACTTATATTCCTCGGGGCATGGGCGCGGTTACACTTGCCGACGGCAGTGTCACCAGCTCGTTCCTTTCGTTGTTCGGGCGTTCGGCTCGGGCTACGGGTATGGAAAACGAGCGAGTCAGCGAACTTGCCTCACCGCAGTGGCTGCACATGCTGAATTCAGCGACATTGCAGAATAAGCTCCAACGCAGCACGAAACTTTCAAAAATGATCGCCTCAAGCGGTCAAGCCGATAAGATCGCCGAGAACCTCTACCTGACAATTCTCTCGCGATTCCCAACCGACGCCGACGTAAAAACCGCCCAAAAATACGCCAAGATCAAAACTTCAAAAGGACGCGACATCTGGATTGATCTGGCCTGGGCGTTAATCAACAGCCCCGAGTTTCTGTTGCGACATTGATCGCGGCTGACCGAATAGAATAAAATGTGAAACGATGGATTTTTTGACGTGATAATCAACTGTAGGTCAAAGGACGGTTTGAGTCATGAATACAAACAATAATTCAGGCAATCATGAACATGTGTCACGGCGCGATTTCATGCGAACAGGCGCTATGGGCGCCGCCGGCGCGATTGCGGTGGGCTCCTTGAGCAGCGGGGCTATGGGCGCCGCCAAAAAACCGGCTGCAAAGAAACCGGTCAAGAAAACGCCCAAGCAGATCGCCGCTGAAAAAGCCGCCGCCGATAAGATCGCCGCCGCGCTCAAAGCAAAACGAGACGCCGCCGCCCGCGCCAAAGCCAAGAACAAAGGCAAGATCAAGTCGGTCATCCAGATATTCCTGTGGGGCGGCATGTCTCACAACGACGCCTGGGATCCCAAACCGGGAACCGGCTACGATTACCTCGGTCAGTTCGACAAGGTTGTCCCAACCAACGTCAAGGGCATCCAACTCGGCGCGCTGTTCCCCAAACTGGCGCAACAGGCCGATAAATACTCGCTGATCCGAAGTATGACACACGGTATCAACGGCCACGAGACCGCAGCCTACCTGATGCAAACCGGACACAAGCCCGGTGGGCGGTTGGCTTACCCCAGCGTGGGGGCGATCTTCACCTACTTCAAACGCAAACAATACAAGGGCCTGCTCCCGCCTTACGTTGTGATGCTCCGGGCCGCGGGGCGGTTCTCCGAGGAAGGGTTCCTGGGTCCGGCGTACAAACCGTTCGCCACCGGCGGAGATCCGAACGCAGAACGTTTCGAGGTGCAGGGGATCGTTAATCGCGGGGTAAACGACGCCCGCCAGAAGGCCCGTCGCGAACTGCTCGACAAGATGAACACCATGGGATACGGTCTGGCCGACGTTTCGGAAATGGCGGAAGTTGAAGCGGCAAAGAAGAAAGCCTACGGGTTGATCCTGGGCAGGGGTAAGGAAGTATTTAATCTCGCAAACGAGCCTACCGCACTCAGAGACCGCTACGGGCGAAACACGTTCGGGCAGGAATGCCTCGCCGCTCGACGGATGGTCCAGGCCGGCGTGCCCTACGTTACAATCAGCTTCCCGGGCGGTTGGGACACGCACGGAAACCACTTCGCGACGATGAAGCGGCAGTGCCCGTCGTTGGACCAGGGCCTGGCGACACTGCTGGCCGACCTGAAGGAAAAGGGACTGCTCGACAGCACGCTGGTATGGTGCACAGGCGAGTTCGGAAGGACGCCGAAGGTCTCGTGGGAACCGCCCTGGAACGGCGGGCGACATCACTACGGCTCGGTGTTCACCGTGCTGGTTGCCGGAGGCGGGTTCAAGGGCGGACGCGTTGTAGGCTCGTCCGATGAAAAGGGCGAGAAGGTAAAGGACAGACCCGTCTATCCAGCCGACCTGCTGGGCAGCTTCTACCTGCTGGCCGGTATCGACGCCAACGCAAAATTGCCCCACCCGCTGGGGTTCGACGCGCGCGTGCTGGATGCCGAAAAAGAAGGCATGAAGTCAACCGGGCTTTTGGAAGAGATCATGTAGCCGTAACGACCGAAAGAGCAGGAACTCAATGAGCAGATTGAACAGATTTTCGATTCCGGCGGCGATGATGCTTGCGGTGCTTGTCTCCCCTGCATGGGCGCAGAATCAGTATATAGGTTACGTCTATCCCGCAGGCGGTCAGCAGGGCGAGACCTTCGCGATCCGCATGGGCGGGCAGTCGCTGACCGGCGCCTCTGAAGTTGTTGTTAGCGGCCAGGGCGTTTCGGCGCGCCTGGTTTCGTATTACCGGGTCATGAGCAATCAGGAGATGAGTCTGCTCAGGCAGCAGCTAAGCGCGTTGAAGAAGAAGGGGGCGAAACTCGACGGCGTGATGGCTGCGAAAATGGCGTGGTTCGAATTCCCCGCTCGCGTTAAACCGCCCGAGGTCGAGGGTGTAGTCTGTATCGCATGCGGGCGTCTTAATCCGGCAGGGGCTAGCGTTTGCAGCAATTGTAACGCCAAGCTGGAGCAGCCAACCGCCGCGGCGCCGGGCAAATCGGGCAAGAAAAAAACTGCGCCGAAGTCCGAACATGAAATCGCCAGACTGAACCTGATAGAACGCATAGAAAGACGATTCGCCGAAGACGAACGCAACGCGGCGGTTAGAGCGCACACCGAACTTGTTTTCGCCGAGGTCACAGTCGCCCCCGACGCAAAACCAGGGCGACGAGAGATCAGAGTTGTCACCAAACGAGGCGTCTCCAACGCCATGCCGTTTTACGTGGGGCAAGTGTCTGAAGTCGCACGCAGAGCAATGAAAACCGCTCGCAAACCCGTGCTCGGTAAGGAGCATTTGGCCCAGCGAAAAAGACCGGTGGATGAAAAGCTGGTGCGTATCACCATCCCGTGCACAATGAACGGCCAGATCGCAGCCGGTGAGGTCAACAGCTACCGTTTCCCCGCCACCAAGGGGCAGAAACTTGTAATCTCCGCCAAAGCCCGACAGTTGGTTCCATACGTCGCCGACGGTGTCCCCGGTTGGTTCCAAGCCGTCATGACACTGCACGACTCCAAAGGAAAGGAACTGGCGTATAACGACGACTACCGCTCCAATCCCGACCCGGTGATATACTTTGAAGTGCCCCAGGACGGTGATTATGTGCTGACTATCAACGAGGCGATTTTCCGTGGGCGAGAGAGTTTCGTCTATCGGATCACTATCGGCGAGCTACCGTTTGTGACCAGCATATTCCCATTGGGCGGGCGCGTGGGCCAACCGGTGAAGCTCGAAGTCAACGGGTGGA
>JABGPF010000518.1 GCA_018645065.1 Phycisphaerales bacterium
CTACACTTTTACGGCGCCCGCCACACGCTACATTTTTCCGGCGCCATTTACACCCAAACAAACGAAAACTCCATTACGATCAATATCTCTCGCTGATGATAGTTCGGGGGACACAAGTTCGGGGGACACAAAACAATGGCCCGTAATTAAGGGATTTTGGTGTGATGATATAGGAATAATAATAGGCCTTCCTCGCCGATGAGAGTGGTGGAACCCATTACTCAATAGGCAAGGAGGCCTATCATGTATCGTATCGTCAACCCACATCGTGAGCACCAACAATTTCGGGGGTCGATTCAATTGGCGGCTATCGACAAACAACTTCCCCAGCGCGAGATCACCGACGTGTGTCGTCAGTTGGGCTACGTCTGGCGGACCCGCTAGTTGCCCCCGGACGTACTTGTGCGATCAATGGTGTATCGGCATCTCAACCAGGACCGCTCCATTGCCGCCGTGCTCGCTGACATGGCGGCCCTGAGTAAACCGGGCAATACCGCACCAAGTGATTCAGCATGGTGCCAAGCCAGGTCGCACCTGCCCGAGACTGTCTTGCTGGAACTCATCGCCCGCAAGGCCCGCGCATGCCGCAGGCGATTCTCGTCTCAGCATCTCCGGTTCGGTCGGCCTGTTTTCATCGTTAACGGTTCGACTGTTTCAATGCCCGATGAACCAGAACTCGTAGAGACCTTCGGATACGCAAACACCAAACACGGCTTTAGCCGCTTCCCCGTCGCCCGGATCACATTCATCGAATTGGCCGGGCTGGAGATCATCTGGAACTATCGACTTGACCACTATCGCTGCGATGAGGATGGGCAGTTCCACGACATGTGGGACGTGTTGCCCAACGGTTGTATCTGCTTATTCGACAGGTTTTTCAGCTCATTTTACAACATCGCCAAATTGCAGCAAAGGCGTATCAGCGTCGTCACTCGGCTGCATCAACGGCGGGATCAGGAGCGTCTGATCAGCAAAGGCAGAGCGATCGGAACCAACGAATGGATCGTGCCTCTTGAACTCGCCCCGCAGATTCGCCGACGCTACGACGACCCCACCTTACCGCAAAAACTTTGGGTGCGATTGGTCCGCGTGCGTTTCAATCGAGGCGGTAAACGCAGGACCGTTTGGTTGGTCACAACGCTGATGGACCCGGTAAAATATCCGCGCCGCCAGATCGCCGAACTATGTCGCAGCCGGTGGGGAATCGAACCTCGGATCGGCTCGCTGAAGACCACGCTGCACATGAACGTACTGCGAAGCAAAAGCTCTGACGCTATTCGAAGCGAGGTCGCCGCCACGGTCCTTGGGCATAATCTGGTGTGGATGCTGATCCACGAAGCGGCCGAGCAGACCGACACGCCATCGCAAACCATCAGTTTCGCCGGAGCGGTCAAAACGATACTGGCTTTCTCGCCCGCCCTGGCCGCAGCCGACAAGTCGCAGCAAGAAGATATCCGCCGCGCGATGCTCAATCACATTGCATGCCAGCAGAAGCACCATCCCCCTGGGAGAGTAGAACCACGCCTGGTCAAACGTGACCTGCACAGATACGGTTCCTTGAAGATTTCACGTGCACAGGCACGCCTCGATTGCTTAACTTAGGGCCATTGGGAGCACAATACTAAGTTATTGTGAGCATTCCCGTTTCGCCTACCAGGAATTAAAACCATAGCGTTAATTCGACATTTTTACAAGCTGAAGACAATCACATCATTAAACGTAAACGCCTCATCGTATCTGACATCATAATTAACGATCGGAGGGCAATCGGGCGTATACGTTTTATAAACGGCGCCCAAACCCCGACTACATCCTGTAATCCTTGATTTGTTCGGGCTAA
>JABGPF010000187.1 GCA_018645065.1 Phycisphaerales bacterium
TTTTCTCTCACGTCGATAAGCAGACTGGCGACCTTGGCCCGGTCAGCCGGGGTGAGTTCCGCGATAACCGCCCGACGTTCGGCCTGGGGCAAGTCAGCAAGCAGATCAGCAATCACAGTCAGCCGATCATCCCCTTCAATCGTTTCATTCGGCGTAGCGTCCGACTCGCCGTCGGGCAAGCAGACCACCGTTTGGGCTGTTTCTGCGTGATGTGTCCCCTCTGGTGTCCCCCCCGAACAGGACAATCCACGTAAGCCCTTGCTACCACCTCTGATTACGGGATCAGGTTCGAATCCTCTCGGGCGTATTTTTTATTTCCCGCCCCCCAAAAAACAACCGGGGCCAGCCCTGTTGGACCGGCCCCGGAATTGAACTTTTCAGCTTTCGCCGTTTATAGCGTTAGCTCTGTCAGATCACTCTACGCACCAGCCATCGCGCGGCTTACGGCTCATCAGTTTGGTCGCTGCTTCGCTGTTGGTGAATATCTGCTTCTTGGCGTCGTACAGGAGCTTGCCCTTGACCTGGGCTGCGATGTTGCCCATCAGTGCGGTCGCGGTAAGCATCCCGCCGTATCCGAAGTGCGACAGCGGCGCGTTGTAGGCGATTTCGCCCTTGGCGGCTGCGATGAATTCGCGTTCGTGTCCGCGTGATTTCGGGGCGAGATCTTTCGGTCGGCCGAACGCTTTGCGTGCGGCTTCGGGCACGAGTGTCGCGCTCTGGTTGTGCGAGCCCATCACCCAGCAGATGCCCTTGGTGCCTACGATATACGATCCTGCGCTGCCCATCTTGCGCCCTTTGTCCAGGCCCGGGATTGCCGGCGGCTTGGTCACGCCATCGTACCAGTATGCGTCAAACGCCGGACGCTTGCCATCGGCTGCGAATTCCCACTTGATCGTCTTGCCCTTGGGGCAGGTGTCGATCGCCGGTCCGGTCTGGTTGATGCACTCAACGCTGATCGGCATGCCCGGTTCGTAGATCTTGTAGAACGCGTTGAGCAGGTGGCAGCACCAGTCGCCCAGGGCGCCGTTACCGAAGTCCAGCCATCCGCGCCATTTGGCGGGATGATAAATACCCTTCTTGTACGGACGCATCGGAGCCGGTCCGATCCACTTGTCCCAATCCAACCCCTCGGGCACCGGATCAGAACCTTCGGGCGTGCGGATACCGTCTTTGAACCATCCGCCGTGCGTACCGGTGTAAGTGTGAACTTCCTTAACGTCGCCGATCGCGCCGCTCTTGATGTAGTTATAAGCCTGACGCCAACCGCCCGAGCCCATGCCCTGGTTGCCCATCTGCGTGGCGACTTTGAACTTCTCGGCTTCGGCGGCCAACTGCAGCGATTCGCTCATCGACCAGGTCAGTGGTTTTTCACAGTAAACGGCCTTCTTGGCGCGGATCGCGCGAATGGCCTGTCCGAAATGCTGATGGTCCGGCGTGGAGATGACAACCGCGTCGAAGTCATCGAGGTTTTTGTACATCTCACGGTAGTCCTGGTAGCCCTTTGCTTTGGGGAACTGCTTCTTGGCGCCCGCCAGCCGCTTGGCGTCTACATCGCAAACTACGGTGATCTCTTCGCCCTTGGACATGCCAACACCATGACGCCCGCGTCCGCCGACGCCGATAATCGCAACGCGCAGTTTCTTACCGCTTGCCGGGGCGCCAACGCTGATATTCGGGAGGGCGAGGCTGGAGCCGGCGGCGACGGCTGTTGTGGTTTTCAGAAAATTACGACGATTAATACTCATGGTGCATCTCCTAATGTTATGTTTTTCTAGCTTGTTCGTTAATCGATTTCGCCCCGGCGTCGAGGCGAATACAGCGGGCGATTGTACCCTGCCTAACGCACGAGACAAGCATCTATAACCGACAATTTCAGAACGAACGTCGGCAGATAGTTCCCCGCCCGCTCTGCTTGGTGTATCATTAGCCGAGCCAAATGAACATCACAACAACAAAGATACTCAGCATTGCGATAACCCTCCTGAGCTTCGGGGCCGGGAGCTTGTGCTACGGCCTCGAAAACAACGCCGTGGTTATAATCGACCCGACGAAAAAACATCAGACAATCGAGGGCTGGGGCGTAAGCCTCTGTTGGTGGGCGCATATGGCCGGTAAGTGGCCCGAGGCGAAAATGCAATCCGTAGTAACCCTGCTGACCGACGAAAAACGCGGGCTCGGGTACAATATCTTCCGCTACAACATTGGCGGCGGAGATCGGCCTGGGCATGATCACATGGAACAACGCGCCCGGATCGAAGGCTACAAAGCCTCGCCCAGCGCCGCGTACAACTGGTCGGCAGATGCATCGCAACGACGCGTGCTGGCGGCGATCATCAAACGCAACCCCAAGGTGATACTCGAAGCATTCGCCAACTCACCGCCCTGGTGGATGACGATAAGCCGCTGCGCCGCCGGGGAGAAGAACGGCCGCTCTAATCTCCGCGACGATCAGTACGACTCGTTCGCCGATTACCTCACCGATGTGGTTAAACACTTCCGAGACAAACTGAAGATAAACTTCCGCACCCTCGAACCGCTGAACGAACCGAGCGCATGGTGGTGGAAAGAATCAGGCCGCCAGGAAGGCTGCAAATTCACTCCCGCCCAACAAGCCCGAATCCTGAAACTCACTGCCGCCAAACTGAAAGCCAAGGGCCTGATCGGAACCAGCGTCAGCGGGACCGACGAAAATGCCATCAGCAGCGGAGTTAAAAACATCGGCGGATTCGACCGTGCGACGATCAAGCTGCTGTCACAATTGAACGTGCACTCATACCACGGACAAGAGCACAGAAAGAAGTTCGCCGCGCTGGCTGCAAAGCTGGGCAAAAAAGTCTGGATGTCCGAAGGCGGACCGCTGAAGGCACCCGTAAAAGGCCGCTGGCCACAATGCCTCTGGATGGCCCAGGTAGTAATCAGCGACCTCCGCGATTTGAAAGCCGTCGCCTGGATAGACTGGCAGGCGATCGACATAGGCACATGGGGAACGCTGAACCCCAACTGGAAAAACCAATCATTCAAAATCAGTAAACGATTCTACTCGCACGCCCACTTCTCAAGGTTCATCCGGCCGGGCTACACGATCGTCAATTCAAACAACCCCGCAACTCTTGCCGCCCTCTCCCCCAACGCCCAGAAATTAATCGTAGTAGCCGTAAACCAAGACGCAAAAAAGACGATCCAATTAAACCTCTCCCGCTTCCGCCCAGGAAACTACACCGCCGCAATCCACACAACAACAAGCAAGGTCAACCTGCAACGCAAAATCGTACAAGTCCGCAACGGGATATTAAAACTGAACCTGCCACCCCAATCAATCGCCACGGTCGAAGTTTCGATTCGGTAAAAAACTGCGATACTTATTCTTTCTGGTTTGTCGTCGGGCGGTGGGGTTGTACAATGAACGGGCAAATTAAATATCATCAAACAGTGACGCAAGGAGACTGCAATGACTAAGTCATACGTTAAGAAAATGTCCGTGATCGCCCTGAGCCTTTCGATGGCGTTTGTAATGTTGATAGGGTCAGCCGACGCCAAAGACGGACAAGCCAAGGGCAAAAAAGGCGGAGCCCAAGCAAAGAAAAAAGCTCCCGGAGCCAAACCCAATCGCCGCAAAGGCGCCGGCCAGGCCGCACGTCTCAAAGCCGTGGAAGACCTCGTAAACGATCTGGCGACACAACTGAACCTGACCGACGCACAAAAAGCCCAAGCCGAACTGATCGTCAAAAAACACATGCGAACAATCACCGCCCCAAAACCCAAAGGCCCAAACAAAGACAAACCCGACAACGGCGAGGCAAAGCCCAAGGGCAAGGGCAAAAAAGGCGGCGGTAAACGAGGCGGGAAGAAGAAAGACAAAGACGGCGGGCTATAATCATTTGCGGGCTGGGCTGGCCAGTGCTTTATTGATAGCGTCTGCAAACACTGCCGCCATCTTCTTAGCGCCGGCATCGTTGGGCAACACGCCGTTAGCGGCCAGGTCGGACGAAGCGTTAAACCCGGCATGCTGGTCGGCTATGAGAATAGGCGACCGGGCTGTGGAATGGACCTTGGCGTACTCGACTATTTGGCGGTTCAACAGGTTGATCTCGGCGGTCTTGCCTTGAGCGGGTATGATTTTCGCCAATACGATCTTTACAGTCTTATTCTTTGCCCGCAACGCATCGATCACCTTGCCGATCTGGCCTACGATTTTTCCCGCACTACCGGACCCCGAAACGATGTCCTTGGTCCCCATGTGAATCACGGCTAGATCGGGAACGTTATCGGCGATCAGGGCGGGGGTCTTCTCAGCGAGCCATTTGGCGTCCTTGTCCCAGTGGCCTTCGTGGTCCACATCGTATTCGTAGCTCTCGGGCTGGGTTTTGTTGTCGTTGTGCTTCTTTCGACTCCCAATAAAATCGATGAGATGGCCCGAGCGACGCAGCATACCGTCGAGGTAGCGTCTGTACGAACCGACCGAGTCAGCGCCCTCGGTAATAGATCCGCCGATGAGCATGATCCGCGCAGGATCGAGGGGTTCGGATTTCATGATCTTCGAAATAATGGGCTCCAGGCTCTGGGCCCAGAGGCGATACCCCGCAGGCGTCAGATGGGTTCCGTCTGTGAACAGTTGCTTGTTGATCGAACCGTCGGCCTGGAGGAACTTGTTCTGCAAGTCCAGATAGATCACCTCATCTTTGTTATACGCCAGGGATGCATTAAGGGCGTTTGTTTTGCGACACTTTGCCCACTTGGTCTTGTTGGACACCGGCAGGATTCCCATCATTACCACTCGGGTCCGAGGCATCTTCCTGCGAAACATCTGCGCAACAGCCCGGGCGCCGTGAGCCACGTCCGCAGGGGGACAATCTGCTCCCAGCTTCCACTTAACCTTTCCGCCCGCACTGCCGGTCACCACGTAGTTATTAGTCCCGCACAGCAGCACAGCCGCTTTGGGCTCCCGCCCTTTTGCAAAGTCCAAATTACCATGGATCGCCCGATAAAGCATAACAGGAGTAATATCACCGGAGTTCCCCATATTGATCGGGTTGTACCGGGCGTAGTACTCCTTCCAGACATCCTTACCGGTCCGGCTCCCCAGGTTCCAATGCCACGTAATGGAATCACCAAAGAAGACGATCTTCGTATTGTCAGCCCCAGCGACCGCCTGATTGACCCTCTTGTATTGCCCACCCCAGTATCCATCTTTAATTTCCCCAGGGGCTCTGGTGCTGGGCGAGGCCGGGATATTATCCCAGAAATGCCCAGACACATCGCCACGAGGGCCTGCAGACGCCTTACCCGCAGCTTGGGTTTTCAGGCTTGTGCAACCAACAAGCACCAACACGATCATTACGCCTGCAATTGATTTAATGTAACTACTCATTGATCCTTGTCCACGCTGCCGTTTGGTGTGTTCGTTAAGGTCCAGAACCCGTCCCTGAACCGTTTAAAGGCAATATAACACCCGACTCCAACCATTCAAAGATGAATCCCGGTGACCGCTATTCGACGTCGCACCACCTCAACTACAAAACCCCTGAATGGCGTTTGCCTACCCGGACTTCAGAGCACAGCACTTCTTGTACTTCTTCCCGCTGCCGCATAAGCATGGTTCATTGCGACCGGTCTTTCGTTGGGGCAATATCGGCGATGGCGCGGGTCTGGCTCCGATCGGCGGGGAGGGGGGCAAGGACGGCTTAGGCGGCTCGATATACTCTTGGGGAGGCGGCTGTTCGGAGAATGAGGCCCACGTTTCGAGTTCGGTGATCGTGTCTTCAATTCCGCTTGGCCGGAATCGATCCAGTTCCTTCCGGATCCATGACTCGCCTTCCGAAATGCTCTGCTTGACCTCCTCCGGCCTGACGATCCAGAGATCAACCATGTCGCTATCATACGCCTCGTCGATGAGTTCAAGGGCCTCCCTCGGCGCAAGGGATACCAGGACGCTTACGAGATAACCTACAGCGGGCTTATCGGCTCGGTCGATCGACACACGCAAATGATCGGCAAGACGACCAACCGCTTCCTCACGCGAGATACGCCCGTCACGAACCAGCAAGAGATAGCTCTGGGCTGCTTCCCACCGGACGTATTCGTTGATGTCTTCATTGGCGATCAGGGCGTCAATAACGTCCGTAGGCTCGTCGGCCAGCACCAACAGCATCCTCCCCATCACCGATGAAATTGCATCCCCAAACAGATCAAAAGGCAGTTCATCCGGAAGGCTGATAGCTTCAAGAATGGTCGGCAGGGCTTCTTTGGCACGAAATTCGGCCAGAAGAAACAGGGCAAAAAAGTGGGCCTCCCCCTCGGGACACTCGCCCTTAATCGCGCTGGCCGTCGCGGTGCGTATTATCTCGATAAGCCGCGGAACAGCCTCGTCGCGATGCTCCCGAATCCACTTGATCCCCGCCTTGGGCAGTTTCCCGGATGCAGCGTCCAACTCCGCTATCGCAGCGTCCAGATCGCAGATGCCTGAGTCCTCAGGGTCCGCGGGCACGTCGGTGCGAGTTTCATCCATATCCTGATCTTGCTCTTGACTCATTGTAATCCCGTCCATTCTGTTCGATTTCGGCGATAGTCCACGACCCGCACTATACCGCAATTCCGGGAGAGCACAACATTAGTGTCCCAACGTTTGAAGTTGCAGTCCACCTAGCCAGAGCACAACCATACCTTTATATCATATTACAGATCAAATCGATTTGAACTCCAACGCAGATTCACAGGCTCTAACGCCACCCGCCCTTCGATTACGTCAGGACAAGCAAGCGGCACGCCCCCACGTTAGTCGGGGTTATAATGTTTGCCGCTTGCGGCTTGGCATTTGTTGGCAAACGTTAATTTGCATAATATAGAACCTTCCAGCACAAGAATGTGACCGGTTGGAATATCGAAAATTCGGTTTGTGTTTCATCCCCTGCTGATTGGGTATATATCGTTTTGCGGGAGTGCACCGGCCGCAGAATGCGGCAGGCTTTGAGGGTGGTTCACTGCATGACCTTCTGGTGGACGGAGCGACAATTATTACGGAACGATCGGGCCGATGTACTTTGTTGCGATTACGAAGTTGTCAAAATAGACGATGTTCTTGTCTGACTTGCCGCCCTTGGCTGAGCGGGCGGAAACGTACCATTGCAGCATGGCCTTGTTGATCTTCAGGCGTTTGTCGGTCCGCCAGCTGAAGCCCTCGAACGGTTTGGGGTTGGTGTTCCATTGGCCCGACGTGTCGAAACGGTCGCGGATCCACGTGCCGATCGGCGACCCGGGCGACCAGTGGCCTACCTTCTTACCGTCGATCCAGAATGCCTGCTGGCCGTCATGCTTGCCGATCGCATTCAACTTCACCATAAACTCAACGCATATCCACTTATCACGCCCAACAAAAGGACGCTGGTTGTCCGGGCGAAAATTATTCCCGTAATACGCACTGGGCTTGCCCGCAGAAGCCCCGTGCGGTGTCTGCCAACTGTGCATCTCGTGCCAATACGTATAAAACGCCCAGCCGACCCGTTTACCCTTAACTCGATCAAGATTCGGCGGCTCGATAGTGGTGCTGAACGCCCCGTTAGACCCGCCAGGCGGACGCAGGCCCGCACTACCGCCCCACCGATATTTGTAGGTCGGCATGTGCCCGCCCATGTTCACGAAATGGTGCGGCGTGACGGTGTCCTTATCGAAGCGACAATAGAAGCGAACGTAGCATTGCTCGACGCCTTTTTTCCACATGTACTTCAAGTCGCCACCGCTGTCCTTACCACGCGTCGCGGTGATCTGAGCGCAGCGCTTGCCCGCCCGGGCCAGCTTCGGATCGTCAAGAATAACCACACCGGCCCGCTGCTTTTTCAAACCGCCTTCGATACCGTTTTCAAAACCGGTAGCATAGATAACCGACGGATCCCTGGCGATACCAACATCACCGGGGTAGCGGGCCGCGATGCCCGTATCGCCCTCGGGCAAGGCACGGGGCTTGTCGGAACCACGGACCGACAAGGACAATAACACAACCAGGGAGATCAACGCCGTAAATACACCTATCCGAGCCATAATTGTTCCTTTCCCAAACGCCATATCGTCTCAGGCTAGCTTCGCGCATCTCGGTAAGCAAGAAACATTGTAATCGAAAGTAAGAGTTGAGAATTGCTCCGCCCTCGTTGACAATGAAACTCAATGAACGGGTTTTATTATTTCGGGGGCGGGAATTGGACTATATGAGCCCAACAGCGAGAATATTAGTTGCCGCATTCATGCTGACCGCGATGGCGTTGTATGCTTCGGCGGCGAAGATCGCTCCGCTCGGCGTGGACGATTCGGCAGGACGAGACGGCGAATGGGGCTTCAGGCCGTCCGATGGCCTGGCGAGCGAGACTAACCCGCCGTCGTTTGTGTGGCGTCCGCAGAAAAACGCCGCAACGTACGAACTGCAATGCTCGAACGACGCGGGCTTCGGCAAAATCGCGTACGGCATTAGCAACTTACCGTACAACTGTCATTGCCCGTCGAAAACGCTGAGCACTGGCAAGTGGTTCTGGCGGTTCCGTTACACTGACAAGCAGGCTCGTCAGTCGGCATGGAGCAAGGTGCGATCGTTCACGATAGCACCCGGCGCCCTGGCGATGCCGATGCCACCACGCGCCGAATTGCTCGGACGAATACCCAAAACCCACCCGCGGCTTTTCGTGCGGCCGGAGCAATTGCCCGCACTGCGAAAACTCGCAGCCGACGAGCTGAAGGACATCGCCAGGTCGCTGGTAGCACAATGCGACAGGCTCCTGAAACGCCCGCCTGACACTACCGAACCGCCGAAATATCCCAAGGGCACAAAACGCGGTAGTGATCCGTGGCGGAAAATCTGGTGGGGTAATCGCAGGCTAACCCAAACCGTCCTCGGCAACGCAGCCACACTGGGCTTCACCCGCCTGATCACGGGCAACGACGCATACGGCCAGGAGGCGAAGCGACTGCTACTGGCCGCCGCCAAATGGGACCCCAAAGGCGCCACAGGCTACCGCTACAACGACGAAGCAGGCATGCCCTACGCATACTATTTCGCCCGGACATACACGTTCATAAACGATCTGCTGAGCAAAGACGAAAAGGCCCTCTGCCGCCGAGTCATGACCATCCGCGGCGACGAAATGTATCGTCACCTGGCCGCCAGGCACATATGGCGGCCTTACAGCAGCCATAGTAACCGAGCGTGGCATTTCCTGGGCGAAGTCGGCGTGGCGTTTCACGGTGAGATTCCCCAGGCCGATAAGTGGACCTACTTCGCGATGAACGTGTTCTACAACGTTTATCCCGTCTGGTCAGACGCCGACGGCGGATGGCACGAGGGCGCAAACTACTGGGCAAGTTACATAACGCGATTCACCTGGTGGGCCGACGTGATGCGTGCGGCGATGGGCGTGGACGCATACAAGAAACCGTACTTCGCGCGGATCGGATATTACCCGATGTATCTCCAGCCGCCCGGAACGGTAGGCGGCGGGTTCGGTGATCTGACGGCCAGACGCCGATCAAGCCACAACCGCGACCTGATGACAACCCTTACCACCCAGGCCCGCAACGGACACTGGCAGTGGTACGTAGATGCACACGGCGGACCGGTTCGCGGCGGTGACTATATCGCATTTATTCGCGGCGCCTTGCCGAAGACCCCCGCCCTGGCGCCGAGCGATCTACCGACCAGCAGATGCTTCAAGGGCACCGGGCAAACCGTGTTAAACTGCGACTTGAAATCGGCGGCAGACAACGTCGAGATCATCTTTAAGTCCAGCCCGTTCGGTACGCAGAGTCACGGGTATGAGTCTAACAACTCGCTGCTGCTGTACGCCTTCGGCGAGCGGTTGTTGATACGCACGGGGCGGCGCGACAGCTACGGGAGCAATCACCACAGGAACTGGATGTGGAAGACCAAGTCAACCAATTGCATCACGGTTAACGGGCTCGGGCAGCAGGGCCACAGTGCCTCGGCCAGAGGCAAGATCGTAGCGTTCGCCACGTCCGACAAGATCGACTACGTAGCCGGCGAGGCCAGCGCAGCGTACGGGGGAGCCTTGAACCGCTTCACGCGTCACATACTATTCATCAAGCCGGAGTTGGTGATCGTGTTAGATGAGCTTGAGGCGCCTGAGGCGTCGAGTTTTGAATGGCATTTGCATTCGATGAAGAAAATGCAAATCGCCGGTCAGAACGACATCCGCATAACCAACAACAAGGCCGCCGCACGAGTCGCATTCCTGGCGCCGGCGGGCCTGAAATTGTCCCTGACCGATAAATTCGATCCCCCGCCACGGGCAAGGGTCAAACTGACCGAATGGCATTTAACCGCCACACCGCCCAAAAAGGCTGCGAAAATGGAGTTCGTAACCGTCATCAGACCGCATCGATCGGGCAACCCCCTACCACCGATCGCCGCAAAGCTGCACAAACTCAAAAACGGCTACGCAGTGGAGGCCGCCCTTGCAAGCGGCAAGGTAATCGCCCTATTACGCACTGCCGAAAAGGGCAAAATCACCTTCTCCAGCCTGAGTACAAATGCCCAAGTTGACGTATTCATTCAAGACGCCAAGGGCAAAACAACAGCCCGTTTAGCCAGATAGTCGAACGTCAGAATATCATTTTTTTCTACAAGCAATCATAAAGCCCTTGACTTTTCAGCCCGATAAGCTATCCTGTACGACCCGTTATATAGCATAGCGGACTAAAAAACCGAATATCTTCCCCGATAGCTCAATTGGTAGAGCGAGTCCCGATGTACATCGGGATTAACCGCTAGAGCTAAGGGGGATAAAAACTAAATATCTTCCCCGATAGCTCAATTGGTAGAGCGAGTCCCGATGTACATCGGGATTAACCGCTAGAGCTAAGGGGGATAAAAACTAAATATCTTCCCCGATAGCTCAATTGGTAGAGCGAGCGGCTGTTAACCGCTAGGTCGTAGGTTCGAGTCCTACTCGGGGAGCATCATACGACTCTGTGTTACCGCACAGGGTCGTTTCTTTTTGCATATCCCCGTAAACGTAGGGTTCGCCTGAATCGGAAGTTTCCGCGTGCGAGTCGGTGCGACCCGAACCCCAATGCCCGCCCTTTTCTCCGGGCACCGCCAGCTCAGACTCGATCTTCCC
>JABGPF010000188.1 GCA_018645065.1 Phycisphaerales bacterium
ACCAGACACCGGTAGGACATATGTCAGTATCGACGGGGCGACAGAGACGTGGGGCGCAAATGGCATGCATGGCTCTCTGTCGCCCCGTCGGGGCTCTGGAGTATTTATGCATATTTTTCCGGGCCCTTCCGGACCCGGCTAAGATCGAATCGGGCCTTCGGCCCTTCAAACCTTAACCTTAACCTTAACCTCAACTCAAACCTCAACCTTAACCTCAACCTTAACCTCAACCTTAACCTCAACCCAAACCTCAACCCAAACCCAAACCCAAACCTAAACCCAGGCCCCAACCGGGGCGAAATTGCGCAGTCGCGCACGTAACAGGCCCTCAGGGCGGAGAGCAAATTTGGAACATTTGGAAAATTCTGAAAATATGAAAACTATCGAAAATGACACACGCGACGAAACCCCAACCCGTCAACCTGACGCATCGAGCGAGGCGAAGCTCAAACTTATCGCCGAGGCTCGGAAGTATCGCAAACGCGCCCAAGAGGCTGAACGCCTGTTAAACGAACTCAGCGATCAGCACAGCGGTGCCATCGCTGAATCTAACGCTCGTGCGACGCGGCTTGGCGAGATGCTCTCGGGGGTGGTTGTCACCGACCGCCTGAAAAGTGCGCTCGCCTCTCGCGGAGTTAAACGCGTCGACCAGGCCGCCGGTCTGCTTGCCGGACAACTTGACGTGAATATCACAGATGACGGGTATAGCGTAACGGTGGGGGGTGAGTCTCAGGCCAGCGGCGCCGACGAAGAGACCGTCGAGCAGGTCGTAGACCGATGGCTCGCCGACAACCGCCACTATCTTCCGCCCTCGGGCGATACAGGCAGCGGGGCTTACCCTGGGCTCACATCGTCGGGCGGAGTGTCTATCGAACAGTTGGATCGCAATCCGGCCAGAAAGGCCGACTTCGTGGCCAGACACGGCCCGGCCGCACTTGTGCAGCTCGCACACCGCGGTCGAAAAACACCCCGCAGATAGCACAGGGCTTTCGTGCGGGTTTGAACTCAAACGTTGAAACTTCAAAAAGGAAACAAACATGACTATTGAATTTGGCGCACCTACCGACATGGTTTACAAAGACACGCTCCGGGCTGAGGAGTACAGGCGCACAGTTGAGCAGGTCGATCTGTTCAATGCGGCTTCCGGCGGGGCGATTGTGCTGGAGTCCGATCCGGCAAGGCAGATGGCCCTGGGCGGTGACTTCACCGACACCGCACGCTGGAAACCGGTCACCTCGCTGATCAGCCATCGCGATAACGACAATCCCGGAACCGAAGTCGACATCAAGAAACTCGAGATGACCGGTGGGAAGCTCGTCAGGCAGACTATGGGCTGCGGACCGGTTTCCGTGAGCGACATCCAGGCCCGCAAAGCCGGGCGCGAGTTCGATATGAATTCGGCGATGGTGAATCTCGGTCAGCAGTTCGCAGACGCCAAGGTCCTGGCGATTCGGAACAATCTTATCGCCGCCGCCATCGCGGGCGTATCGAACGTTTCGTCGCACGTGCTGGACGCCGCCCGCGGAAAAACCGCCGGCGCCAAGGTCACCGCATCGTTTGCGAACATCAATACGCTGCTGGCGAAAATGGGCGACGCCCGCGAAGAGATCGCAGCGTTCCTCATGCCCTCTGCGGTGTTCGCTGATCTGGTAGGCGATTCGATCTCGAACTACCAGTTCGATCGCGTAGCCGGCGTGACGATCTACCAGGACGTTGTCCAGGCGTTCGGTCGGGTTGTTATCGTCGCTGACGTTCCGGCGCTGATTTCGGCGCAGACCAGCAGCTACCACACCGAGTACGGGATGCTGGGCCTGGGCAAGGGAGCCCTGCGCGGTACGGTGATTTACGACCAGGGTATCGAACTGCAGCGCGACATTCTTCGCGAGTCGAGCCTTACGTACGTTCGCGAAGACTTCGATGTCGAGTACGAGGCCTACGGCCTGAAGTGGACCTCGGCGACGGACAATCCGACCGACGCCGAGCTGGCGACCGCGGGCAACTGGGCCGCCGACTACACCGATCATCGCTCACTGAAGATCGTCCACGGCGTCTTCAACGCGTCGATCTAATCAATAGGGGACAGTCACCTATTAATGGATGATGAAAAATAGGTGACTGTCCCTAGTTTTTAAATGGTTGAATTGTTGGGGCCTGGTCCGGCGACGTGTGCGTTTTCCGCGCCGCCGGAGGGCCCGGTGCCGGTAAACGAAACTTTTTTATACGAGTGATACAATGACAGAATCTCAGGAAGAAATACAAGTTGAACAGGCTCCGCCGGTCGATGATCAGCAAACGACGCTCGATACGCTGCGAGCGGAAAACGACGGGCTCAAGACCCGTTTGGCAGAGGCCCAGCAGGCCGCCGACAACCGTCAGGACAGCGACGCGATTCTCCGCGACGCGCAAAACGAGAACCTGCAGTTGCGCACAAAACTCACTGCCGCTGCTCGTGGTGACGCGATTGGCAGGGCCGCTGAGCAGTTGGGCGTCCCGGCTGCTATGGCGAGAATGCACGTGCACAAATTCACCTGCGAGCTCGATGCAGACGGCCAGGCGACTATCACGCCCGATCCGGTCGAGTTCTTCCAAGCCGAACTGAAACGCGACCCGACGCTGCAGGCCGCGGTTGACGCTCTGGCGGTCAGTCGCAGATCCAGCGACGCTGCTTCCGGGACGGTCGAACTCGACAGCGTTAATCCCGTCGAGTTGCTGGTGTCTCTGGACCGCAACCCCGCCCGTAAAACCCGCTTCATCGCGAGGCATGGCGTTAAGACGTATCTGGAACTTTGCGATCGCGCCCGTCGATGCTAGCGGTAATAGTCGCCAATGGGTCAAGCGTCGATCAAATGGGCGCCGAGTTCTGGCGTCGCTGCGAGCGGGATGACGTGCTCCTTGTTGGAACCAACCGGGCGCTCTGCTTCAAAACGCTTCAAGGCGTTCGGTTAGACGCGATGGTAATCAGAGACACCTACCGCGACTTGTGGCGCGATCAGAAATTCGGCGAGATTTACCATCGCGATTTCTGGAGGCCTGCGAGTTGCTGGAAAGTCGGACCGGCTGATCGTCGTGTGACGCATTGCGATCAATTCGTTCGTCAGGCTCCAGGTTGGCAGGGCGGCCCGGTCGCAGATCGCAACGGAGAGTTGGCGGTTATGAAAAATTCGAGCGTTGCGATCATGGCTGCTAATTGGGCCTGGTTGCAGGGCGCTCGGACGATTTGCCTGGTTGGCGTTGATTATTGCGGGGGCCATGGGGCAATGCTCGATCCGTTTGCAGCGGCGTCACCGGGCTGGGAGGGTCAGTACGATAAACCCGTGTCGGCGGCGATAGAGCGTCAGTTTGCTCGCTCCGCCGAGGCGATTCAAAGCAGCGGGGGCGTGATAGTGAACTTTTCATCCAGTAGCCGTCTGGCTGCGATAAACCCCGCCGACTGGCGGACAACGCTGGGGACTTAGCACCAATGCGAGCAGCAATAATCTGCACAAATAAATCGTGGGTCGATACGACCTCGCCTCTGCGAAACGTTGCGATCGGCCTGGAAATGCTTGGTTGGGATGTGACGCCGACGGCGCCGGGCGACTGGCCGATATTTTCGCAACTGCCCGACGTGGCGTTCATCTGGAACGGCGTGCGCGGAAACAGCGGAGCGATTGCAGGCGAACTTCGCAAGCGCGGCGTGACGGTTATGGTGATGGAACGCGGTTTTTTCGACCGCTTCAATCGCACGCAGATCGACCACGCGGGATTCAATCACACTGCCTCGTGGGTGACTGGTCTCTCCGGCCCGGCGCCGGTTGAGGGGGTGCGTTGCTTTGCTGAACTCACCGAAACTATCGGCCCGGCGCTGCCGACAAACCCTCGCCGCGACGGGCATGTGCTGATCCTCGGTCAGGTGTCGGGCGATGCGCAACTTCGCGATTCGGAAATCGGTCACGCTCGGCAGCTCGTTGCAGCGGTTGAAGCGGCAAGCGGTTCGGACGTGGAACTGCGATTTCGCCCGCACCCGATGGATCGATGGCGCAGCGGGCGTAACGAACTAACCGGCGACCTGGGCGATGCGATAGACGCCGCCCGGTTCGCTATCACCATAAATTCAAATAGCGCCAACGACGCGTTGCTGCGAGGTTGCCCGGTGCTGTGTCTTGGCCCGGCGATGCCTTGTATCGCCGGCGTCGCGATTCAAACATCGCTGGTAAGCTTGCCTGGGAGTATTGAACTGATGCTCGCCGGTTGGGCGCCCGATTCGCGACGCGTCTTGTCGTATCTGCATTGGCTGGCGGCGCGCCAGTGGACTATCGAAGAACTTACCGACAGCGGGGCAGGGGTGTTAACTCGCCTGCTGACCGATGCCGGGCTGAAATTGGAGTAACACATGAGTTTTGACTACGCATTCGCCTATGAAGATCGCGGTTACATGCACACCTCACGCTGGTCGCTTACCGGGGTTGATACTCGCGCGGGCGGTTCGACCACGGCTGGGCGACTTTGGCTGCTGACCAGCACAGCCGCCCAAACAGTAACCGCAGAGTTATACAAAACGCCCGCCTGCGAAACCGCCGACCTGGTCGCGTCTGGAACGTCGGACATTTCCGACATCGCCAGCGGAGCCGAGGTTTGCACGCTGTCGCAGGAAAACGCCAGCGGGGTTACCGGGCAGTTCTGGTTCGAATCTTACCAGGGCGACTGCGGATATCCCGCAGAAGTGCTCGTGACGCTATGCACCGACGCGGACCTGGAGATCGAATACTGCAGCCTGGGTGATCTGCCTGACGATGTCTATTCGGCGACGCACGGGATGGCCCGTTATTGCGCTGCGGCTACGGAGAAAGTGCTGCTGCTGGTCTCGGGTCTGTACGCCAATCAGCTTGGCGGGTTCGGGGCTCCGGAGCATAAATATCACACCGCCGCGGCTCGGGCCCTGCCCGACTATCGCAGGCTGGCGAATCCCGATCAGCTTAAATCCGCCGCCGTGCATTGGGCTCTTTCCACCGCGTTTGGGAGCTGCCACGAACTCGGCGCCGAGACGATGTACTCGCAGCTTCGCGATTATCACGAACAGAAACGCAGCGAGGCGATCGAAGGTTGGGCCCTGGCGCTGAACCTTGACCCTGACACCGACGAAGACGCCGACACGATTAAGTCCGGCGCCATGGTCCGCACAACCAGGCTTTAAAGGGAGCGAATCTATGAGCGAAATTACAATCACTAACACCGACTGGTCGGTCCTCGACGCGGTTCGGACTGCGATCAGCCAGGCGACTCTCGGCGGCGAGGCGATCTTCGCTTCGGTCGACATGACCACCTCGGTTAAACATTTGCGCCAGGTCCAACTGGCTGGGAAAACACCGCGAGCGGTCATACTTTACAAGAGCACCAGCGAGCATAACGACACCGACGGCGGGCGTTTGGGCTGGGTGACGCTTGAGTTGATTTTGTCGACCAGGGCGTCGGGCGGCGCCGATGCGTCAGGGCGAGTCCAGGAGGTGTTGCGACTCAAAAACGCGGCGGTTAATGCGATTGAGACTGATCGCCCGTCGCAAGCTGTTGGCGCCGCGACATCGGACTTGTACCGCCCGGCGATATTGTGGCGACCGGCGGATATCGAACTTAGCCAGCCGGGCGTCGATCCGTGGGTGCTCTGCCGCCTCGGTCTGGAAATAACTTACGCGCTGCCCAGCGGGGCGTCGCATTGATCGGAGAAAATCATGGGATCTGTTCATAACCCCCAAGGGGTGACTATCGCGGCGGTTGAGCTCAGCGATGTGCTCGCCGTTGAATGGCGCGAGCGGCGGCGGGAGATTATAACCCCGCCGGGCGACGGTGAGTTGCATAACAGTGCAGCCGAGTATGACGCGGCGGTCGTCAGCGGGAGGCTTCTGTTCGCCGATCCCGCCCAGGCCGCGGCGGCTGCGGGATTGTTCGGAACGCTTGTCGCCAGCCTTCAGGGCGTCGGCGGAGGGGCGGACCAAACGCTGACGATAACCAACGTTCGCACCGGCGGAGCCGAGAATCTCACCGGGCACAATCGCGCCGCCAAGTGCAGCGTTAGTTTTGTTGCAAGCGGCGCCGGGGCGGTGAGCCTGGTCGAATCCGGAGGTGAGTAATGACTGAATCGAGCATTTATATCGCCCCCGAAGGCTCTGAGAGCGACGACGATATCGCCGGCCGCGAACCGACTATCGTAAACATCACAAATTACTACGCAGGCCCCGAAACCAAGAAGGTCCACAATAATTTCGTTCGCGGCGGGACCGACGATTCGGTGCTTTACTGAGGAATAACGATGAGCAATCCCACATTTAATTCGCTGACGCTGTGCGATCGCGGCGCGGTCGAAACGCCTGGTTCTCCGGGCGCCAGGGTCTATCTGGAGAACCTGCCCGGGGTCAATGGCGACTTCGTGCAACTCCACGGCCGCAGCGGGCGGAGAATCCGTTTGAACGGTGAACTTACCGCTGCTGGCGCGAGTGCGGCTTTGGCGCATCAGTCGCTTAAGGCGCTCTTGCGTCAGTGTCAGCAGCTTGTCGGGACCTCCGGCGGATATGTCGGAACCGACGGGCAACCTTACCTCGACTGCGTGCTGATGTCGTATCGCCCGCGGGCGTCTCGCGTGTCCGCCAACGGGCAGGACTACACCGCTTCGGCGCCGGTTACTGTTGAAATTCATCAGGCGGCGCCATGGGCTATTTAACCGACGGAATAACAATCGTAGATGATCAAGGCTTCCACGGCGGGCGGGTTGTGAGCGTTCGCGCCGAGCACGCTGACAAGGTGATTCAGTGCTACGTTTCCGGAGCTCTGGTCGCCTGGTCGAAGCCCAGCCAGGGCGCTGTTGAGTTCATTCTCACCGAATCCTTACCGAGCGATCTGCTGCTGCTTGTCGCGGTGGAACCGTCCGACGCGGAGAGAAATTACTGGTCCGATGCGATGTCCGCCGATTTGGCGCGGGCGAATCGTATATGCGTCCAGACGCCCCAACTCGCCTTGGCGCACATGCCGGGCGATGTTTGGAACGTCTACGCGGACGACCAGTTAATGCACACCCAGGCGTTCTTTCCGGGCGGGCGCGGTGTGGGCGGATACGGTATGGGCTACGGAGGCGCCTACGGTTTTGACGCCGCGTGCGCTCGCGGATACGGGGCAAACTTCGGACGCGGCGAATACGGGTTCGACTGCGAGATGCTGACATGGACATCCGAGCCGATGCCTCCGGGCGTTTATACGATCGCTGTGCAGGCAGTCAGCGCCTGCGGTAACGAATCACCGGTCTCTACGAGCGATGTGACGATCACCGGATACGCCCGCCCGGCGTCCGAGCTGACAGTTGATTCATACGATCCAGCCGACGGCAGGTTGGAGTTTTCTTACACGAAATCTGAGGACATAAACTAATGGCGAACCCAACAGAAACTACACTAACAACTTCGGCGGCTGCCGCTCTGAGCGGTACGTCCGACAGCGGGACAGGCGCCGCGTTTTGCACCATCGGACAGGCGGAATACTACACCAGCGACTACCGCAAAGAAGCGATAAACAATCGCATTCTCGCTTGCGTAAACAAACTTCGCGCAGTCAAAGACGGTGACGCGACGTTCGGCGTATGGGCTGGCGAGTTTGCAGACGGAGCTTCGATAATCGCATACGCGGGGTCGTCGACCAACGCCCTGACCGCCGATGCGACCAACTACATTTACCTTACCCGGCTGGGCGTGCTGACGGTTAACACAACCGGTTTTCCGACTGATTCACCCCACGTGCCGCTTGCGACGATTCTTACCGATGCTTCGGGCGAGTTCGACTTCGCCGACATCACCGATTACCGCGCCCGGGCGATATTTTCGACCGTTGGGCAAAAGACCAAAACCGTCTCGCAGGTCCTTGACTTCGACGACTTCACCGACAATGGCGACGCGACCGGATACATCGACTTCACCACCGACGACATCCCGGCCGGTTCAATCGTCACCGGCTGGAAGGCAGTCCCGACCGCAGGCTTCACCGGCGACACCACGGCGGTTATTGAGGTTGGAACCGCCGCCGACCCGGACGCCTTTTCCGCCGACACGTCTCAGTCGGTGCTGGCCGCTGCGACGGTGGGTTCGGGCGCCGCTCCGGACACCGCGTTTGTCGGCGCCGCGACAACTCCCAGAGTAACGGTGACCGGCGCCGCCGACTTCACCAGCATCTCAGCCGGTTCGATGACCGTAACGGTCTATTACAAGGAGCTTGACTGATGACCGACTACTATTGCGATCTTGAAAAAGCGTTCGCCGACGCCACCGGCCTCGATCACGCGGGCGCCGAACTAACCGGACCGGCCGGTCTGCAAGCCGCGATCCGCGGAACCGGCAACGCTACGAAACTGGCCGCAGGCGACACGATCTATATCAAGGGGACTGGCGATCAGTCCCGCCTGGTGCTGATCGACTGCAACGGCTCAGACGTCACCGGCTGGGGTATTGGCGATGTTGTCCACAATAAGGACGGCGTCCTGGTGTGGCAAGGCGTTGTGGTCGAGACCAACGCCGGCGGTTTCCTCGACGCCGATGATATCGCGGCGGTGTGGCTCGACGCCGGATACGACGAAGATGACATCCTGATCGCTGACGGCGTGACCAACGACGACGCATCAGGCGGCGCCGGCGACCCGACCGATGTTGACCCGCTTGCCGCCCGCTCAACTCCGGGCGCCGTGTTCGACGGGAATGTCGGACTTTCATCGTCGCTGCTCGAATATGTCGGCGTGAACGCTGCCTGGGTCGAAGACGGTACGGCGGCGGTCCTGGACGGCGGTGGTAAGGCGACCAACAACATCATCGCATCGCCGGGCACAGCCAACGCGGTTTGGATTTTCCGGAACATCTGCGGCAAGGATGCGGCCAGCCACGCCTGGGGAACATCATCGAGCGCCGGGCTCTGTCATTTTCAAAACTGCATGGCCGAAAACCCCGGCGGGTCGGGTTGGATCGGCGACTGGCTCTATGCGACGTTTTACGGGTGCAAGGCCTGGGATTGCGGCGGGCTTTACGGTATACGGGGCACGTACGGGCGAATGGTGCATTGCACCGCGTATAACTGCGGTATCGGCCTGTACCCGCTTATCGGGGCGGCGATCGGGTGTGTTGCTTATGAAAACGTCACCGGGTTCTCGCTGTCCTACGGATCGGACGCATACAACTGCGTCGCCGACAGCAATGAAAAGGGAATCGACGCGCCTCATCCCAATTGTCACGTCGCCGGTTGTCGCGTGACGAACAATACGACCTACGGCTTGTTCGGCGTGTCGTACCGCGCGACGCACACGTTTTATTCCGGCAACGCGGCGAACTGGCAAAACGCTCCTTACGCCATGGTCGACGGCGCATCGACGCAACTACTCGGAACCGATGACGGATATATCGACGGCGACAACGCCGATTTGTCGCTCCGCAACTACGGTTTGACCAATCAAGCTCAAGGGCGGCGGATGGAGGTTGCGTTATGACTACTGTATGGATAACCGCCGGCTTGGGCGTTCAGGACACCTCGACGCCCGAGCCGGAGGACCTCAGCGCCTTTATAACCGCAGGAGTTGGCGCTTCGGAGCTTCCGCATACGGGATATCGCCTGTATATCGGTTTGGGCGGTCTGGAGGGTGTCGATTTCGACGCCGAGCCCGACGCCGTGATTCCCGCCGGACAATCGGTAAATAAATTTCTTGGTTGTGATTTCGAGGCCTCCAGCCGCTACGTACTCGTTTTACGCCCGGTGATTAACGGGCTGGAAACACCCGATATCTCGTGCCGATTCGAGTTTGAGATCGACGCGAACGGTCAGTGGCTTGGTGTTCGTCCAGGCGCCGTTGAGGCGTTCGACACCGAAACGCTTTCGTCCGGGCAGGTCCGTCTCTTCTGGACATACAGGACACCCGATGGCGCCGCGACGCCGGAAGATTTTTGCGTTTATCACGCTTCGAACCCGCAGATCTCGCCCGGGTCGCCACAGGCTGTCGTCAGCTACGAACAGGACGGGGTTTACTCCTGCACATTGTCGCTGATCGGTGGGCAGACTTACTTTTTCGCTGTTACCGCACGCGACGCCTGCGGGGTCGAATCGCATCTTTCGCAGATTATCGGTCCGGTTCTCGCCGACGCCTCGATACCGCTCCAACCGCAGGTAGTTCTGACAACCATTTATTAAACAAGGACTCCGTAAATGAGTTTATCCGCTTTTAGATCATCGTCGCGCGGTGTGGTGTTTCGCCCGCAGAATTATCGTCTCTATCATGCCGCCGTTCAAACCGGCCCGACCGGCGCGCCGGCTTGGGCTCCGGAAACCCAACAGACCCACTGGGCGCCCACCGTTTTGGAATGGTGCGCAGGCGGGAAGATTTCCAGCATGAGGCTCAAGCGAGTGCTCGGCGCGGGGGCTGGGAAAGATCGCGATCGCCCTGAACATTTGGATATCTGTGCCGGTGATCGGTTTCGGCTCGTTGAAAGTGATTCAGGGCGCCAGCGGGAGGTTTTCCGCGCTTACGCCGGACAAGGCTCACTCACGATCCAGGCCAATCCGGACTTCGAAGGCGCCTCCGTTGTAGCCTACGGGCCTGAAGTGCTCCTGAAACGCCGGGCAATTACCGGTGCGTGGTATATGCACGAGCAGGTCGACGATGCCGAAATCGCCGGATCAGCCGGTCCCGCTGACCGCGTGCGGGCTGGAGCGGTGGCGACTAATCTCCCGGTGGTTTTTAACGAAGGCGGGCTACCCAACGCAGGAGATCCGAACTGGACGCTTACAACCGATCCGAACGGCGAGCCTGATTGTGCGGTTTTCTGCGCGCCGGGCCGTATCGTTGGCGACCAGAACGGCGCCGTTGTTAGTCAGTCGCGCCACTGGGACGCCTGCACCGCACTGCGAAGTATGATCGAATGGTTCGACGACGACGCGGTGATAAGCAATAACGCCGCCGATTGGACCGCAATACGACAAATAGCCTCTGAGCCTATCGGTGAAGTGAACGTTACCGGGATGAATCTGCTCGAAGCGATTGGCGCCGTACTCCAGCCGGCGGGGCTCGGATTCGCCATCGAGCCCTGGTCCGGA
>JABGPF010000189.1 GCA_018645065.1 Phycisphaerales bacterium
TCCCCGTCAGTATCCAAGTCGCTGTAACTCAGCGTGATGCTCCCGTCGGCGCCGAGGATCGCCTGAAAAGTAACCAGATCAGTGTAGTTTTCGTCGTAATCGTAGGCTTCAACGAACTCTGCATTCTGCCACTGGATAATCAAACGTTCCTCGGCATACCAGCCTTGCAGTTCCCAATAAACAGCCCCACCGATGGCGCTGCGGAGTTCCAGATCGTCCCAGAGGACGGCTATCGCGGCGCCTTGCGGATACAAGCTCAGATCACCGTTAAACCACGAGGTGGCCTCATCTTCGAAGGTAATCAGCCCGTTGGTGCTGATGTATACTTCGTCATAGTTCACACCGTACAGCGGGAACTCAAACCCGCCCAGGTCCGCTGGCGAGAGATAATGCGACTCATCATCGGTGTTAAAGAGCACCGGCTGACCCGTATATCTGATGTCCTCGAACTGGAGTTCTGAAGTGATCCCGACGTACGAGTCGGCATCAACGCTCAGGGGATAGGTTTGCTGCCATCGGGCTTTGGGGATCTCGGCGACTACATACGTACCGGCGTTAAGGTCCACAAACGAGTAATTCCCCTCGGCGTCAGTAATAGTCGACAGCTCACCGGGGTCCAAAACGCCATCTACATCGGTGTCCAGGAAGATCGTCCAACCGGCCAGCCCCGCTTCGCCCTCGTCGCGAACTCCGTTAGCGTTAGCATCGCTCCACTTGCTCCCGTGTATTTCCGGACGCCCCAGGAGTTTCATCGTCAGGTAGTAACCGCCTATCGAATCGCCATACCATCCGTCTTCGATTCGCGGATCGTAATCGTAATTGCTGTAACTCGACACTCCGAGGTAATACGTGCCCGCAGTTTCCAACTCATACTCGATTCGACTGTCGGGGAAGTCCCAGTCATCATTCCAGTCAAGTTCATTACCGTCCGAATCGAACAACCGCAGCACCGTATCGAGATCGCTGCCCAGGACGGTGGTATCGGTTTCAGCGACAAATGTTCCAGGCTCGTTGGCCTGAAACACGAACAGATCGACATCGTCATATCCCCACAACCCGTCGCCGATCTCGCCGCTGAAGGACACCTCGCCAATCCCGACCAGCCCGCTGTCGGTCGCGTCGGACATTTTATCGTTGTGTTCATTCGCGCCATAGGGAGAGACTATCGTGAAGAAGTGCTCGTGATCTACGCCTTCATTCAATGCGTTGTTGTCGGCGTCCCGCACTGGGTTGGCTCCCGTGCCTGCAACCGTTACGCGGTAGTCCTCAAGCGGTAAGTCGGTGGCCAGTGAGATCGACACGCGATTCCCCGCGACCAGTGAGACATTCAAGTTTGTTATGGTAAATACGTTATCGTCGGCGGTGTCAAAGGTATCGTCTGGGCCATTGTTCCTGAGCATAAAATTAGCGCCGACTACCGAGGAGGCCAGGAGATTTTCGCTGAAATGGATGTTGATTTCATCGACCGGCGCCGCGAAGCCCGACGGATTGACCGACATGACTCTAGGCCCGAACGTTCCCAGCATCAGGAGAGAGCTATAGGCGTTCAGGCGTCCTCCGGTGGCTGTTAAGCCCGTGAGATTCGCGATCGGGTCCACACCGGCCAAAATAGCGTCCCTGATTTCACCAGCAGCAGCGTCCGGCTGAGATGCAGCAAGGAGAGCAACGACGCCCGCAACGTGCGGGGCAGCCATCGACGTACCGTTGTACGATGCGTATCCGTTTCCGGGAACTGATGAATATATCGACACGCCCGGAGCAGCGAGGTCCACTGCAACCGCCCCGTAATTCGAGAAGCTCGCCAGTTCATCGTCGCGATCAGTCGCCGCCACCGACAGGATATACTGTGAGTTGTAATCGCTTGGATAATGAGTAACAACGTCGTTGTTCTGGCTTTCATTTCCCGCGGCGGCCACGAACAGAATACCCTCTTGACCGGCGGTTTCTATCGCATCGAGCAATGCCGAGGAATACATTCCACCGCCCCAACTGTTGTTGGTCGCGACAACGTTAATTCCGTAATACTGCCTCATCATCGTCGCGTAATCAATAGCCGCAATAGCGTCTCCGGTAGATCCCGATCCTGAATCGTCCAGGAACTTCAACGCCATTATGCTCACGTCCCAGTTAACCCCAACGATACCGGAACCGTCGTCGCCCACGCCGCCTATCGTGCCGGACACGTGCGTTCCGTGACCGTGCCCGTCCATCGGATCATTGTCATTGTTGACGAAATCCCACCCGTAGACGTCGTCGATATATCCGTTGGCGTCATTATCAATACCGTCGCCGACTGTCTCACCAGGATTAACCCACATATTGCCCACCAGGTCCGCGTGCGTATAATCAACGCCGGTATCAATCACGCCGATCACAACATCGCTTGAACCGGTGGTAATGCTCCATGCCTCCGGCGCGTCGATATCGGCGTCGGCGGTCCCGCCCGACTGCCCGGTATTGTTCAAACCCCACAATGATCCGTTGGTCAGCGCCGGATCATTTGGCGTGACGCCACTGGAAATTGAATAGACGAAATTCGGTTCGGCGTACAGAACGCCTGAATACTTGCCCGCCCAGGCGTTAACCTGTTTGATCGACAGGCCAGGAGCCCTGAGCAGACCGAACTGAGATTGACCGATGCTGGCCAGTGACCCCGCCGCTATCCCCTTCTCCACCAGTTCGCTTTCGAGGAGGCTTGTATACTGCTTGCCTGCAATACCGTCGTCAAGGCGCACGATCCACTCATCGGCATGGGCCTGGATGGTCTGGCCGTACCAGTCGATGGAAACCAACTCCGCCGACTCAATCGCACCGGACAGCAGCAGTCGCGGTTCGAGGTATTCAAGCACTGGAGCCCACAAAGCGTTATTTAACATATTCCCATCCATTAGATCCCTCAATAAGTCGCGTTATGACATTGTTAACATTGTGTATACCGTTTTATTTTACATAGAAACCGATAAATAACTAGAAAAAAAATCAGTACGCCATTTTATTGCGGATCACACCTTTTAGCGGCTCATCGCCCCTCCGCGGTATGAAATGAATGTGCGCGTGCATCACTTGCTGCCCGGCGGACACTCCGCAGTTGGCGCCGATATTGAAGCCGGTGATAGACGGATCAAGATTCAACGCACGCCGCTTGAGAATACCTATCATTTCCATCGCGTCGGCCAGTTCGTCAGGCGTCATCGAAAAGACATCCTCGGTATGACGCAACGTGACGATAAGCATGTGACCAGGGCTAACCGGCGCAGCGTCCGGGACTGCGGCCACAGTGCGATGAGTCTCAACAATCTGGGCCTCAAAACCCGCACCGCAGAACAGGCACTCGGAATTTTCCGTATCGATCGACATCTTTTTCGCAGAGCCTCCAGCTACTGTTTTTTATTCTTCTTAACGGCGGGTTTGTTGTTTTTCTTCTTGTTTCGCTTGGGCATTTTGCGAACCTTGGCGTTCTGCTCAGCCATGAATTTCGCAAGCTCTTCGGGCGAATCTTTCTTCTCGAACGCTTCTTTTACCGGGTCGCCTGTGGCGATCATCCATTTGAGCAGGTCGGCCCGCATCTTGTCGATTTGCGGTTTGTACTCGGCAGCGTCGATAAGATTATTCAACGCGTCGGGATCCTTGGCGAAATCGTAGAACTCCTCAACCACGCGGTACTGGAACAGTTTGACGCGTGCGGCTATTTTCGGATCGTTTTTGGCCGCCGCCTGCATCGCCTTGAAACTTCGCCCGCTTTGCGATTCGTTTTTAAATACCGTCTTACCGTCCGCCCATGCGTTGAAAATGTACCCGAACCGTTTATCCTGCACGGTTCGCATCGGGAAACGTTTTCGCCCTGCTGTCTGGTGGAACTGGGTGTAGACCTTGTCGCGTCCGGCCTGCGAGGCGCCCTTGAGTATCGGGAGGAACGACACGCCGTCCAGCCCGTCGACTTTCGTCAGCCCGGCGGCTTCCAGCGCGGTGGGCATAAAATCTATCCCGGATATGAAGTGCGTCTTGTCGACCTTCGGACCATCAATAACGCCAGGCCAGCGAACGATCCACGGCGTGCGGGTCGAGTGCAGGTAGCAGTTGGTCTTGGCGAACGGAAGCGCCATCCCGTGATCCGAGAGGAACATAACCAGCGTGTCATCGGCCTGGCCGGATTCATCGAGCGCCTTTAGCAGCGCTCCGACCGTATCGTCGCAACGCTTGGTCGAACTGTAATATTCGGCGATCTCGCGACGAACGTTCGGGATGTCCGGCAGGAAGCCGGGAATGTTAATTTCGCTGGGCTTATACGTTCGCGACGGTGGAGTGAGTTTCCCGCCCCTTCGCATACCGGCCTCCTGGTCGCTACCGGCAAACGGGCGATGCGGGTCGTGCGAATTGGCCATCAGGAAGAACGGTTTGCTGTCGCTCTTGGCGCGGAGGAAAAATTCCTTGGCGTATTTGGCGTAGAGTTTCGGATCGCGTCCTTTGCCCAGTTGCGGCATGTCGTAGCTCATGTCCCACTTGAACGAGGCCTTTGGCGAGGAATGCCCCACCTTGCCGAGAATCCCGTTAAGGTACCCCGCAGCCCGAAGCTTCTCGGTGACCAGCGGGATATCCTGCTTGTCGGCAGGGAGTTTCTGAAAACCTTCGATACCGCTGCGGTGCGGATATCGCCCGGTCGCCAGCACGCCGCGACACGGTTGGCAGACTGCGATGGTCACGTGAGCATGTTCGAACCGTACGCCCTGGGCGGCCAGCTTGTCTATGTTCGGCGTGATATCCGGCGTCTTACATCCGTAAACACCGAGCGAATCACAGTTCAGATCGTCGGCGGTTATCAGCAGTATGTTCGGACGCTTATCGGCGGGAGTAGCTTTGGCCCAGCCGGTTGAGCAGAGCCCCAGCGAAATCGCCCCACCGGCGGTTAGTTTCAGGAAGTCGCGTCTGTTTGCTGACATTGCTATTTGATCCTTTCGAGGCGTACGGCTTTGAGTTCCATTACCTGTTGGCCCGGTTTTGAAATCGCCCGGACGATAAGCTTATTAACGCCCTTTGACAGGGTGATCTTGCCAACTTTCAGCGGCGCCCATACCTTTTCGTAAACTTCCTTGCGTGCGATCCGGTCGGGGCTTTCGATGAACTTGGGATCGTGCGCCTTTGTAATTTGTCCGTCGACGGAGCCGGTCCCGCACTCGACGCGGAACTTTGCGCCCACATCATCGGCCGCACATGCGTACATCAACGTCACTTCGTATTGGCCTGCGTTCACCACGTCTACGGGCCAGTACGGATGCGCGTCGAGCTCGGTCCAGTTATCGACCCAGTCGTTGGCCCATCCGGCGCCCTTGTTGTAGCTGATGCCCCGGCTTACGCGGCGTCGTTTCTTTTTCTTTTTGCCTTGCGCCGGCTTGGGTTCGGGAACATTCTTCGACGAGACGAGCATCGCCTCGTGCCCGGGCATGGTAACCACCGGCCGCTCAGGATGACCTATCGGGATTGGGCAGGTTTTCCTGTTCTTCAGCCCGACATCGGCGGCCCATTTCACACACGCAGCAGCGAGTTTCGCGTGGACTTCCGGCTTGTCGGCGGCGATGTTCTTCTTCTGGTGCGGGTCGCTGGTCATGTCGTACAACGCCTGCGCGTTGGCGCGATACTGCTGAGTTCGCACGCTGACCCGACCGTTCCACGCCGAGAATATCATCCGCTCGGGCCAATCCCTGGTTTCGCCTTCGATCAGCGGAACCAGGCTCACGCCGTCCAGCGGGCAGGTTTTCGGTTTGTCGATCCCCGCCAGTTCCGCCAGTGTCGGCAGGACGTCGATATGCGAGGCGATCTGCTCGATCTTTCGCGGTTTGACGTGCCCGGGCCAGCGAAGAAAAAACGGAACGCGCACGCCCCCTTCGTCAGTCGAGCCCTTGCGCCCTTTCATCTCACCGTTCCATCTGCCGGTGTTCGGGCCATTGTCCGACAGGAATATCACGATCGTATCGTTAGTGAGTTTCAGATCGTCGAGCGTTTTGAGTATCCGCCCGATGTTGTCGTCAATGTTCTCGCACATCGCGTATGCACAGACCGAAGTGTCGTGGTCCGTGAGGCGTTTCTTGACGCGGTCCCAGTATTTATCGGGCACCTGCCACGGCGTGTGAGGCGTGTTGAAAGGCACATAGCAGAGGAACGGTTTGGCGCGATTGGCGCCAATGAACGAGATCGCCTTGTCGGTAAGATCATCGATGATAAACCCGCTGGACTTAACGTCTTTCCCGTTATGATCGAGCCCGGTGTTGAAATAATTATTCCAGTGCCCGGCGCAAAAGCCGTAGAACTCGTCGAACCCGCGGCCGTTGGGATGGTACGGGTAATGCCTCCCGTTATGCCACTTGCCGAAGCAGCCTGTGGCGTATCCGGCCTGCTTGAACACGTCGGCGAGCGTGACTTCCTCAAGCCGCATATTCTCCTGGCCGCGAGTTACACCATGCACACCGGTGCGCGGATGGTATCGTCCGGTCATCAGGCTCGCCCGCGTCGGGGCGCATACCGGTGATACGTAGAAGCGATCGAACCATGCGCCCTGTTTGGCCAGCAGGTCCATATTGGGCGTCTTGAGTTTCTCGTTACCGTGCGCGGTGACGTCGCCCCAGCCCTGATCGTCGGTCATTATCAACACGACATTAGGATGGCGGGCCGCAGGTTTTGCCCCGCGCGTCAGTCCGATCGGCCCGGCGGCTATTACCGCAGCGCCCAACCCCACCTGTTTGAGAAAATCGCGTCGTGTCGCCATAAGTTATTCCTTTAATCCGCTGAGGTCTACGGGCACTTTCTTGTTGGCTTTTATCATTTCGTCCCAAGTTACGGTCCCCTTCTTCAGCGCGGCTTGGCGTCCGAGAATGGTTGTCAGCGTGGCGTCAACGCTGGGCTTGACCGTCGGGTTTGAGCAGTCGCCTTTGGTGATGCTTTCGTGGAACGTCGCGATATTGCGCTTTGCACCCTGGCCGTAAAGGCTCACAACTTTCCCACCGTTGAACGTTACGCCCTTGCCCATCATTTTAACCAGCCCGGCGTACTGGGTATCGAGATATCCGCGCTGGCAGTGGGCCATGCAGTCGGCGGCGAAGCGGGTGGAATTCCGCAGATGCTCGCCGCGATGGTTCAGGAAGAGCCCGTCCTTGAACTGGAACGTCAGCGAGTAAACCCGATTAGTGTCGCCGTTTGGCTTGGACACGCCAACCGCCCCTGCGCCGCTGACGCTTACGGGCGTTTGTCCGCCAGCCATCCACAAGCCAACGTCGACCGCGTGGATACCGGCGTTAACCAGGAACCCGCCGCCAATAGCTACATCGTTGGTCCATATCAGGCGGCGGAGGCGGGATTCGATTGTTTTGGTTTTCGGCGGGTCTGGGAAGCTCTCATCGATATACTGCGAGCAGAGCATGCCGACACTCCCGATATCCTCAGCCAGAAGGCTCTTGATCGCCTTGATGTAAATCGGGTCGGTCCGTGTCTGGAAGTCGACGAGGAACACTTTTTTGGCGGCTTGGGATTTGGCGGCCATTTCGGCGATCGTCATGCATCCGGGCACGTCGCAGGCGACCGGTTTGGCGACGTATATGTGGCAACCGGCAGCCACCGCGGCGGTCGCATGTTCGGGGAAGAAACACGGCGGGGTTTCGAGGAACACCGCGTCAACTCCACTGGCGAGAACTTTTTTATAGCCCGACAACCCACTGAAGCATTTGGACTTTTCAACGCCGAGACGTTTGCCTACGCCTTGGGCGACTGTATCGAAATAGTCCGCCACCGCGGTAATCTGATACCCGCCATGGGCCTTTATTAGATTGGCGATCCATCCCCCGCGTCCGCCCAGGCCGACCACACCAACCTTAATTTTCGCATTGGCCTCAGCCCCGCGAACCAGCGACGGTTTCATCAGCGTCGCACCGACAGCCCCGGCGGCGCCGCCTACAAAACTGCGCCGCGTTATTTTTCCATTCGCCATATCTCAGCTCCTATGCTGTGGGTCACATAACGATACCGCATGACGGAGCGACAGACAAGAACTCGTCTATTCCCGGGCGATAATAAAAATGGTCCGTGACGGATTAGAGTGGTAATGCATAAACAGCGAATATCCATTGTTCGAGTTGCTTGGTCTGTTTAGCGGCGGGGCAACGCTCCGCGCTCGTCGTTCTATGCGTCTCTGAGTTGCGAGCAACCGTTCTGCGCCAACCCGGCGAAACAACGCCCTGGAAAAACGCAACAACGAGCGCGGGGCGTTGCCCCGCCGCTAAACGGAAATACGCAGCATTAACTGTGAGTTGTGCGTCGTTAACACTCTGGCGTTCACATTTCCGTAACTTGCCCAACCCGCCATGAACCCACAAAAAACGCCCCGGGAGGCATCTTTCCAGACGCTCCCGGGGCGAGGGTAAATCAATTACGCTGCGATACTAGACCAGATCTTCAGGACGCCAGCCTTTTCGCGCCGGAATCTTGATGAGTTCAGCAGCCGCGTCGTTACCGGAGACCTTCTGGTTCTTTCCGTCCCAGTCGACGGCCTTGCCAGTTCGGATCGCCAGCGTGCCAAGCACGATAACTTCGGCCAGCGGAGCCGAGTAGCTGAAATCGGAGCACGCCTTCTTACCGTCTCGAATCGCCTGGATCCAGTCGCCCTGGATACCGTTCTTAACGCGGGGCAGAGTCTTGGGAACGCGTTTGGATTCGTTCGCCTTGCTCTTGTAGTCTTCCCACTTGACCTTCGAATAGAGCCTGGGGCTGTTAGGACGCATTCCGTCGTGGCAGATACCGCCATCGGTTCCGACCATGATCAATCCGCCACCGCGTCTGATCGGATAATCGTACCCCTTCGGAGCCTTGGGGATTGTGGGTCCTTCGTACCACTTCAAGCTGACAGCAGGCTGCTTTCCGCGTGCGGGGAATTTGTAATCCACAACCGAACCGTTGGGCGTGTGCAGGTTGTTGGGCTTATCGTGCATTTCCACTTCGACTCGCGTCGGGTTGCCCAGGTCCATCGCCCAGTAAGGCGTGTCGATGGTGTGGCAACCGATGTCGCCCAACCCGCCGCAACCAAAGTCCCACCAGGGGCGCCACGTTGTCGGGTGGAAACGCTTGCTGAACGGAACCTTCTTCTCGCACGGGCCGACCCACAGGTCCCAATCCATACCTTCGGGGGTGGGGTCTGCTTTGGGGAATGCGGTTTGGACCTGGCCGTTGAAGCCCCATCCGCCCTTGGGACGATCGGTCCAAGTGATAACTTCTTTTACCTCGCCGATCAGACCGGCTTGGTACCATTCCTTGACCAAGCGGGCGCCTTCGAAGGAGTGCCCCTGGTTGCCCATCTGGGTGACCAGATCATGCTTCTTGGCCAGTTCCAGCAGCGTGCGAATTTCCCACAGCGAGTGGGCAAGGGGCTTCTGCACGTAGATGTGCTTCTTCATGCTCATCGCCATGTACGCCACGCCAAAGTGCGTGTGGTCAGGCGTTCCAACGCCAACGGCGTCGATATTCTTGCACTGCTCTTTGAGCATTATGCGGTAGTCTTTGTAAGCCTTGGCGCCCTTGAACTTGTTGGTTCCGCGATCCAGGATCTTCTGGTTCACGTCGGCCAGCGCCACAATGTTGGTTCCATGACGAGCGACATTGTTCACATCGCCCCAACCCATGTTGCCAAACCCGACCCAGGCGACATTGATCTTGTCGTTAGCGCCGAAAACCGTGCTGGGAACGAACATCGGAATGGCGACAGCGGCGGCACTGCCCTTTATGAACGTTCGGCGTGAAAGACCCGTTGTTTTTTTAGACATCGTAAACTCCTGAAGTACTCATTGTTCTTGCAACCGTCGGGACCTTTTTAGATTAGAGCCCACGGTTTTGCCCGCCTGGGCGACGCACCCAGCCAGACATCCGACAATAGTTAAAACACAACGCCGCAACCCGCCAGCGTTGTGGATTGTTTAACGTATCGAATGGAGAAAGATTACGCAAGAATTACATTCAACTTTAAGTTCGGAGGCGACGGCAACGGCAACGGCTTTTTTGCCACAGAGATCACAGAGAACGACAACGGCAAACGGCGGGAAAGATGTTACGGCCACGACAACGGCCACGACAACGGCCAACGGCTTTGCCACAGAGAGCACAGAGAACGGCAACGGCGGGAAAGATGTTACGGCCACGACAAACGGCCAACGGCGAGCACACAGAGGACGGCAAACAGCAAAGGCAACGACAACGACATTTTTTAACCACGGAAAACACGGAAAACACGGAAATTAACGACAACGAGAGTAGTGCAAGTAGTGCAACATGTTTTCTGTAAATTACCGTTTGCCCCTATCATTTGACGCTTAGGCTTAATTGTATGGAGCCCTTGCCATGTCGTTAGGTTTTTGCCGTTGTCGTCCTCTGTGTTCTCGCCGTAAGCCGTTGTCGTTCGCCGTGGCCGTTAACATCTTATCCGCCGTTGCCGTTGCCGTTCTCTGTGATCTCTGTGGCAAAGCCGTTGACGTTGCCGTTGCTGTTCGCCGTGGCAAAAGAGATCAGGCTTGGTCGGATTTTGGCGGGGTTTGGGCCAGGAGGCTCATGATCGCTGAGAGGATTTCGTCAGGCTCGCTCATTCTGCCCGGACCGGTGGTCCCGCAGGCCAGGCGCCCGTCATTAGGGCCGATGAAACGAACGTCGCGAGATTCGAGCGTTTTGATGTTGGCTTGCAGCGCAGGGGAACTGAACATACGGCTGTTCATCGCCGGGGCGATCAGCATTTCGCATGAGCCCGACGACGCCATCGCCATCGTAGTGACAAGATCGTCGGCGATTCCACAGGCGATTTTGGCGATAACGTTTGCGGTCGCCGGTGCGATAATCATCAGATCGGCCCGCTCGGTAAGTGAGATGTGCTGCGGATCGTGGTCCGCTCCGTCAGTCCAGAGCGTGGTGAACACCCTGTTTCGCGTAACGGATTGAAAAGTCAGGGGCGCGACGAATCGGCAGGCGTTTTCTGTCATTGCGACGGTAACACGAGCCCCGGCGCGAGTGAGTTTGCTGG
>JABGPF010000190.1 GCA_018645065.1 Phycisphaerales bacterium
GAGCCACCACGAACCGTGGTGATTATAGACTGATACGTTGCCGATCCTGATTCGCCGGGATTGGCGGCGGCGATTTTGTGAAGCCATAAGGCATCGTCTCCCGTGCACTTGGTGTGCACCATCTGTGCACCAGGGAGGCGTTTGGGGAGAACAAAAAACGCCGTAATAGCCTGTGTTATCAGGCAATTACGGCGTTCGTAAAAAAGAAAAACGGAGAGGGCGAGATTCGAACTCGCGGTACCCTTTCAGGCACACTGGTTTTCGAAACCAGCACGATAAGCCACTCTGTCACCTCTCCAGATCAACTATATTTCCGTGCGTTCGACCAGCGGCTTGGGTTGATGCACGAAAGCGAATTGTAATGGAAATGAATCGAATCTTCAAGTGGCAGTTGGGTGATCGGTGAAATATGTCCGGCGCTCAGTTTGGTTGTGTTGATTATGTGAACAGAAATTTCTTGGAAAACAGGACAATTTGCGTTACAAGTTTATTCCCGGTGCGTTAACCGGAACGGTTGGAATAGCTGTAAGTTGCGGTGTGCGCCGCCAATGGGATTAGCAAATGGATCAACAGGCAGATCAACAGGAAGTTAAAGAACGTACGATATTTGAAGTGACCGTCGATCACTTCCTTACTCCTATCAAGGAGTATATGGATGATCCGGCAGTTGCTGAAATTATGATCAACGCCTGGGATGAAATATACGTTGAAAAGAAGGGTAAGCTCACGCTGACCGGCGCCAAGTTCGCCGATAGCAGTGCGATGCTGGCGGCAGTGAATAACGTGCTGCAATACACCGGTAAGCGAATGGATCCGATGCATCCGCTTATCGATTCAAGACTTCCAGACGGTAGCCGCGTTCACGTAGTGCTGGCTCCGCTCTGCCGGGCCGGAACCACGATGACGATCCGAAAATTCGCCAAAAAAATGTTCGATGCGGACAATCTCACCAAAATAGGCACCTGGACCGAAGAAGCAAAAGAATATATCGAACTGATGGTCCGGGCGGAGAAAAATATTCTCGTCGCGGGCGGCACTTCCAGCGGTAAAACCAGTCTGCTGAACGTTTTGAGCACGTTTGTTCCGAATCATCAGCGTATCGTGACGATCGAAGACTCCGCAGAACTCGAACTCCAGCAGGACCATGTAGTTATCCTCGAAGCACGCATGCCCGACCGCTGGGGACGCGGCGGAGTGAATATCAGCGAACTGTTTCGTTCGTCGCTGCGATTACGCCCTGACCGCGTTATTATCGGTGAAGTACGCGGTGGTGAGGCGATGGACATGATCCAGGCGATGACGTCCGGACATGCCGGTAGTATGTCAACGCTGCACGCAAATACGGCCCTGAGCACGCTTAACCGCTTGGAAACACTGGCGATGATGAACCCGATCGATCTGCCCCTGCACGCACTGAGGTCACAGATCGCCTCGGCGATTGATATGATCGTACTGGTGACCAGATTCAATGATGGGCGTCGCTGCCTTACCGAAATCGCCGAAGTGCTTCCTCTGGATGACAATGGGCAATATCAGACACATCCGATGTTTGAATATAAGCTTGTCGGCGAGGAAGGAAAAAAAGGAATCGGTACGCTACAATGGAGTGGGATTAAGTCGATTTTCACCGACGAACCGAAAATTCGCGTCCTTCGTGATTCATGGAACCTCACGAAGGGTATCTTTCAGGCCGATACAAAGAAAGACGAAGGTTCGTACTAAATGAGTTTTGCACCCAAAAAACTACGTGAATTGCACGCAGACGCTGCCGGAGCAAGCAGCGTGGAATGGGTATTATTGCTCCTGACGATCGGTTTACCATCTTTTTGGCTTTTTTCTGTAATACTTAATGCTATTGCGGAGTTATACAGGATGGTGACATTTGTAATTACAACCCCTTTCCCGTAGGGCTGCCGGAAATTGGGACGCGATACTAGTCAGCCTGAATGGATGGACAATATGTTAGCACGTATTAAAAAGACGCTCTCTGCGTTGCACAACGACGAGCAGGGCGCCGACATGGTCGAATACATTTTGATCGTTGCCGCAGTGGGTCTCCCGCTGTTGGCGGTTATTATCTGGTTCTGGCAGGATATTTCCCGGGCCGTAGACGAATGGTGGGGACAGATTCGCGGTAGCAGCGGAAGTGCTTCGGGCACGCTTGATCCCGGCGATCTGTAATCGTATATGAGCAACGGCTTTGGGCTCCGGACGTCTTGAGGGCGTTCGGAGGCGAGGAGTTTTATGCCGACGCTTGATGCGACGATGTGGCCTTATGGTGTTCTGGTTGTGGTTCTTGCTGCTGCTGCGATAGACGATATTCGCACCAGCAAGATCCACAACTGGATAACCTATCCGGCCGTTCTGATGGGATTAACGGGACATTGCCTCGACGGATTTTTTTTCGAGGGGCAGCGGCTTGGGATTCTTGGTGCGCTGGGCGGGATGTTCGCGGGATTCATTCCGATGTTCATTGCCTGGAAGGCAGGCGGCGTGGGTGGGGGCGATACTAAGCTCTTGGGTGCGGTGGGTGCTCTGACCGGTTGGAAATTCGCTATTGCGACTATGTTTTACGGGTTTGCAGTGGCGGTGGTTATGGCGCTTGCTATAATGCTCAGGCGGCGGATCGTGCGACGGACACTCGGGCGGATCTGGTGGTTTGTGACCCAGGTGCTCGTGCGAGACAAAGTTGACGATCCCAGTAGTTCAGACAGCCCGAGCATTGCAATAGGTTTGGCTATGGCGATTGGCGCAATAATTGCTATGATGGACCTGTGTTTTGATGGGCCGATGACGCATATGTTGTTCGGAGCGGGCTGATGAGAAGCGACGTTGAACAAACAGACCGTTCGGATCGGCGAAATGCCGGGCCTTTCGTGTCGATTCGTTTAAGGGTGGTTCTGCTGGGGGTGTGTTTTGTTTTTCTTCCCGTACTGTTTGCCCTGGTTATGGCGTTGCAGGTGACCGGTGGCGGACCGTCTCCTTCAAAATGGTTGCCTGGCGCGTTGGGTAACGCAGGTTTTCTAAAATATGCTTTGATCACGATGGGCCTTGCCGCAGCGCTGTTCATAGTGTGCGTGGCGATGTGGCGTATCGGAGCCCGAGCCCGAATGCGTCGCCGGAGCGAGGAAGGCGGCGCGATGATCGAATTTGCGCTTATTCTACCGTTTGCAATGGCCCTGGTGCTGTTGCTGGCGCAGTCTTCGTTCCTGATGGTGGGGCATCTTTGTGTTCAGTATTCGGCGTATTGTGCGGCACGGACGGCGATTGTGGCGATACCGGACGACCTGTCGCCCCTGGGCATTGGCGAGCCTCAGAACTACGTGGTGCTGAGCGATCCGGCGAAATCCGCCAAGCAGCTTAGAATTTTGAAGTCTGCGGTCTGGGCGCTAATGCCTGTTTCCTGCTCCACGTCGGATCAGCAGGAAGCCAGTCTGCCCGAACTGGTCGAAGGTCTGGAAGAGTTTTTCACCGCCTACGGGGCCGAAACGCCAGGATGGGTCGCAGCGAATCTGCAACGCAAGTATAAATACGCGATGGATCATACTTTTGTAGAACTCACACCGCCTATCAGCGGTGAGGACTACGGTGAAGCCGAGGACATACAGGTCTCGGTGACGCATACCTTCTTCCTGTCGGTTCCGATCGCCAGAATGGTGTTCGCCAAACTCGACGACGCTGTGGAATTGGATATTGGCGCCGGAGAATACGGATTGGTAATGCATGCTACTTGCACACTGACCAACGAAGGGGTGCAGGACTACGTGGATGAAGAAACTTTCCCCAAAGATCGCTAGATCGTGAGAAATCCTTCCTGAACGCCTTAATGTTAAAAGGCGAGAATATTTGCTGTTTTCATTCCCGTTCGCTTTGGGTATTATATAAGTAGATGGCGGTTGCAGGTATTAATGAATTATTGTTCGTATCCTGTGATCGTTCGGTCGATTATACTTACAGGCCCCAGCCGGGCCACTTGCTTGCGATAGTGACGCAATGACGGCCTTCCGATCGGCAGACCGGCTGCTGCTGATGAACCTGTAACTCTGTGGTGCACCGCCTGATGAGCAATAGCAACGAATCGAATCTGGCTGAAGGAATTGGGTTTAAACCGGGCGAAACGATTGGGAGATACGAAGTAATCTCACGAATCGCAATCGGCGGTCAGTCAATTATTTACAAATGCCATGACCCCTCGTTGGATCGCATGGTCGCGATCAAGCAGATTTCCACGCATCTGGCTGAAGACAAAATGTTCCTTGATCGGTTCCGAACCGAAGCGCAGATTCTCGCGCGACTCGGCGCCGAGCAGCCTGAGGTCGTAACAATTCACGATCTGCTCGAGAACAAGCAGGGGTTGTTTATTGTGATGGAGTTTGTCGAGGGCATCAGCCTTGAGCTGACCCTGTCGAGCAATCCCGGTCCGGTCGAACTCAAAGCCACCTTGCAGATACTCTGGCGTCTGTGTTCTGCGTTGCACACTGTGCATACTGCGGGCGTTATACATCGCGACATCAAGCCCAGTAACGTTATTATCGCCGACGGTTTGCGGCCGATGATTACTGATTTTGGCGTGGCGGCGACTTCCTCGGGCGAAGCCTCGATGGTAATGGGCTCCACGAAGTACATGGCTCCGGAACTGTTCACCGGCGGATACGTTGACGGTCGGGCCGATATGTACTCGCTCGGATTTATCGCCTATGAAATGCTGGTGGGACGCGAAAAGTTCAACGAAATATTCGCCGATATCGTTCGCGACCGCAGCGCCGAAAAAGTGCGGTGGATGAAGTGGCACAGTAATCCGAAAGTAACCGCGCCGCCCCCGCATGAAGTGAACTCGGCGATTCCGATTACCCTGTCGAACATCGTCTTGAAAATGATCGCCAAAGACTCCGAGCAGCGATTCGAGGGTATGGAGGCTCTGGGACGAGCGATCAAACTGACATTCAAACCCGGCGCCGGGAAAGCAGCAGGCGGTCAGCAGGCGCCGGTCGCCTCACCGGTTGAAGATGGCGATACGCTTTCGCTATCGGCCGATCAGGCCCTCAACGAACGCGTGCCGTTCGAAACCGAAGACGCTGTGACCGCTCCGATTCCCAAACGCCAATTAAGCCTGGGGGTGAAGATAGGGATCGCAGCGGCAGCTATGCTGATTCTCGGGGTCGGTGTTTTCGCCTTGATGCAGATGAAGGGACCGACAGAGGTAGTCGATCCAGGCGCTGCGGCTAAAGCATGGCGAGCGGCTCGTAATCTCTACAAGAACGATCAGGCCTACGTCAAAGCAGAAGCTGCATTCCTTGACGTCCAGAAAAACTACGCGGGCACCCAATATGCGGAGACCGCGCAGGTGTATATCCATCTTTGTCGGGAGTATGTCGCCATTCAGAAAAATGACTGGTCGCGTGCTCAGGCGCAGGAGGATAGCGCTGATATCCTCACCAAGAAGATACAGAAGGATAGTGAAGTCGGAAGCAAGCTTTACGAATGGACCGTTACGATGAGGCGGTCGATCAAGGCGGTGGCCGCTGAGCGACTTGACAAGAAGGCTTTCTTTGACACGATGAACGAAGCCGAGGCGATGTTTGCCGCCGGTAAATACGACGAGGCGACCGAGCATTTGGAAGATGCGTATCCCGAACCTGCTAATCTTAACGAAGATCAGCAGCATGCACTGACTGCTTTTGAGAAGAAGGTGCTTCGGACCGTAAGTATGAATGTGTGCAAGGCGCTGATGGACAAGGCCCGCAGCACAGATTCCAGCGACGCTGACGCGGCGTTCCAGGCCTGGGATGAAGCGTCTGCGGGGCTGCAAAAGCACAAAGCGAACATCGATCCGTTTATATGGAGTAAAATGAACTCCGAGGTTCTTAGGGAACGAGCGAAACTCTCGAAGAATCTGGGATACGCCAAGGTTCTCAAAGCGATTGACGACGCGAGAAAAGAGGGCGACCCCACGCGGATTATGCGAGCCTTGACGATTGGAATGGACAATCCGCTCGTACCGGCCAACGTGCGTGAAAGTTGGAAGCGCGAGATCGAAACAATAAAGGTGAAGCTGGAGTTTGATGCTATAACCAGGCTTTTGGTCGAGGATCGGGAAGTTGAGGCCATTGAGGCGTTGGAGGGGTTCACCAAGAAGCACCCCACTCATACGAAGTCCGCCAATGTACTTAGAGCGTTGAAGATTAAAATCGGTAATCGCGAGACACGAAAAACGGCCTTGGATACGTTTGCTTCGGGCAATTACGCAAAAGCGCTTCCGCTGTTGCAGGCGCTCAGGGCCAAAAACCGCGGTGACAGAGAAATTAACGAGAAGATAAAAACCTGTCAGTTTGAGCTCGCGATGGTGAAATTCGCCGCCGCAGAAGCAGCGATGAACTACCCCGAGGCGATGAAGGTTGGTGAAGAGGCCCGGATGTATAATCCAGACTCTTTCGACGCTCGAATAGCGCCTAGATTGGCGGTGATGCAGGCGAAGCTGAAAGTGCAGGCGACCCTGGCTGATGGCGAAAAGGCCCTCAAGGAAGGGCGATATCGTGATGTTCGTACGATTTTGAAAAACCTTTCCGGTAGTTATCCCGCAGCGGCTCGAACTATTGAAAAGAGTCGGTATCGAGAAAATCTGGGTAAGGGACACGCCGCACGCGCCGAAGGCGATTTGACCACTGCCAAGGCAATGTACAAGATCGCCAAAAAATATGCGAAGGACCCCGCAGAACTTACTGAAATCAATACGCTGATTTCGGCTTTGTCGGAAGGAACGTAAACTATTCAGAAACGCCAGGCCGTGGTCGCACCATCACGGCTGGGAGGTGTTGGTAAGATGAAGAGAATTACTGAAAGGTCAAACATCGCCCGATCGGTTCGACGACGAGGCAACGTGATTATCGAATTTACGATGGTAATTCCGTTCCTGGCTGCGATTATGGGATTCACGTGGTTCTTCGGTTGGGCGATGACCAACCAGCAGCACATAAAAATCGCTGATCGATACCAGACATGGCGCCAGGTTCGCGCCGGGTCGGGAGTAAGCGCCGAGACTCTGAACAAGCGAATTTTCCAGGGTTATCTCGACGAGGATCGCTATCACCAAAACGGTGGTACGTACAGTAGTGAAACCATCAAGACTCTTCAGGGGCTGGTCGAAGCGGCGGGCGCTCAATCTCCCGAAGCCGGTACGCTGGCTTACCCTATAGTGATGGACAAAGCCGAGCACGGAAAATGGATTACTGTTCATGGTAACTTTCCCAGCGATATCGGTATTTTTCAGCAAGTTGAAAATTACCAGGGCGACATCAGGCACACTCACATGCGTGACGGACGTGAGTGGCGATGGCGTCAGTTGCGTTGTGAAGATATTATAAGGGACGAGTTCCTGGAAGATCTCGACTCTACACTCACAGGCGTTCCGTCACCGGGCAACGGACTGGCCGCTATGGCCCGTCAGCTTTATCTCTCCAGATGGTAGCACAAGACCTTCGCGTATGACGAATCCTGATTCATCACAACCTCCAGGTTTTCTGAACGCTCCTGAAGGCGTTTCTGGTCCTCCACGCCGTGTTGGCGCCATGGGTTCCAAGGGTCCATTGTTTTGGAGTGTCTATGCGATAGTGCTTACCGCGTCGCTGATTTTTGCGACTTACCAGGGGATGAGATATTTCTCTAATCGACATGATGATCAGTCGCCCGGTGTGGTTTCAGTGCGTCGCGGTCAGGAAGGACAGATCGGGCCACCTGCATCGGCTCCGGCTCCCGGGCCTGGTGAAATGACCGATAACCCGCTTGCCGGTGTGGGGATGACGCCACTGAAAGGTGAGCCTGCAGATTTGGCGCCTCCTTCAGGTGCGATAAGGCGATGGGCGTTTGAGCGTAGTTCGGGCCAGGAGCGTGAGATAATGGCGCTATATTCCTGGGACGGTTCAGACCAGCAGGCGGGCGAATACTACAAAAAATATCTCATCGAGAAGGGCATGAAGTTTCTTGGTGAGCGGAAATTTGGTGAAGAGTCACCGTCTACGTCGAGTCGGCCCGCAAGAAAAGTTCGCCCCAGGCGGATGTTGCTGTTCCACGGGGAAGGGCAAAACATCACCGTTACGTTACGCAAACCTCGCCGAGACGACGGGATGCTTTCGATATCCATAAGCGTGACGTATCCGAAGTTGCAGCGGTAAGGATTCATTTACTTGCCAAACGGCTTCAAACAGTGCAAGATAGTGATATTGATTGGCTTTTGGTCGGTCAAAATTAAAGATCGGTCGGAACGATATTTAGGAGATACACGATGCCGGAAGAAGCTCCCGCCGTACAGAACTGGCGATTGCTGATTGTCGCCTGCCTGCTGGGCCTGGTTGTTATGGTCGTTTACAACCTGCATATCAATAAAGTCAGGCGCGGACTCGACGTCGAGATGGTGGCCGCCTATCGCTACGCTCGTGATATGAATGCCGGCGACAAGCTGGACGAGGATGATCTCGAGCAGATCAAGTTGCCCAGAAAGACCGCCGAGCGAATCGGTAAACTTCTTGACAAGAATGACAAGGAGGTGTGGATCGATGAACCTATCCGTCGCAATGTCAGCAAGAGCGACTTTGCGATGCCAGAGCACTTTACACACACTAAAAGCCAGAAGTCGAATTATCTGCTGAAGGATCAAGTGCAGATCACGATTTCCGTTGACTCCAAAAAGGCTCCGGGACGAGTCCTGCGGATCGGTGATCACGTTAATGTCATTGGTCAGCTTCCGATGAAGGCCGGCACCTACAAGAACTATCGCATCGTAGAGTGGTTGAGCGTTGTCGCCATCGGCGGACAGACTGACAGCGGTGGTGGTAAGATGGCTTCGGCCGCTCAGGGCGTGCGATCTTATAACTCTATCACCGTCGTGATCGACCGCGACGTCTCGCTGCAATGGAAGAATCTTGAAACGCATCTGCGAGGCGCGCCGACCATCGAAATATGCCCATCTACTTACATTCCTCCCAAGGCCAAGCAGGGTGTTGTCGCACCGGAATTGCTATCCTTCACTAAGCAGGCCTCAGGCAGTTCCGTCGGTAGCGGGTCGACGTATGACGAGGGCGGGTATGGGGATGGGTATTAGGCCTGTGAGCGGTTTGGCCTGAGAGTGGTTAAGTGTCGATTTTACAGTGGATCTGAGGATTAGGCGTGGAAATTTGGGTTAATAACCAACTAGCCGATCAGAGAGAGGTTCTCAAGGTCGGCGATGATAATATCGAAATAGGACGCGACGAGACAAACGACGTCTGCTTGCGCAGCCCGTTTGTCTCCAGGGTTCATGCGAAGATTGTCCACGAGGGCGGGAGCTACTTTATTGAGGCCATTGGGCTCAATGGAGCGGTGGTCGCAAATGTTGATGTCGCCAAAGGGCAAAAGCGCAAAATCGGATACGGTGACGAGATCAGGATCGGTGAATTCTCGCTGTACATGATGGAACCGTCGGTCCGAAGAGTAGGTGGGAAACGAGCGGCAATGTCGCCCAGAAGGCAGGTGATCGAACTGGAGCAGAAGCTCCACGCCGAACTTCTGGACCGCATGAACCTGCGAGTAACGTCGCAGGGCGGTTCCACCGACAGCAAGCAAGTCGCGATGATCAAACAGCAACTCGCTTCGATCATCGAAGACGTACGCGACGAAGTTAATAAAGCGATGAGCGACTATCTCGTTCACGAGTTTCTATGGCGCCTGATCGTTACGGAACTTGCCCGAAGAAGCACCGGTAAAATGATGTACAGCTACGGGTTCGAGGATTCCGATGTCCTGGTCGCGAAATTTGAAGAGACCATAGCACGCATCATCAGCGACGTTATCAGCGACTTCCCGCTCAAATTGCGAGCGCAGACCGCCAAAGAAGACGTCGCCACCGTCGAAGCCGATTGGGATAACCAGTTCAAACGCATTGCTCCCCAAATATCGCCCGAACTTCGAAACTATATTGTCAGGCGAATGCTGTCCAAGGAAATCGAAGATGTCGTGCTTGGGTACGGGCCTCTCCAGGACTTGCTGGAAATGCCCAATATCAACGAAATTATGGTCGTCGGGAAAGACCATATCTATATCGAAAAAGACGGTTCGCTACAGAATACCGGTCGAAGTTTCTTCTCCGACGAAATCGTCCTGAGCGTTATCGAGCGAATCATCACGCCGGTTGGGCGTAGAATTGACCGCTCCAGCCCGTTGGTCGACGCCAGGCTCCCCGACGGATCGCGAGTTAATGCGATTATCAACCCACTGAGCCTTTCTGGCCCGGCGCTGACTATTCGAAAATTCGCACGAATTCCGTTCACCGTTGACGATCTTGTCGAGCGGGAGACCATTACTGAACCGGCGGCTAAGTTTTTGCGGGCATGCGTGCTGGGCAGGAAGAACATAATGATCTCCGGCGGCACGGGTTCGGGTAAAACTACTACGCTGAACGTGCTGGGCAATTTCATCTCTTCGGCGGAACGAATCGTAACCATCGAGGACTCAGCCGAGCTGCAGCTTCCCCAGGACCATCTGGTGAGGCTTGAAACCCGCCCGCCGAATATCGAAGGCAAGGGCGCATACACCATTCGCGATCTGGTCAAAAATGCATTGAGAATGCGGCCTGACCGTGTGATAGTTGGTGAATGTCGAGGTCCCGAGGCTCTCGATATGCTCCAGGCTATGAATACCGGACACGACGGGTCGCTGAGCACCGTTCACGCCAATACGCCCGACGACACGATTAAACGACTCGAGACGATGGTTCTGATGGCCGTTGAAATGCCCGTACGTGCGATCCGCGAACAGATCGTCGCAGCTTTGGATCTGGTCGTTCAGATCGCCAGACTTGCCGACGGGACGCGACGCGTTACGC
>JABGPF010000191.1 GCA_018645065.1 Phycisphaerales bacterium
CCACATGGCCCTTATCAAGTCCGACGGCGGAGTATATCGCATCAACACCCAAGTGCCCATGCCCAGCTTCGCCAAAGCCGCCGTTCGCGAAAACTCGCGGCCGGGCTGTACGAAGTTCGGAGTGTTCTACGAGCGTGGTGAACTTACCACAGACTCCACCGGGCGCCCCTGGATAGTCTACCGCCACTTCTACAGCCCGCAGACTGCTCTGGCCAAGGGCATGCGAAGCCACGTCGAAAGCGGATGGCGAATCTACGCTCGCTGCATTGAGGGAGCGAAGTGGTCCAAACTCTACGCGTTCGATATCCCCCAACGCGACGGTATGCAGCGACTAAGCATTACACCCACGCCTGAAGGCCTGGCTGCGGTCTGGACCACCGGGCGAACCGACCGCCGCAAAGACCCCCTGCCCCGCGGAATAGCGTTTGCATCGCTCTCTCATCCCAAAGGCGAGCCCGCCAACCCCGTATCAGAACCGATGCAGAAACCAGCGGTAGTCCCACCGATCATACTGCCGCCCAAAACCATCCCGCCAAAACCCGCAACAGTCGCCGGGAAATCTTATCGCCTGTACTACGGCGACCTGCACCGCCACACCGACATGTCGCTCTGCTTCCCGTTCCTCGACGGATCGCTCGAAGACGCATACCGCTACGCCATCGACGTAGCCGGGCTTGACTTCCTGGGCGTTACCGATCACACGCGCGACATCAATCACGGTAACGTGAAATCGCAGCTCTGGTGGCGTTGCACCAAGCAGGTGACGCGACATCGCCTGGGCAAAACATTCTTCCCAATGTTCACCTACGAACGCTCAATGAACGGCACGGACCACAACGTTATCACGCTTCGCGACGACGTGCTGCGTAACTTCACATATCCGCTGATTGACTTCTGGAAGGAACTCGATCACGATAGTTTCACCGTTCCGCACGCTCCGGTGCATATCAAAACATGGTTGCACAAGAACGACGACATGCGCCCGCTGATCGAAATCTACCAAGGCTGTCGCGACCACGACAGCCAGCAACACGCACACGCTGGCCTGGACAGGGGACATCACATCGGCTTCATCGCCAGCAGCGATCACGTCTCGACCTCGGCGAGTTACGCATGCGTCTGGGCGCCGGAAAACAATCTGACGTCAATTTTCCGATCGATGCAGATTCGACGAACGTTCGGCGCGACCGACAAGATCCGCCTGATATTCCGCAGCGGCGATCACTGGATGGGTGAGAAATTTATCGCCAAGTCGATCCCCGAATTCCAGATTGAAATCGACGGCACGGCCCCGATGAAGAGCCTGACTATCTACGACAACGGACACGCCGTAAGCAAAATCCCGCTCAAAGAAGGCCAGCGGAAAATCAGCACAACTTACAAACCGGCTGACAAATATTTCACCGGTAAGCATTACATTTACATCCACATGGTCCAGACCGACGGTAACCAAGCCTGGTCGTCGCCGATATGGGTTACGTATGAAAATCCCGTAAAAGACCCGAACCCCAAGCCAAAACCAAAACCCACCGCCAAAGTCTCAAAAGGCCCCGCTGCGCCGGGGAAACTGGGCGATTTACCGAATCTCGCCCGCGGAAAATTCATCACCACAAACTTCCCCGACGGGATCACCGCAGGACGGGTGGAGATGGTCACAGACGGTAAGCTGGGCGGATATCTCGGGCGCGGGTTTGGAGGCTCCGGGTGGGTGCAGGTCGACCTGGGCGAGGTAGTGGAGTTGGGAAATATCAGGGCGTGGCATTACTATCGCGACGGGCGAACGTACAAGCACAACCGCCTGAGCGTATCGGCCACCGGAAAATTCGCCGGTGAGGAAACCGTCGTATTTGACGCAGCCAAGGACGGAGCCTACAGCGAATCAAAGGACGGAAAACTCTTCACGTTCACGCCGGTTAACGCTCGCTACATTCGCAACTCGCTCGGTAAAAACACCGCCAACAAAAGCACCCAGTGGATGGAAATCGAAGCCTACGGACCCAACAAGAAAGAACAGAAATGAGCAGAAATGTAATACTCGCCCACCTGGCTGTATTTTTGACGATAGTATTATTCGCTCAAACCGTCCCGGCTGCGGAAAAACCAACATCAAAAATGTTCAGCGGGATGAGCTACATCGATAACGGGAAAATCCGCCTCGGGGTGGATCTCGATATCGGCGGAGCGATTACATACCTCGCCGAATCGGACAAACGCGTTAACGTGATCAACTCTTACGACTGGGGCCGCCAGGTGCAGATGTCGTTCTACTCCGGACCGATTCCGTTCGAGCCAAACGGTAAGAAACCGGCGAAGCACTGGGCGAAACTCGGCTGGAATCCGATCCAGTCGGGCGACTACAAGGCCTTCAAGTCGAAAGTAATCGCCCACACGAACGACAAGAAAACGATTTACCTCAAATGCATTCCCATGCAATGGCCCCTGAATAACGAACCGGGGGAATGCACGTTCGAATGTCGCCTGAGCCTTGAGGGCAAAACCGTCCGCGTCTGGTCGCGACTTAACAACGCCCGGACGGACAAAACCCAATACACCGGCCGAAGCCAGGAACTCCCCGCAGTCTACACCAACGGACCGCTCTATCGCCTGATGAGCTACACCGGCGACAAACCGTTCACCGGCGCCAAGCCCTCGCGAATTCCCAAAATCCGCAAACCCTGGGACAAGTTCGAAGCCACCGAATGCTGGTCCGCCCTGATCAACGATAAAGGATGGGGCCTGGGCGTATGGCATCCGGGGCGTTACAAAACACTCGGCGGATTTGCGGGCAAGCCCGGCGCCGGCGGGCCGAAGGACAACCCCACCGGATACATCTCACCGCTGCACAGCGAAATCCTCGACCACAACATTAAATACGAATACAGCTACGTGCTGATACTCGACTCGCTGGCGAACATCCGCAAATACGTCTACAAAAACGCCAAACGCCCCACCCCGCCGAACTACGTGTTCAAGACCGACCGCCAACACTGGGTCTACCGCAACGCGACCGACACAGGTTGGCCGATCAAGGGCGAACTGCACGTGAAGCTCGACAAGAACGACCCGCATATGCTCAGCCCGCTATCGTTCTGGCAAGCGAGCCAGGCTCCGAAGCTTTACATAACCGCCGCGTTCAAGACCAAGCAGACCCATGCGGTAATAATGTGGCGAAGCTACGGCAAGGGCTACGCGGGAAATCACATCGCCTTCAAGATAACAGGCAATGGCAAGTATCAAACGTACGTTATTAACTTGAGTGATTCGCCCAACTACAAGGGCGCCGTAACGCAACTTCGCCTCGACCCGGTCAGCAAGGGAGCCAAAGGCGATTTCGTAAAAGTGCGAAGCATTACGTTCACCAAACCCAGCAAGCAAAAATAAACGAACCTAACTCACGGAAAACTCGTAACCGAGAGGATGAACGATGAGAAACATTTCACTGCTACTGCTCACCGTATTAATGCTTACCGCCTGCACGTATGGCGGCCCGCTTGAAGACAGCGGCGTCAAGGGCGGACTGATCGTTGTGATCGGAAGCGATGACGCCAAGCTGATCGCACAACTTGGGGCCAGCGACAAATTCCTTGTCCAGGTGCTCAATACCGATGCGGCGAAAAATCAAAAGCTGCGCCAGGCGCTCAGCAAACTCGACAGCTATGGACGCATAAACACCGCAGTGTTCGACGGTAAAACCCTGCCATACGCCGACAATCTAGTTAACCTGCTGATCGGCGGAGATCTGCCTGCGGCGGAAGTCATGCGAGCCCTGGCGCCTCGCGGCGTGTCGATTATCGGCGGGAAGAAAACCGTTAAGCCCGTCCCGTCGGACATCGCCGAATGGTCGCACTATCTCTACGACGCAAAAAACAACGCCGTCTCGGACGACAAGAAGGTAAGCACGCCCAAGAGCATGCAGTGGGTCAGCGGGCCTCGCTGGTCGCGCCATCACGACCACATGAGCAGCGTCAGCGCCGTGGTTACCGTCAAAGGCCGCATCTTCTCCATCCTCGACGAAGGCGCCAAAGCCTCGATTCAGTACCCCGCCCAGTGGCGCCTGGTCGCACGCGACGCGTTCAACGGAAAGCTGCTGTGGAAGCGTAAGATCGACAAATGGCACACCAGAATCTGGCCCGCAAAAGCAGGCCCGGCACAACTGCCCCGCCGCCTGGTTGCCGTCGGCGACAAAGTTTTCGCAACGCTGAGCCTCCACGCACCGGTGACCATGCTCGACGCCGCCACTGGTGAAACGCTGAAAACATTCGCGGGCACCGAGCACACCGAAGAGATCATCGTCGACAACGGGCAACTGTTCGTAACCGCACACGCCAAGGCCCCGCCTGAAGGTAAATGGCAACTGAAAACGCCTCAATGCTGGACCGAAACCAGACGCTCCAATACTTCACGCCCGTGGAAATGGGAAGCTTCCGACCCCAAGAAGATCATCGCCATCGACATCACGTCGGGCAAGGTGAACTGGACGAAAGAAGCCTCAGTCGCTCCGATCACACTCGGGGCCGACGCGCAACGAGTTGTCTATCACAACGGTACGAACGTGATCTGCCTGGACCGCAAAACCGGAAAGGAACTGTGGACGTCGGCAAAGAATATGAAGGTCCAGGGCCAGGTCAAAGCAGCTCCGAACCTGGTGATCTATAAGGATGTTGTCCTGTTCTCCGCCGGCCCGGGCGTGATCACATCGCTTTCGATAAAAGACGGCAAGACGCTCTGGAGCGACTTCCACGGACCGACCGGGCACCAGTCATCATTCGATCTGCTGGTGGCCGATGGATTAGTCTGGTCGACCTCAGGCAGACCCCCAAGAAGGCCAAGGAAGAAGAACCCGAAAAATGTGAAGGGTAAAGGTAAAACACCCCCCAAAGCAAAAGTCGTCAGATATCCGGGATGGACTTACTTCGGTCGCGACCCGGTCACCGGCGAAGTCAAGCGAATCCACCCGCCGGGAAAAAGCGACTGGTTCCACCACCGTTGCCACCGCGGGCGAGGCACGAACAAGTATCTTATCATGTCGCGAACGGGCCTTGAGTACGTGGATGTGAAGACCGGAAAGTGGCAGCCCAACCCGTGGGTCCGAGGCGCCTGCCTTTACGGAATGATGCCCGCCAACGGAATGTCATACGCCCCGCCGCATCCGTGTGCGTGCTACATCGAATCGAAACTCAACGGGTTCAACGCACTTGTCGGCTCCGATGCTGTCAGCAAAAAAACTGCAACACCCCGCCCCAGACTCGAAAAAGGACCAGCGTATAGAAAACTTCCGGTGCTGTCGACCAAGTCGTCACCATCGATCGGATGGCCCACCTATCGGTCCGACAATATGCGGAGCGGAGCGATCGACACCAAGGTCCCGGCGAAGTTGAAAACCGGATGGAAAACTAAACTCGGCGATGGTGAAAAACTTTCGCCGGTAACCGTTGCTGATGGAAAAGTGTTCGTAGCCGCCGTCGACAAACACACAGTGTATGCGCTAAACGCCAAAACCGGCGATGTGATTTGGGAATACGTCGCGGGCGGACGAGTTGACACACCGCCAACAATCGTCAGCGAGTTGTGCATTTTCGGTTCGCGCGACGGATGGATATACTGCCTCAGCACCGCCGACGGAAGGCTCGCGTGGCGATATCGCGCGGTGGCTGAAGAACGCACCATCGTTTCATACGATCAACTCGAATCGACCTGGCCGGTCAGCGGAGCTGTGTTAGTCCAGGGCGGATCGGTATACTGCGTCGCGGGCCGTTCGATGTTCCTCGACGGCGGATTGCATCTGCTGAAGCTCGACGCAACCACCGGTAAGCTACAGTTCGAAGAGATCATGGGCGATAAGATGCCCGACGGAAAGCGAGACCTTCACACAACCGCAGCCCGTCTGGACATGCCGGTCGCCCTGCCCGACATCCTGTCCAGCGACGGAAAACGCCTCTACATGCGTTCGCAGACCATCGGCATGGACGGCAAGCGCCCGACCGTAGTCGCCTCAGGACCGACCGACCAAGCCGGACCCGAAGCACACCTGGTCTGCTCCAGCGGATACCTCGACGACTCGTGGTTCCACAGAGCATATTGGGTGTTCGGACACGGTTACGGAACCGGGCACAACGGTTGGTTCCGCGCCGGGCGATTCGCACCGTCGGGACGTATGCTAGTGTTCAACAAGGACTCAGTATTCGCATACGGACGCAAGCCCAATATGTACGTGTGGTCCAGCGCGCTTGAATACCAGCTCTACTCAGCCGAGCGGAACGTCAAGCAAGAAGCCATCCAACGCGTTGCCGACGCCAACAAGCAGCAGGAACGCAAAGAAGGACACATTATCACCTTCGACCGCAATAAGTATGGCGCCCACAAGCTCAGCGACATCACCGCCAACGTGTTCAACTGGCGGGAAGAAAACCCGCCGATCCAAACACGAGCAATGGCCCTGGCGGGCAAAACGCTGCTGGTCGCCGGTCCGCTTGACGTGGTCGACGAAGAAGAAATCTTCGCCAATCCGTTCGACAAGGAATTAATCGCAAAAGCAAGCAAGCAGGTCTCAGCGATCAAGGGCAAGGGCGCAGCGATGCTCATGAGCGTTTCGACCACAGACGGTAAGAAACTCAGCGAAATGACCCTCGACGCCACACCAGTATTCGACGGACTGGCCGCAGCAGAAGGAAAACTGTTCATCGTCCTGATGAACGGAACAATAATGTGCTGCGACTAACCACTGGCCTACCGAGCCCGAACCGGCAGACATAAGGCCGCCCCGCAGGCTGGCCCTCGGTCCACAAAAAATAGCGGCCGAGCCCATAAGGCCCCGCCGCTATAAGTGTGTCTGGTGGAGTTACGATTTTCTACGCCGACGCAGCAGACCCAATCCGCCAAGAGCCAGAAGGCTCATCGTTGCAGGTTCGGGGACGCTGGTCAACTCACCGGTGCCCACGGACTGAAACCCGGTAAGATATATACCGTCGTGACCGATATCCCCCATTATCTGCGTAGAGAATGAGACGCTGACCGGATCGTCCATGGAAAAGTAAGGTAAGTTCTGGGCGTCAATGTCACCATCGGCAGCGGCGAATATGAACTGGATCGTCCCGGCATCGGGAAAGTAAACGATGGAGGCCGACTCAAGCGTCAGCGAAATATTCTCGCCATCGCCCAAATCCAAGTCTATAGTCCCGCCGGCAGCGCTGGTCACCTGACCGCCGCCTATGGGAATGTTGCTCACACCGGGGATATACAGGTCCAGCGAGACCCCTATTTCATCCACACCCAACACCACGTTATCGGATAAAAACGTAACGTTGGTCAGCGGGTCAGGATCCGAGGTGTCCATATCCACAATATCGGCGCCGTCATATCCGAAATCAACACCACCCAATTGAATCTGAAGTATCTCTGCCGATGCAACCTGGGGAATAGCGGCCAACATCAACGACAGGGCCAATGAAATTGCAAACTTTCCTGGGAGTCTCTTTAGGCTCTCTTGTGTATTCATAATTACAATTCTTTCTCTCTCGGCCTACAGACACCGATAACGCACCACCCTTCGCAGGTGTTATACATAGATGCGTTGTCCGATCCTGAGGCCACTCAGAACGTTTGTATGCAGGAACCAACCATGCCAACAGAAACATATCCTGCCTCATTTAAGATTCGACCGACTCAAGGCCGAACACAACCCGCCGCTCCACGGCGGAACGGGTCAACTACAAATTCAGAGTACGATACAATTTCGATCTGACAAAATGAGATTTAAAAACTTTGACAATGGACGATTTGTTTGTAAAAAGACCGGGCGCCATACGCAATTATTGCGTTTCGTCCAATCAGAAGGCATAATCATGTATAGTGTTTCTGGATACTAAGACGCTCCCGCAATCACGCGTGTACGCGTGTACGCGTGGGATCAGATTTTTTATCACTAAAACAAGGTAGCTTTCATAATTCACATTCCCATACCCATCATGCTCCCCACGCGGTCTGGCGCCCATATGTCAACGGGGCTCCGGTTGCTCGGCTTGGTTCTGATTCTGAATATACCCATGCTCTGGACGCTAACGTTCATATCGCATGACATGACAATAGTCACCTTTGGAGGCATGGTCGTCATCGCGGTGGGATTGATGATAGGATACGTCTACTTTGGCGGGGGCGATGGCGAGGCGACTTTCGCGATGTTCCTGGCGGTGATGTATGCGGCGATCGGCACGCTTTACTATCAGGAATGGCTCGCAGTCGCGGATGGACAGGTCGTACGCGACATCTCCGCCAGGCAGATTATCGAACACCCCGACGCGGTGGGCTACGTTGTCACTGACGGCCGAGTTCTGCACGATATGATGCGTGTTGAAAAATCTGTATATCGTGGCGACGGCGATCCCAAGAACTCTGGAACGCACAATTGGTACTGCGTGGCTCCGCTGGTCGGGCCTGCGTGGCGCCGAGGGGACCCTGTCGACGTGTGGGTTTCCCTTCACTTAAAAAAACACCTGAGAAACGCCCAGGCCGAAAGTTGGTTCTGGTCTCAGTCGGCGGTTATGTGGCGCAAAAAACCGCACCCGTGGGCACTGCTGAAGGTCGGCAGGGAGGGACTGGAAGAATACACAAATGCCGTGCAGGCACACACCCAGGCCCACCAACCATCAACGCCTGGAGCCGCCATCATCGTCAGATTCGTGGATGATCCGGAAAGCGAAATCCATGCGATACAATGGACCGCATGGAACATTACACTAGGGGTCAACGCACTAGGCCTGCTTCTCCCGATGCTGTACTGGTCATTCCACCGCACCAACAAAAGCCCCGCCGACAACCCCGCAAGACCATATTCATACCAGCCCCAGGCGTCAGTATCAGGTGAAGAACTTCGGTTTTAGTTCACACATGAACTTTATTTTTGCGGGTACTTGATCGTGGCTTTTTTCGGGTCTACTGATATGCCCAGTGATTGGAACCATTTGAACAGATCTCGTTCAGCGGCGATGCTCAGCACCGCCACCGAGTCGTGGGCGGTGTAGCGTTTTAGCTTCTTCGGGTCGGCGAGTTTGCGTTTGGTTTTAAAATATCGGGCGAGGATGTCGGGCTTCTCCTTGCGGAGTTGCTCCCAAATCCACATGGGCTTAGCCATCATTACTACATGCGGAATTTTCTTACCGGCGGCGAGGTCGTACTTTTTCATCTCCGGGTCGTGGCGTTTGGCTCCTCTGATCCAACCGGCCAGCGTTTTCTCGGCTTGGGCTTTGTAACCTAACTTTATTCCCATCTGGATGCCGACGTACGTTGCGATCCCTTCATTCCATAGCGGTTCGGTGAACGGATGCACCCACGAGTGGGTCGCCTCGTGCCCGAGCAATTCAACCATACCGCATTTCTTGTCGGGGAACCCGCCCCACCATATCCCCAGGCCGATCGTCCTGCCGCTGGAGAACCCGCCACCACCGGTCGGCAGCAGCAGCAAACTGGCGAGCATTCCCTCAGACGGCGGGACGCCGAGCAGCTTCTCCTGCACGGGCCTGCATGTAACGTACATCTTGAAAATCTCGTCGGCGAACGGCTGCATGTAGTCGCTGCAGCGGATTTCGAGCCCGTCGCGAACCACCGTATTTTCTGCGGATTGATTCCTGGGCCTGCGTTTCGGGTCGACTGTTTTACCGGCGGTCAGGTCGGCAAGCAACGGTGAGAGCCATTCTGCGTTTATCGGGTCACTCGCGTCGGGCTTTCGCCCAGATATCCCGCGAGTGCTCACCAAAAGTTTGCCCTTCCCCACATCCCTGCGCGCCATCACGCAGCGTCCGGCTGCGTCCTTGATCAGCACCTCCCATCCCACAGAACGGGTAAGAGTGATCGTCTTGCCGCCATAGTTTTTAATGGCCTTGCCTTTCAATTCGCCCAAGCCGGTTACCGACCTCTTGGCGCCGTTGTTAACGAACTCGGCGCCAAACGCCTTGGCCAGCGCGTTAAGCGTATAGGTTTTACCATTCCTGAACAGCGCGTAGTCGCCCAGCACGATCACCCCGCCGCCGGACTCGAGAAACGCCTTGATTGCGGCGATATCTTTGGGCGTGTACTCACACGACGAAGCGCCGGACTGCAGGACAACAAGGTTCACCCTGTCGAAATCAAACTTGTGCAGCGTGCCCCAGTTCTTCACGCTGATGTTGCCTTTGGCTGCGAGGTAGTTCCTTGCGAATCGCCCGTCGAAGTAAAATGAGAACGCGTGAGAAATGTCGACTACCGAGTGTATCCTCGCCGTCGGTTTGGCGGCCGGAGCGGTCGAAGCGACCAGCGAAACAAGTAGAGTAATAATCACAAGTCGAGTGCGGTGCATGCGAATCTCCTGGAGTGCTTTCGTTTGCGTATCGTCGTATCGTCGGGGCACTATTCTATCAGGATGATGTCGTTGATGCCAAGATCAACCGTAAAGCTCACCGTATACGGATACTGCGGCAGCGACGAAACCGCCGGCGGACCGGTCGATGTGAATTTCAATCGCCCGGACTCCACTGACGTTACGCTCTTCGGCGCGCGAGGGTTAGGGATTCGCACCGTAACCTTGAGGCCCTTGATCGGTTTGTAGGTGAAGTTCGCCAACACGATCGCCGTCCCATTTTTTGCGTCGTAGACCCCGGCTTCGACTACCGGGTGGGAAAGTTCGACAAGCCGGGGCGCTTTGGCGATTTCGGCTTGGCGGTTAATGAACTTTCGTTGCGTCGCGGGCCAGTTTTCCTTGAGCTTGGCGGGCACAAATTTGGCGTCTTTGGCGTACGAGATCGCCGGACACGTTGCGGTGTAAACCGCCCGCCCTCTGCCAAAATTATTCTCCACAACCGCCAACC
>JABGPF010000192.1 GCA_018645065.1 Phycisphaerales bacterium
CTTACGCATCTTGATATTGTGCGTTGTGTCTAAGTACCGCCGAGTCCTGTTTGGCAACCACGGAGCTGCGATTTGGAGATGAATCGCCCGCACAGAACTGACCTGACCGGCAGGTTTACACATGTTCACACTTCCGGGAAGTGTGAACCTCCAATCCGAACCATTGACGAGCCTGCAGGCAACGATTCGGACCGGAATACGTGCAGTAGCGTCTCTATAACTCGTGTTTCCGCAACGTGTTACGACACGTCTCTTTTTCGTGTGACCCATGACCCGGAAAAGAAGCACCACTTTTCCGACTTATAGGTTCACAACGTATATGTGTGAAGCTATTGTGAACATGGCAGGCGTCTGCGGCTTGGGAGATGAGTCCATTGACATTACCGAAAGGCCATGGCTGGGGTTAGATGCGTAGGCCCTGATGTGATCGGAGCTTTGCATTGACTCGGGGCAGGGGGGGCGATAGAATATAGAGTGGATTATCTGTCTGATGTCACGTGCCTGCTTTCCATAAGTTGCGCCATTAACGATACCGATAGGAGTGGTGTATTGAAAATGAACACAAAAAACACCGGATTCACCCTCATCGAGCTGCTTGTAGTTATCGCTATTATTGCGTTGCTGACGACCCTGTTGGCTCCGACTTTCACTGGCGTTACTCGTACTGCCAACAGGACTATATGCGCCAATAATCTTAAGCGTGTCGGCGAGGCTATTTCGCTCTTTCGCGGTAGTAGTCAGACTGGGGCGGGGGCGAGGTTGATTCCGACCAGATGGCCTGTCCAGTTGGGCGATTTTCTCGGTTCTGGTGGAGCGTTTGTCTGCCCTGACGGGGAAAGTGAATTAGAGGCTGCCGCGGTGATGCCTGTTGACGAACTGGTGTGCGTTCATGTCACCACCACGGGCATGGACCTTGAACTCATAGAAGGCCCGTTCGTAGCCAAGCTTTCCGACGAGCAATTCCAGGCGATAAACTGGGGTCCTGCGCACGTGGCTGTACCACCGTACAGCCCCGGGTCTAACCCGACGGTATGCTGGTGGGTTCTCGAGGACATAGTTCATGCCGGCAGCGATATGGACTATGAAATAGCGGTTAGGGTGGAGGAAAGCGGAGACGGGACGCTTACCCTCAGGGTCAAGCAGATTACTGGCGCCGGTTACAATTTCAACCTGATTGACAAATCCGACAGAAAAGTGCTCGTCCCCAAAAGCCAGATGAACGGAGGCCCGGGCTCTGAAGTTGTTCTGGGCGGCGGAGGCGGAACGACAAGTTACGGAATGAACTCCGCAATCAACGACATCTCGGACTCCGCCGGTAAGATCATGGTGTTGGATTATCCCTGGTTTGTCGCCAAGTCGACTCATAATTGGTCAGACGAAACATTTGCGAGCGATGTGCCGGGGATCCCGATTTTCGCCCGGCATCACGGGATGGTGAACGCACTGTTCCCCGGTGGTGATGTGCATCTCAAGCGTCCTGACGAGATCGACCCGGACGATCCCAACATACAGAGGACCATGTGGAATAAGTAGCTGGTGGTCGGAAACTGAATGCAAACAGACTTATTGAGGCCTCTTGATGAAACTTAAGTTACTTGTAGGGATTGCGGTAATCCTGAGCGTGTTGGTTATCTGGAACCTGGTGCGGGTCGAGCCCCCGCAACTCGACGATATCGATGCGCGTATGGAGCAGCTACGCGCCGACGGGGATACTGAGGCGCTGAGCGCCGAAATTCGGAATCCGGATATTCGGACCGCACGGCGTGCGGTTAAGACAATGGGATACCTCGGCCCGCTAGGCGTCATGTCCATTCGAGATGCGATGAAAGACACACGCCCTCAGATCCGCCAGGAGGCGGTGTTGGCGTACGCAAGGGCGGCGGATCCGAAAGAGGCTGAGCCCATGGCGGAATTAGCCCGCACCGACAAAGCCCCCGTGGTGCGCGCCGCAGCCGTAACGGGCCTGGGCCGAACGCGGGCCTACGAAAAAATGGATACGCTTCTTGCGGCGATGAATGACGATGATGTTACTGTCCGGCAGCGTGCGGCTGACGCAGTTGTGCTCCTTATCGGACGACGATATCCCTACGAACCCAATGCATCACCCTCGCAGCGGCTGAAATACATCGCGGTTATCAGGCAGTTCTGGTCGCGAGCGAAAGGCACTGCGGGCGATTACTATGACAGGGAACGCGTACGACGCAAGGATCTGGAACATCCCTGGTAGCCGTCGTCGCCCACGGATCTCGCCGTCCCATCCGATCACTTTCGGGTCATTATTACGCACCAGGCCATTGGGCCTTTGGTGCTGTGGGCCTTTCTGTTCAGGTCGAACCAGGACTGTTTCATCGAGTCGATCTTGAACGAGGGCGAGAAATCTTCGCGGATTTCAGATTCCTTTATTCGGGGCGGGCCCCAGTGTTTCTTCTCTGCGGCGCTGCCGGCCAGCAGCATGAACTTCGTGCCAGGTTTGGACATCTTCTTCGAAGCTTTGACGAAATCCGCAGCGTTGTGCTTTCGGATGTTGTGGTAGCAGCCTCGATCGAATATGAAGTCGAAAGGCGGTATCTTCGGCGGGGCCAGCACGTCGGCGAGCACCCATTTCACGCCCGATCCGCTTACCTCGGATTTCTTCTGGGCCATCGTCAGGCATGTCGGTGATATGTCGATCGCGGTGACTTCGAAACCTTTTCCGGCGAGATATTCGGCGTTCGTTCCGGTCCCGCAGCCGAGTATGACTGCGCGGCACGGTTTGATTGTCCCGTTTTCGACGACTTTCCTCAGTTCAAACGCCACTCGTCCGCTGTCCCAGCCGGGTCTTTTATTGTTGTGATAGGCCCTGTCCCAGCGTTTCATCATGGCGACTATCTTCTCGCCGTGGGGCAAGATTCCCGAGGGCAGGAGGCGGCGAGCAACGCTCTTTTTGGCGTCGGGGTCGGTGATGGCGATGGTGCCCGGGGCGGATTGTTCGGGCGGGAGGATGATGTCCCACACGGCCTGGCCGAGGGTTATCGAGAGCCGTGGAACGTGCCCGTCTCCGATGAGCTTAGTAACTGGGGCGGTGGTTTTCGCCTTGCCGGCGAGGTGCAGCATGTGGACGAATATCCGCGAGTGGTTGTGTTTGGCCGTCGCTGCGGCTGCCTGTTTGGCGGGCTTCCATTCGGCTTGGTGCGGTAGGATCGTCTCGCAAAATCCGGTTGTTTTACCTTGGGTGAAGGTGATCTTGCGGGCGTCGATCTTCGGTGTTTTGGTTACGCCGAGCAGCCACCTAGCCGGTTTGTCGGGGGTTTTGTCCAGCACGTCGCTTATGATGAGTGTCGCCGGTTTGATAAAGAATATCCGGCGGAGCGAAACGGGCGTTTTGCCCATTATATAAGTGAATTGCTCGTTTTCTTCGTAGGCAAGGGCCTTGCTTATACCGAGCTTGGGCAGGTCGGGCAGCTTCTGATCGTAGGTGTTTAGTCGTTCTTGCAGCGAGGCTATGGCCTGTAGGTTCAGGCCTGTCTCGTCGGCGCTGGCCTGGGCGGCGAGAGAAGCCATGGTTGCCATGATGAGTGCTGATGTGCTGAGTAGTCGCATGCGTTTCATATTAGTCTCCTTAGATTCTATTACGCGTCTTGGCGAAAAACCGTCAAGGGACGATGGATTCATCGGCGTCATTGCCATATGATTACCGCTGAAAGGACACCTGTTATGAAACACTTTACGCTATTGCTTATTGCATCTTTCGGATTAAGTCTTATCGCTTCGGCGACGGTTTTGGCTGCGCCGAGGAAGAAGGGGCCCACCGACGAGCAACTCGCTACTATGAAAGCCGCCATGCCCAAGAAGGCGACCGCCAAACCGCGCAAACCGCGGAAAATGCTGGTGCTGTCTTATCAAAGCCACAATGCAGGGCGATTCGCCGGTGAGAAGGCCCTTGAACTGATGGCTGAGCAGACCGGCGCGTTTGAGCTTGTGTTCGTTCGCGACACCAAGGCGATGGCGCAGATCATGATCCCCGAGAAGCTGAAACAGTTCGATGCGATATGCGTCAACAACTCCACCGGTGGGAAAGGCAAGGCCGTCAACGGTAAAACGCTGCTGGAGAATCTTAAGGAGTACGTTTCGGGCGGCGGCGGGTTGGTTGGTTTTCACAGTGCGACCGATAACCAGTTCGGGCACGTGTTCGGCGGGCTGTTCACCGGGCATCCGTGGTCGGGCAATGTTGCGATCAAGATCGACGATCCGAACCACAAGCTTACCAAAGTGTTCGGGGGCAAGGGGTTCCCGATTAACGACGAGATGTATCAGTTCGCGAAGATCTACACGCGCGACAATCTCCGCATCCTGCTGACGTTGGACATGGATGTCGTCAAGAAGCGGGGCGCTCGGGCCGACAACGATAACGCCGTCGCCTGGGTGCGCATGTACGGTAAGGGGCGAGTGTTTTACTCGTCGCTGGGGCATAACCCTAAAAGTTTCCTCGGCGCGGACCTGCTGCGATTCTATCTGGACGGTATTCAGTTCGCCCTGGGCGATATCGACGTAGACACCACGCCCAGCGGACCTCTGAAGTCGGCGCCGGCTGTCGATACGAAAAAGCTGCTTAAAGACGGGTACGTGAGCATGTTCAACGGGAAGGATCTAGGCTGTTGGAACGTGCCCAAGGGCGATAACGGACATTGGAAAGTTCAGGACGGCGTGATTGACTATGACGCTTCGTCTGAGGCCAGGGGCAACAAGAACCTGGTGTCCAAGGACAAGTTCAAGGATTACAAGCTGCACATCGAGTGGCGGTTCAAGCGCACAAGCGGCTTGTACCCCATGCCGACGATCCTGCCCGACGGTTCGTACAAAAAGGATGCAAACGGTAAGGTTATCATCGTCAAGAAACCCAACGCCGACTCGGGCATCTTCCCGCGCGGGTACGGTAAGGCACAGATGAACCTGTGGTGCTGGGACTGCGGATCGGGCGAAATGTACGGTATTCGCCTGGACAAGAAGCTTTCGCCCGAGGTTCGGGCGGCGGCTGTCCCGAAAGTCAAAGCCGACAACCCCGTTGGACAATGGAACCTGTTCGAAATAACGGTCGTCAAAGATCGCGTAACTGCAGTGCTGAACGGGAAAACCGTGCTGAAGAACGCCCTGATGCCCGGAATACCTGACCAGGGCCCGATAGTCTTCCAGCATCACGGTGGCCCGATCGGTAAGACGGGCAAATTCCAGCCCGCATCGAGCCTTGTGCAGTTCAGGAACATCTATATTAAGAGACTCAAATAGTTTTTTTGGCGGTTCTTCCAGCGGTCTCTTGCGCCGAAACCGTTGCAAGGGGCGGTGGGGAGGCTGAATTTAACATCCCGGAAGCCTTGGGGGGTGGTTGGGAGGGGGCTTTTTAGATTGACAATCGGCCTTGTGGGACGTATTGTTTTCGGTTCGTGGAACACTTTCGCCGATGGGTGTGTCGAGTGAATTGACGCCCCAGACAGGAAACTGCAGGAGCAGACTGTGAAAAGGAATATAAAAGAGTTAGGGATATTTGTGGTGCTGATTCTCTCGGCGGCCGCTGGCCTGTCATGGGCACAGGACGCCAAGACGTCGAAAAACGTCATCGAGGTGCGAATCAAAGGTAACCAGCAAGTGCCCCTGGGTGCGGTCAAGGTTCATATCCAGACGCGAGTTGGTGAGGCGTATAAAGAAGATCTCGTAAGGCAGGACAAGCAAAGGCTCCTGAAAACCGGGAAGTTTACCGCCGTTACCGCCACCGCCACCAGCACCAACAAGGGCTTTATCGTTACGTTTGACGTTAAGGAACGCGAGTTGGTTGGCGACCTTGCCTTCGCAGGCAACAAGTCGATAGCCACCGAAGACCTCCAGAAGGAACTGCCCTTCAGGCCTGGTGACGCACTGAACGACGCGAAGATTAACGATGGATTAAAGGCGATTGAAGCCAAGTACAGCACCGAGGGCTTTGCACACGCGAAAGTTACCGTGCTGAGGGACGAGCAGAAGGTTCTCTACCAGATCGTCGAGGGACCGAGAGTCACCATCAGGCGGGTCAACTTCAAGGGCAACAACCATTTCTGGAGTTCAAAGCTGCGGTTCAAAGTTGAAGTGTGGCGGAAGATGTGGCCTTTCGTTGCCGGTTACTACGACAAGGAAAAGATCGATCGTGATATTATCACGCTCCGCAGCCTTTACGTGGCCGATGGTTTCCTCGACGCCGAAGTGCTTCGAGAGCTCGAATATTCCGACGATAAATCACGCATCACACTGACTTACGTTATTCGCGAGAATCAGCGATATCGCGTCAATAAGGTCTCCTTTGAAGGCGCCAAGATATTCGACGATAAGGAACTGGCCAAAGATCTCAAGCTGCACAAGGACGCTTTTTACACCGCTGAGAACCAGGAGTTTGACGTTCGACGCCTCAAAGAGAAGTACGGGCGTTTGGGCTATATCGGCGCCGGTGTCTCACAGGCAAAACGATTCAAAGTTAAGCCCGGTCTGGTCGACGTGATCTACAGGATCAACGAAGCCGACCAGTACCGTGTTGGCGAAGTGATAATTCGCGGTAACGACACCACGCAGTCCCGCGTTATCCGCCGCCAGATGAAGCTCTTCCCCGAGCAACTGTTCAATACCGTGGCGATCAAGCAGTCCAAGCATCGCTTGAAAGAACTGGGCCTGTTCGATTCGGTTGATATCACACCGATTGGCCGCGAACCTGGGGTCAGGAACGTTCTGGTCGAAGTCGTCGAAGGCAAGACCGCCGAGTTCCTTATTGGCGCCGGGGTCAGTTCTAACAGCGGCGTGTTGGGCAACTTTTCGCTCCGTCAGCGAAACTTCGATATAATGAACTGGCCGAAAAGCTGGCGCGAATTCATGACAGCTCAAGGTTTTAAGGGCGCGGGGCAAACTCTCTCGCTGGTCGCACAGCCCGGTGTAGAAATGATGCGATACCACGTCGAGTGGTTCGATCCGATGGTGTTCGATCTACCGTATTCCGCTGGAGCCAAGGCGTTTGCGTTTAACCGAAACCGCGACGATTACGACGAGGCCCGCGTGGGCGCCGTTCTCAGCGTGGGGCATCGCTTCAAAAATCGCTGGTACGGTGAACTGGCGACCCGCATCGAAGGCGTTAGGATTACCGATATCGACGCACTGGCCGCTCCGGAAATTATGAGCGTAAAAGGTTCGACCTTCCTGGCTGGGCTCAAGGGCTCGCTGGTTAGGGATCGCACCGACAGCCGCTGGCTACCTTCAGCCGGTGACCGCCTGAAAGTCAGCGCCGAGCAGGTCGGAGGCGATTATAACTTCACCGTATTCCGCGCCGCTTACAGTAAATATCACACGATGCTTATCGACTCGCAGGATCGCAAGCATGTGCTGGCCGCTCGGTCGAGTGTTGGTTATATCGCTGGCGACGCACCGGTTTTCGAGAAATTCTACGGTGGTGGAATGGGATCGATCAGAGGCTTTGAATATCGCGGTATAAGCCCGCGAAACGGAGTTAAGAACGATCAGGTCGGTGGTGATTTCATGGTATTCCTCGGTGGTGAGTATTCCTTCCCGCTGTTCGGGAGAGATGTTCGCGGCGTGATGTTCATGGATTCCGGTACAGTTGAGTCTGACATAAGTGTAAATACTTACCGAGCCTCAGTTGGCTTTGGTGTTCGCTGGGTTGTCCCGCTCTTCGGGCCGATGCCCATGAGCTTCGATTTCGCAGTTCCGCTGGTCTCAGATTCGATGGATGATGAACAAGTATTCTCATTCTCGCTGGGATGGATGTTCTGATGGAGAGACAAATAATGAAGTCATCGCAAGTTATGCTCGTACTGCTCGTCGCCGCTGTTGCAGGGCTCATGGTGGTTACTCATCTTGACGCCCAGGCGAACAAACCGGTCGGTGGTGAATCGATCGCCGTTTGCAACGTTGTTGAAGTTCTCAATAACTGTCAAAAGGCCAAGGATCTGACTGCCGATCTGAACAAAGAACGAGGCCGGATCGAAGCTGAAGTCAAAACACGCACCGCAGCCATTGAGGCGATGACCAAGGAACTCAGGCTCCTGGAAGTCGGTTCGGCGCAATACGAACAACGCCTCGCCGAAAGCCAACGCCAGGCGATTAATCGCGACGCATGGTTGAAGTTCGAGCAGAGCAAAGCGATGCGAATGCACCAGAAATTTACGCGTGAAATGTACACTGAGGTGCAAAAGGCTGTTAAGGAAGTGGCTAAGAGTCGCGGATTTAAAGTAGTCCTTTACCAGCAGCGGGGCAGTTTGCGGGCCCAAAGCACCAATGATATGCGAATGGAAATTGCTCAGCGCAAAGTTATTTACAGCGACGATTCGATTGACATCACCGCCAGCGTTCTTTCTCGCATGAATGCGGCGTATCGAAACAAGCCCTGACCCGATGACCCATCGCGGCGGTCTTGAAAGTACGCCGAGTCCCTTGTAGCTATGGCGTGCAGCGATATGAGCGAAAAGACACTTACAGTACGAGAAATAGGCGAACTGTTGGATGCTGACATACAGGGTCCGTCTGAGGGGACTATCAGTTCAGTTGCGCCCCTCGACCAGGCCGGACCAAATGACCTGACCTTTGCGATCGACAAAAGATACGCATCACGTCTGGTGGACAGCCAAGCCGGCGCCGCGATCGTGTCAGAACCGATCGACGACGCGCCAATGCCCCTGATAATCGTTGAAAAAGCGGATATCGCGGTAGCGAAGGTGCTGGGTGTGCTGGCGTGGGAACGGTCCAAACCGCAGAGCGGAGTAGACGCTGGCGCCAGTATATCACCCCAGGCCGAACTGGCTGGCGACGTGTCAATAGGGCCTGGCGTTTCGATAGGACCGGGTGCGAAAATAGCTTCAGGAGTAATTCTCCACGCAAACGTGTCGATCGGAGCCGACGTGGTGATAGGCGCCGAGACCATGCTGCAGCAGGGCGTTGTGGTCCTCGATAGATGCCAAATCGGAAACCGCGTAAGCATCGGGCCAAACTGCGTGATTGGAGCCGACGGGTTCGGGTATTACACCGATCAGGGCGTGCATCACAGAATCCCGCACATTGGCGATGTAATTATCGAGGACGATGTCGAGATCGGAGCGGCAAGCTGTATTGATCGGGCGAAGTTAGGCTCGACTGTTATTGGGGCGGGAACAAAGATCGATAATCTGGTGCAGATTGCACACAATGTCCAGATTGGCAGGGGGTGCATACTGTGCGCCCAGGTCGGTATCGCCGGAAGCGCCAAGTTGGGCAATTACGTGGTTATCGGCGGTAGCGCCGGTGTCCGAGATAATATCACAATTGGTGATCAGGTGAAGTGTGCGGCGTTTGCAGCCATTGCAACCGATACTCCCGACGGCTCCGTTATCGCCGGTATTCCCGCACATAACGCCAGGCAGACGTTCCGCGAAATTCGCGCCCTGGAGCGCCTTCCCGACCTCATCAAGAAAGTAAGGGCGCTTGAAGCAAGGCTCGAATCTCTTGACCAAACAGAAAACAATTAAACAACCGGTAACTATCGAGGGTAAAGGCCTTTTCAGCGGTCGAGACTGCCTTATGCGGTTTCTGCCCGCTCCGCCTGACAGCGGTATCGCATTTGTGAGAACCGATGTCGACCCTCCAGTTAGAATCCCCGCCGATATCTCGCAGGCAACGCCCATGGAGCGGCGGACCGCCCTGGGGCAAGGCGACGTTACCGTGGAGACCGTGGAGCATGTTCTCTCGGCTGTGTGGGGGATGGGGATAGACAACCTCACGATAGAAACCGACAGCCCCGAGGCGCCCAACACAGACGGATCGGCCAAGATATTCAGCGACGCGATCACACGCGCCGGAATCGAGCAGCAGGAACCTCAAACCCTTCTCTACGCCATACCCGAACCGATGGTTGTGACCAGCGGTGAGTCGATGCTGGCGGCGCTTCGGGGTCCCGACGACAGGCTCGAAATACTTTACGATCTGGACTACAGCGATAATCCGGGGATCGGGCGACAGGCACTCAGGTTCGACTTCGGAACTGACGATTACGCAACTGAGATCGCACCCACTCGAACCTTTCTGCTCCAGGCCGAAGCCGAATATATGAGATCAATCGGCGCCGGAAGCCATCTGAGCGAAGAGGACATAGTTGTCTTCAAGCCCAATGGTGAACTAATGGCCGGTAATCTGCTCATGCCCGACGAGCCGGTTCGACATAAAATCTGCGATCTTATCGGCGATTTGTCGCTTCTGGGCAGGCGTATTACCGGGCGAATAGTCGCCTCACGCAGTGGACATGAGTTGAACAGACAACTGGTGCGCGCACTTGTCGACAAACTCGCCTAGACCGCAAATTACGCATACGCGGCTGATTGTTGAGGCAATCGCGCAGATATTAGGTATAATATCGGGACGCGATCTCGCCAACGAAAGTCAGATCGCGAAGTTGCAAAGGATGCCGAAATTAAATTCATGCTGACCGACGCCGAAAAGCTTCGCCAGTCAGGGAATAAATAACTAACTCGGAGATATAAATAAGATGAGTTTTCGCGTAGCAGTGGTAGGGACCGGACGCATGGGCAAGTTGCATGCTCGCGTGCTGTCGCAGATGGAAGACGCCGAACTAGTCTGCGTTGTCGATGCCGACGAAGCCAACGCCAAGGATGTTGCAGGGCAGCGAGATTGCCTGGCATTCACCGACGTTAACGACGCGGTGGAACTCGTAGATGCAGCCATCATAGCCGTGCCGACGCTGCATCACCTCGACGCGGCTAGACCGTTCATCGAAGCCGGTAAGTCTGTGCTGATCGAAAAACCGTTCACCGATGACGTCAAAGCCGGACGGAAACTC